>MNKP01000091.1:0-16390 GCA_001920875.1 Acidobacteria bacterium 13_1_20CM_2_55_15
ATATCGTGCACGACTTTACCGCGAGCCCATTGGCCAGGACCGTACAGGCGCCGCAAATACTGGTTTCGCAACCAACGTGGGTGCCGGTCAGGCCGGCCACATCGCGGATGAAGTGCGTCAGCAAAAGACGCGGCTCGACGTCTTTGTCGTAAAGCTTGCCGTTAATTTTGATTTTCACCTGCATACGTGGAGTCTCCTTGGTGGTATGCAATGGTTAATGCAATTAGGAGGAACGGAGTCGTATTGTATGCTAGGTTGTCTGGGATTGCGACCCTCTCCCTCTGGGAGAGGGCGGCGCGACAGCCACGCGGAGCGCGAGCCCGTCAGGGCGAAGCCTCAAGAATTGCCTGGCGCGCCGGGTGAGGGTCACAGGTTTCGACAAATCTCGCGCTTCGAGCGTGAATTCATTCATATCTTCAGTGGAGAAGAATGAATCTAGAGCGGGTTTTCATACATCGGCTGGTACGAGTCTTGCGCGTTCTGCTTCCGCTCGTCGTGGTGGGACTCGCCGCAGTGCCGGCATGGAATTACCTCGTGCGCCGCGCGCAAAGGGGTTCGGAATCGATTCGCAGCGGGACGCAGCTGCCCCGGAATGTTTCCGTTCACACCGAAGGGTTCACGTTTTCGCGTACCGAAGGGGGCCGAACTCTGTTTACGATTCACGCGAAGTCGAACCTGGGTTTGAAAGGGAACAAGGGTGTCCTTGAAGATGTCGATGTCATTGTCTACGGCCCGACGGAAAACGAGCCGCCGAAGAAGATCCGTGGCAAGCAATGTACATACGATCAGGAGACGAACGATTTCCAATTCGATGGAAACGTCGAAGCACAGCTCGACCAAAAAACGTTTGTTCGCTCCGAAGAACTGATCTATACGCATCGCGATAGGACAGTTGTTTCTCCGCAACGCGCGACAGTCAAACAGCTCGGCACGACGGGTCACGCCGATCGTGTGGAGTATGCCCTCGAAAGCGGCCTTCTCAAACTCGCCGGCCATGTGAAAATTCAGACTGCCGAACATGCCGAAGTCGAAACCGATTCGGCCTTATTCCAGCAGAAGGAAAACTGGACCACGATGACGGGCGGCGTGTCGGTTAAATCACAGAATGGCTGGATACACGGAACAAGAGGCCGGGCTGAGCTCGTGCCGGAAACATACAAACCAAAGACGATTACCGTCGAGGGAGACGTCACCGCCGAGTCGCGATCCCAAGCTGGACGCGAGCTTTGGAAGATTCGTGCCGCGTGGATGGAGACAGCCGTTTCTTCCAACGGGACTGCCGAACGCGTCAAGACGCGCGGCAATGTCGAGCTCGAAAAGATTTCAGGTGAAACGCATCAGCGGCTCACCGGCAGCGAGATCGATGCACAATTCAACGAAAAGGGCGAAGCGGAGATCATCGAAGCCCGCCAGAATGCGCGTATGGTTTTCGGGCCGGATCAAACGTTGGAATCGAACGTCATACGCAGCGATGCGGCCGGTTCCGTCCAAACGTTCGATACTTCCACGCTGCGACTGGGCGATTCCACGATCCAGGGGCGTGAATTCACGATTCAAAACGCCGAAGATATCGTCAACTTCAATACACTCCGCCGAGCCGATCTGAAGTCCGGCGACCGGCTCAGCGCCGCCGACCGCACAACCGCCCGTTTCGATGGCCACACCAATATGCTTTTGGAGTTGGTTCAATCCGGCAATTTTCAATTTCGCGACCCGCAATACCAGGGACGCTCGGCGACGGCGCGATTTGAAGACGGCGGGGCCGTGGTGATTCTGGAAGGCGCCCCGGTGGTGACCGATTCCGAGAAAAGGCTGGAAGCCGAACAAATCCGTCTCAACCAAAAAGAAAACTCGTTTGCTGCAACGAAGAATGTCCGTATCGTTACGAAAAATTCCGACGGACAAGTGCTGGTCAAAGCCGCGCGCGCGGAAGGAAATGCCGAAATGATGCGGTATACCGGCAACGTTCAATTGTGGCGCGGAGACGTATTCATCAAAGCCGACCGGCTCGAAGCGGCGGGGCATGAGAAGCAGAACATGCGCGTGCATGCGGAAGGCAACGTGCAGTCGATTCTGCAGGCTGTGCGCGCCACTTCAGAGAAGCTGGATTATGACGATACCTTGAGTTCGGCTCATTACCTGGGCAATGTTCATGCCCAAAAGCAGGATATGATTGTGGAGTCGCCCGACGTGACTGTCCGTTTTCGCGATAACAACGTCACCGAGATCACCGCAGTCGGTGGTGTCAAGGCGGCGCGAGCCGGTCAGCGCGGCACGGGCGAACGAGCTGTGTATGATGCGGCCACGGATTCGGTTACGCTGAGCGGAAAGAATGCCCAGGTCCGCGATCAAGAACACGGCTTGACCCAAGGTGCGCGTCTGGTCATGAAAAAGAATGGTGACACGGTGTCCGTCGAGAGCGGAATCGGCGAGCGCACGTTGACGCAGCACCCGGTCAGCAACAATAAAAAATGATCTCACTCACAGCCGTGGATGTCACCAAATCCTACAAGGGCAGAAAAGTGGTTCGGGATGTCAGCCTTGCCGTCGCCCAGGGAGAGGTCGTCGGATTGCTGGGACCCAACGGAGCAGGCAAGACGACGACGTTTTATCTGATTGTCGGATTGACGCGTCCGGATTCGGGTTCCGTGTTCCTTGGCGAGCACGACATCACGAAGTTACCCATGTATCTGAGGGCGAAGAATGGAATTAGTTACCTACCCCAAGAAGCATCGGTATTCCGTAAGTTGACCGTCGAGGCCAACATTATGGCTATTCTCGAAACTCTGCCCCTATCGAGCAAAGAAAGGCGCGACAGGCTGGAGATTTTGCTCGATGAATTCGGAATTGCTCACGTGCGGAAGAGCGTCGCCGACACGCTTTCGGGAGGCGAACGGCGCCGGGTCGAAATTGCGAGGTCACTTGTCATTTCGCCAAAATTTATCCTGTTGGACGAGCCGTTTTCAGGGATCGATCCGATTACGGTTATCGAAATTCAGAGGATCATAAACCACTTGAAATCTAAACGCATCGGTGTTCTGGTGACCGACCATAATGTCAGAGAAACCTTGCAGGTCACAGATCGCGCTTATATCATCAACAATGGAACGATTTTTCGGTCCGGAACTCCCCAAGAGCTTGGAAACGACACCGAGGTCAAGAGGGTTTATCTTGGGGAGCACTTCAGTTTAAATTAGAAGTAGATAATGCCGTATTTGGAACCGAAGTTAGTTATAAAGCCCACCCAGAAGCAGGTCCTCACTCCCGGTCTCGTGCAGATGGTGAGCCTGCTCACGCTGAATAAACTGGAATTGACGGAGATGATCCAGCAGGAGCTGGTTCAAAATCCTGTGCTGGAAGAAGGAACAGAAATCGTCGAATCAACAGAGGCCTCACCCGAAGTCGACCTGAATCCGGAGAACCCGGACGAGCGCCCCGAAGCCGCTGCCGCCGCGGATGGAGAGGCGGATACGACCGACGCCGAATACCAGCGCCTGATGGAGGCAGAGGCGCTGAATCATTGCGTCACGGAGCCGGAACCGACCGCTGAGATCAGTGTCGAAGTGGCCGCTCCGGCCGAGCCGGACACTGTCGCGGACGATCCTTACGCGGACATCGATTTTCAAAGCTTCGATAATTATTTGAACGACGGCTCATCCCGTCCGCGTGAAACCGAAATCTTTGAAAAGCCATCGTTTGAGAACTTCCTGGCCAAGCCGCAGACGTTAACGGATCACCTGGAATGGCAATTAGGGTTGGCTACTGTGGAGGACAAGGTCCGGCTGGCCTGCCATTCCATCATCGGAAATCTGAATGAAGACGGCTATCTCTGCGCTGTCGACGAGAACGGCAGAGAAATTCCTATTACTCTGGAAGAGATAGCCGAAAGCGGCGACCACTCGCTCGAAGACGTGCAGAATGCGCTGGAAGTTGTTCAGCACTTCGATCCGCCCGGTGTCGCCGCAAGGGACCTCCGCGAGTGTTTGATGATCCAACTGACGATCCTCGGCGAGGACGAGAGCATCGCTGTCGATATTGTTCGGGACCATCTTCACAAGCTGCAGAACAAGCAGTTCAAGGAAATCGCAAAAGCCCTCAACAAGTCGCTCGATGTGATCATGGAAGAAGTCGAGATCATCAAAACTCTCGATCCGCGGCCCGGCCAGAAATACAACAAAGCTCAGCCGAGGCTGATTGAGCCAGATGTTTTCATCGTGAAGGTCGGCGATCAGTACACGGTTGTGACCAATGAAGACGAAGTGCCGCAGTTGCGTTTAAGCCCGACCTACCGCCATATGCTCGAGCGGGATGCTCTGAACAAGGAAGTGAAGAATTACGTCAAGGACTGTTTTAAATCGGCAGTGCAGCTTTTGAAGAATATTGAGCAGCGCAAGCATATTATCGTCAAGGTTTGTGAAGCGATTATCCGGCGCCAAACGGAATTTCTCGATAAGGGCATCGATAATTTGAAGCCAATGATGATCAAAGATGTCGCTGAGGAAGTGGGGGTACATCCCTCAACTGTCAGCCGGGCTGTCGCCAACAAATTCGCGCACACGGCACAGGGTGTGTTCGAGTTGCGCTTCTTTTTCTCCGAGGCAGTGAATGGTCCGATGGGGAACGGAACGTCGTTGCTGATTGTCAAACGTAAGGTGAAGAAATACATCGAGAACGAAGATGCGCGAAACCCGCTGACCGACGAGAAGATTGCCCAGATGCTGAAAGAGGAAGGTATTTCCGTTACACGCCGCAGCATTACAAAGTATCGGGAAGATTTGAAAATTCCAAGTACTCATCAACGTCGCCTCAGGTCCTGATCTTTAGTTGAGGCTGCGCGCTACCGCGCTCACGCTTCGCGCACCGGCATGGGGGTCACTTATGAGTGTCGATATCACTGGGCGCCATATCGAAATCACCGAACCTTTACGGAAGTTCGCAACAGACCGGCTCGAACGATTACGAGGGGTTATTGACGAAGTTCTCGAAGCGCATTTCATCCTGACCGTTGAAAAGCACCAGCGCCATATTGCGGAAATCAATATAAGAACGCGGCGCGACTTCTATCATGCCGAAGAAGTTTCCACCGACCTGTACACGTCCATTGCCGCAGTGCTCGATAAGGTGGAGAAACAAATCCTCAAGCACAAGGAGAGGTACGTTACACGGAAGCGTCACAACAACCACTCCGGAGAAGTCATTTCCACGACGTCGGTTATCGAGGTCGAGGAAGCCCTTGGCGAGAGGCTGCCTCGAATCATTCGCACGCACGAAGTTGCGGCCAAGCCCATGAGCGTCGATGACGCCGCCATCCAGATAGGGGCTTCAGTTGGCGATTTTCTGGTGTTCCGTAACGCGGACACCGAGCGCCTCAACGTTGTCTACAAACGGAAGGACGGTAATATCGGGTGGATAGAACCCGAGGCATGAAATGGGGGAAGACCCTATTGAAATTGCAAATTGGAGATTCCAAGATTTGAAATATCTGAAATTTTGGAATTTTCGATCTACAATTTCAAAATGCTCCCATGCAGCCATCCTCTTTCATCATCATCACCGGCCTGAGCGGCTCGGGAAAAGGAACCTTCCTTCGAGCCCTCGAGGACCGGGGGTTCAATTGTGTCGATAACCTGCCTGTCAGTCTGCTGGCCAAATTCCACGAGTTGATTGTTAAATCCCAAGACGAAGGCAGCAAGGCGGCCATGGTCATCGATGTCCGCGAAGGCCAGACGCTCGCGGAGTTTCCGGCCGTATATCAGGACCTGAAAAAAAACGCATCGCTGGAAATGTCGTTGTGGTTCCTTGAAGCTTCAGACAATGTTCTTGTCCGCCGGTTCAGTGAAACACGCCGGCCGCACCCGCTCGATCCGGACCGGCCGGTGCTGGAAGCCATCGCGCTCGAGCGTGAACTGCTCGCGCCCATCCGCGACATGGCCGACCACATCCTCGATACTTCGCAATTCACGATTCATGAATTGCGGCAGCGCGCAGTCCAGCTCTTCGAACAGCGAGAAGGCCGGCATTTGCTTGTTTCGCTTGTGAGCTTCGGTTTCAAGTATGGCGTGCCTATCGATTCCGATCTGGTGTTCGACGTCCGATTCCTGCCGAATCCGAACTTTGTGCCCGAACTGAAGCCCTACACCGGTGCGGACCGGGAAGTCGTCGACTACATGAACTCGCAGGAAGCGACGCATGAATTCATCGATCATGTGCACACCTTCATCGACTTCCTTCTTCCCCAATATGAAAAGGAAGGTAAGTCCTATGTGACGATTTCCATCGGCTGCACCGGCGGACGCCACCGGTCGGTATTCATCGCCAATGCCATCGCGAAACACGTTGCAGTCAGGAGTTACCGCGTCAAAGTTTCGCACCGGGACGCGGAAAAGACGGGTTAACATAAAGTCATGATTGGCGGGCTCATCGTTACTCACGGTAGGCTTGCGATCGAGCTTTTAAACGCAGCCGAAATGATTGTGGGTGAGATTCACCACATCGCGGCCGTTTCGCTCGGCTGGCATGACGACGTTGGGACGGCAACCGGGATGATCGAAAAAACGTTGGAGCGCGTCAAAAGCCCCGACGGCGTTCTTATTCTGACCGATATGTTTGGCGGTACTCCGACGAATATCGCTTCGACGTTCCTGGACGAAGGCAAGGTGGAAGTCGTGACCGGCGTGAATCTTCCCATGCTGATCAAATTCGCGCAATTGGGCGAAGGGCCCACTCTTGCTGCGGCTGCTAAGGCCGTCCGCGAACAGGGACAAAGCAGCATCTATATTGCGAGCCATTTGCTGGCCCCCAAACCATGATCATGAGAGAGCGAGAGGTTGTGATTGGCCACCGCCTTGGCCTTCACGCACGCGCTGCGGCTAAACTCGTCGAACTCTCCTCGAAGTTTCAAGCCAGCATCGTTCTATTTCGAGCCGATCCAACAAACCCCGTTGAAGCCGATGCGCGAAGCATCCTGAGCATCCTGTTGCTGTCGGCAGGGTATGGTTCGAAAGTCGGAGTCCGCGCCAGCGGCGTCGATGAAGAGCAGGCCGTAGAGAGCATCTGTGAGTATCTGGCGGGGTAAGAAATTGGCCACAAAAAAGCACAAAAAACACAAGAAGCCCTTTTGTGATTTTTGTGCCTTTTTGTGGCTGTTCCTAGAAATGAAATGACTAACGAACGAGTCATCCACGGTGTTGTAGGTTCGGTTGGATTTGCCGTCGGCAGAGCGGTCCGAACCTTTGATCCCCTCTTCGTGTCTTTCAATCTAAAGCTTCGGCCCGATCGGGTGCGGAAAGAAATCGATCGATTCCGGCAATCGGTTGAGAAGTCTCGCGAGCAGCTCAAGCGAATGCAGGCGGAGCTCAGGCGGGCAAGCGGACGGGAATCGTCCTTTCTCATCGATGCTCATTTGCTCGTGCTCGAGGACCGGCTGTTTGTCGACCGCATCATCGAGAAGATCGAAACCGACTCGATCAATTCGGAATGGGCGATTCAGCTGGTCAGCGACGATCTCTTCCAGGCTTACGACCGGCTCGACGATGAATACTTGCGGGAACGGCGAGGCGATCTCGAAGATATCGTACGGCGCTTGCTTCACAATCTCCGATCGACTCCGTTGCCGCCGTTCAAAAAGCTTCCATACGACGCAATTCTGATCGGCAAAATCATTCCTCCTTCGACGTTGTTTGAGCTGCGAGCGCAGCGCGTCGTCGGTTTGGCGACCGAGACCGGCAGCCCGTTGTCGCATACAGCCATCATGGCCAGGTCGCTCGAAATACCCGCCGTCATGGGCGTGGCGGCGCTGCCGGAAGTTTCTTCAGGAGATTTGTTGATTGTCGATGGGGACCGGGGAGTCGTTATCTGTTCCCCTTCCGAAGAAACGCAGGCTGAATATAAAAGCCGCGATCGCGACGGCCGAAGAATCAAAAAGCTGGCCGGCGCTTCCGCTTCGGCGCCATCAGTAACGGAAGACGGCGCCTCGGTTTCGCTGGGAGCCAACATCAATTTCAGCGAAGAAGTGCGCTCTGCGATCGCCTGTGGATGTGAATCGATTGGGCTGTACCGCACAGAATTCGATTTCTTTCGCGAAGGCAGACAACCTGACGAAGAATCGCTGGTAGCCGATTATTCCCTGGTTCTGAAAACAGCCAAAGGCGCGCCGGTCACGTTCCGGACTATCGATGTCGGTATCGATCAGAAGAGTTGGGACGGGATCAATCCAAACCTCGGTGTGCGCGGGCTGAGATTTTGTCTGGAGAACACTCACGTCTTTAAAAAACAATTGCGGAGCCTGTATCGCGCTTCGGTCAATGGAAGAATGCGGATCCTGTTGCCGTTCGTCTCCACCGTCGATGATTTGGACGCCGCCTGCGAGATCATCATGGATGTGCGCAGGGAGCTTGATCTGAAGCGGCAACGCTACGATCCGCGTGTCCCTGTCGGTGTCATGATTGAGACTCCCGCCGCGGCGCAAACATGCGATCTGATGGCCTCGCGCGTGGATTTCTTCTGTCTCGGAACAAATGATCTGATTCAGTACTATCTTGTCATCGACCGGTCCGATCAGTCCGTTGTCCATTTATACAATCCTTTCCATCCCGCCATTCTGAGATGCCTGCACCAGGTGTATGCGTTGCTTGGGCCAACGGGAAAATCCGTTACGGTTTGCGGCGAGATGGCCGCGGATCCGCCATCGGCTGCCGTCCTCCTGGGCCTCGGCTTCACGTCACTGTCTGTGAACCTTGGGGCGTATGCGAGAATCAAACGAATGATCCGCTCCGTCTCGATGACACAGCTGCGGGAGCTTGCCGGCGAGATTTTAAAAATGCAAAAACCCAAGGAAGTTGAAGACAAAGTCCGCGCCACGGTTTACCGATCATGAAAGCAGCAGGCGCGCGCCTCTGGGCATATGTCCGGTCCTACTTTTCGGTTCTTCTGGTTTCGCTCGGCCTGGTGGCGGTCGTCGGGGTGCTGGAAGCCGCTACGCCGTTTCTGATCGGATTGATTTTTGATACGCTGCTCGGCCCTTCGGCTGCTCCGGTCCTTACCATTCCTGTCATCAATGCGCGATTAAGCGTAACCGGTTTCGATGGCGGAACCGTGTTGGTTCTGCTCGTCGCAGTTACTGTTGTCAAAGCGATTGCAGAATATAGCTCGGCCAATATGATTTCCTACCTGGGGCAGGCTGTTGTCCGTGATCTCCGCAACGACGTTTTCGACAAGATCATTTACCAGCCGCTCCGGTTCTTTCATTTCAATCCGACGGGAGAGTTGATTTCGCGTGTTTCGAGCGATGTCGAGCGTATTCAAACCGCGGCATCCGAAACGCTCGCAGAATTCCTCAAACAAGGGGCAATTTTGATTTTTTTGCTCGTCGCGATCTTTGCGATCGATTGGAAACTGGCCGCGGTTTCGATCGTACTGGCTCCACTCGTCTTTTATCCCGCTTTCTGGTTTGGAAAGAAGCTGCGATTGCTCAGCAAATCCAATCAGCAGGAAATGGCGGAAATGGCCAATAGTCTCTACGAGACCGTCACAGGCAATCGTATCGTTAAAGCCTTCGCAATGGAGCAAGCAGAGGCCGGCAAGTTCCGCAAACTCACTCAACGGATTTTCAAATTGAATCTGCGGCAGAAGATGACGCACTCGCTGTCGTCGCCGTTGATGGAAGTGCTTGGGATTTTCGTCATCGCAGGTTTTCTGCTTTATGCGCGGAATCAGATCGCCAGCCAGCGAATGACGGCAGGATTGTTCGTTGCGTTCATCATCGCGCTGATCAAGCTTTACGATCCTGTTCGCCGGATGAGCGGAATCAACAATTCCTTCCAGCAAGCTTTCGGAGCTTCCGGTAGGGTCTTCGAGATTCTCTCCATGACGACCGAGAAGGATACAGGCCATGAGATTCTGCGCGGGTTCACCGACAGCATCGTCTTCGAGGACGTTTGCTTCGGATACGAGGCGCGTGAGACGGTGCTCAATGGAATCTCGTTCACGGTCCGGCGCGGTGAGATTGTCGCAGTTGTCGGTCCCAGTGGAGCGGGCAAGAGCACGCTCGTCAACCTCCTCCCGCGGTTCTACGAAGTAACGGGGGGACGTATTTTGATTGATGGGAAGGACATCCGGGAACTGACGCTGAATTCGCTGCGTAACCGGATCGCAATAGTGACTCAAGACATCATCCTGTTCAATGACACCATCCGTGCCAACATTGCTTACGGCGATCCTACGGCCGGCGACGATGCCGTCCGGTCAGCAGCCAAAGCCGCTCTCGTCGATGATTTCGTTCCAGATTACGGTGCCTCAATCGGCGAGCGCGGCTTGCGGCTTTCCGGAGGCGAACGCCAGCGCGTATCGATCGCAAGGGCGCTGCTGAAAAATGCGCCGATCCTGATTCTGGATGAAGCAACCTCGTCGCTGGATACGCAATCGGAAGCGTTGGTTCAGCAGGCCTTCGAGAACCTGATGGAAGGACGCACGACTATTGTCATCGCTCACCGTTTGTCGACCGTTCGGCGCGCGGACCGCATCCTCGTGCTGGCCGATGGACGCATTCGCGAATCGGGAACTCATGAAGAACTTGTCCTACGGCGGGGCCTTTACTGGAGGCTTTACAATCTGCAATTTCAGGATGTGACTTCATGATCTATAGCATGACGGGCTTTGGCTCCGGACGTGCCGAGGCCCCGAACTTGTCGGTGCTGGTTGAGATTAAAAGTGTGAACCATCGTTACCTCGATATTCATATCAAAATTCCGGGCGAATACCAGAATTTCGAAAACGTCATCCGCCAGAAAATTTCGACTGCTTTCAAGCGCGGCCGGCTCGATGCTTTTGTTCGCATTGAGTACAAACGCGAAAACATCAAGCTCGATGTCAACGAGCAGCTGATTCGCGCATATGTCAACATGTTGTCGGAATTGAAGGCCGCGTATCCGATACAAGGTGAGGTCACCCTTGACATGCTCACGCGGTTGCCCGGGCTCATTGGCGTCCCCGCCACCGATCTGTCGGCCGAAGAAAATGATCTAATCGCTCAAACAATCCGCGAAGCGACGAGTACTGCATTGGCCCAACTGAAACAGATGCGCATCGCTGAAGGACAATCCTTAATCAAGGATATCGACCGGCGGCTTTCCAGCATCCACCGGCATCTCGAGACGATTCTCGCTCACTCCAAAGACTTCATCGAGCATTACCGGCGGCAATTAATTGCTCGCGTCAGCGAACTCGCGCCGCAGCTCGTTGCCGACAGCGGGCATCGTCTCGAAACCGAGGCGCTGCTCTATGCCGAGCGCAGCGACATCGCCGAAGAAACAACCCGCTTGCGCAGTCATCTGGATCAATTTGCGGGTCTGAAAAACCTTGAGGATGAAGCCGGGAAACGTATGGACTTCATCCTTCAGGAAATGAACCGGGAGGTCACGACGATTCTTTCCAAGACCTCAGGCCTTAATGAACTCGGCGCCAACATCGGCCAGGCAGCTATCGAGATCAAGGTCGAGATCGAAAAACTCCGCGAACAGGTCCAAAACCTGGAGTAGTCGTTCTATGGTAGACTAAAAGTGCCTCAGCCGAATGCGAGGAAACCTATACATTGTATCGGCTCCGTCCGGATCGGGTAAAACCACGATACTTCAACATTTACTTCGCAGTTTCACGGACTTGAAATTCTCGGTCTCATACACCACGCGCCGGCCGCGCCAGGGCGAACACAATGGCACGGACTATTTTTTTACCGATCGCGCGACCTTCTTGGGCATGGTCGAGCGCGGGCAGTTTCTAGAGTGGGCGGAATTCAACGGCGAGCTCTACGGCACCGGACGCGGCTTCGTCGATGAGCAGCTCGAGACGGGCAACGACGTGATCCTGGACATCGATGTCCAGGGAGCGAAGCAGGTGAAATCGAAAATCCAAGGTGCGACTGCGATTTTTATATTGCCGCCGTCCTTCGTCGAACTGGAGCGCCGCCTCAAGCTGCGTATGCTGGAGCCCGATGATGTGATCCGCCGCCGGCTGGAGATCGCCAAGTGCGAGATCCAGTTTTATCGCGATTATGACTACATCATCGTCAATGATGTCCTGGAAAATTCCATACTTCTTCTCGAATCCATCGTGCGTAGCGGTACTGTGAAGCCGCAACGGCAACAGGCGCGAATTGAGGAGATCATCGCTTCATTCGGAGGTCGAGCTTGATTACCATTCCCGATAATATCGATAGCAAATACCGCTTTGTGATTCTATCCGCACTCCGCGCCCGCCAAATACAAGCCGGAAGCGTGCCTCTGCTCAAAGAAGCACGTCATAAAGCGACGCAGATTGCCCAAAAGGAAATTCTCCAGGGGCTCGTGAAGTTTCGAATCCCCGATCAGAATGGCGATCAACAAGAAGAAGTCGAGCAACCGGAGGAATGATCCCTCAGAATGAAAGTAGCCCTCGGCGTCAGCGGCGGAATTGCTTGCTACAAGTCAGCAGAGATCCTTCGGCGGCTGCAGGATCGCGGCGTCGAGGTCGTTGTTCTCATGACCAAGGGCGCCACTCAGTTTGTCACGCCGCTGACGTTTCGGGCGCTCTCGGGCAATAAAGTTTATGTCGATATCTTTGAGGGAGCACGGTCGGGCGCCGATTTCGAGGGCGCATTTGATCACATCCTGGTTGCACACTCGACCGACCTTTTTCTGGTCGCACCCGCCACGGCCGATTGCATCGCGCGGCTGGCTATAGGCCTGGCGGACGACTTCCTGACCACCTTCCATCTCGCTGTAACCGCGCCCGTTGTGGTTGCACCCGCCATGAACACACGGATGTGGGAGCACGCATCGGTACGAGCTAATATCGAGACGTTGAAGAATCGGGGCGTTCACATCATCGAGCCGGAAGTCGGACAAATGGCGTGCCGCACCTATGGTCCGGGACGGCTCGCGCCGGTGGAAGAGATCGTTGAAGTGGTCATGGGCATACTGAACCGGCGCCGGGATTTGGAAGGGCGTAAGATCTTGGTCACTGCGGGACCGACCGTCGAAGACATCGATCCCGTCCGATATATCAGCAATCGGTCCTCAGGAAAAATGGGATATGCGTTGGCGCAAGCCGCTCAGGAAAGGGGAGCGCAGGTCACACTGGTTTCCGGCCCAATTGCGGACGCAACCGAACTGCATTTTCCGAACACCGTTCATGTCCGCACGACCGAGGAGATGCGGCGTGCCGTCGTGGATCATGCGGCCGATGCCGAGGTCGTCATCAAAGCTGCAGCGCCGCTGGATTTCCGGCCGAAGGCGGTGGCCACGCAAAAAATCAAAAAGAAGACCTCGGATCTCACGCTGGAATTCGAACCGACGATCGATATCCTGAAAGAGCTGGGCAACTCCAAAAACGGCAAGATCTTGGTCGGTTTCGCCGCCGAGACGGAGAATCATTTCCAAAATGGGTTGGAAAAATTAAAAAGCAAAAATTTGGATCTCATCGTAGTTAACCCTGCAAGTGGTCCTGATTCGGCCTTCGATAGCGATATGAATCACGCGACAATCATTGATGCTTCCGGCCAGAGCGAGGAAATTCCACTCGTGACGAAACATGTCATGGCCGACAGAATTCTCGATCGCGTGGTGCAATTGCTGAAATGAACCGAAACGAAATCGCCGCTCAACTGGAATTCTTCAAGGATATTGGTGTGGACAGCGTAGACGTTGCAGCTGTAGGGGCGGTCGGCGAAGCGCAAGCGCGACAGCGCGCAGCCTCAAGGATTGACCGCCCGGGCGCTCATAGAGCGCCCCTACAGTTGGATGCCATTCGCGCCGAAATCGGCAACTGCCAGCGCTGTAAGCTCGCTCCAACCCGTACACACATCGTTTTCGGCTCGGGTAACCCCGATGCGGAACTCGTCTTCGTCGGCGAAGCTCCCGGTTACGACGAAGACCAGCAGGGACTGCCCTTCGTGGGCCGCGCCGGCCAGCTCCTGACGAAGATCATCGAATCCATCGACCTCAAGCGCGAGGATGTCTACATTTGCAACGTTTTGAAATGCCGGCCCCCGGAGAATCGGAACCCCGAGCCCGACGAAGTGGCTTCGTGCAATCCATTCCTGCGAAAGCAGCTTGCGGCCATTCGTCCGAAGATCGTGTGCTGCCTGGGGACGTTTGCAGCCCAGACGGTGCTACAAACGGCCGCGCCGATTTCCAGGCTGCGAGGAAAATTTTTCGACATGGACGGAATGCGGGTCATTGCGACGTTCCATCCCGCATACTTACTGCGATCTCCCGAGAAGAAGCGCGAAGTCTGGGAAGACATGAAACAGATTCGCGCTGAACTGTTCCGCCTTGGTTCCTGATCATCTATGTACGCCGACATCGCGGTGTGCCTGCCGCTGGCGCGGACTTTTATCTACAAACTGACGACGCCCGTGGAAACTGGCTGCCGAGTCGTCGTTCCCTTCCGGAAGCGAGATGTAGAAGGGTTTGTGGTCGGCTTCAGGAAAGATGCGCCGCCGGATATCGAGGTGCATGAGATCGGCAGTGTTCTCGATGCGATCCCGTTGCTGCGACCCGATGTTTTCAACCTTTGCCGCTGGGTTGCGGATTATTACACTACGCCAATCGGCGAGGTGCTGAAGGCCGCGCTGCCGCCGGGGATCAGTGCGAAACATGTCGAGGGGCTGCAGCATTCCCCTCCTCGCAGAGAAGGGGTGGATGCGCCGAGCAAAGCGAAGGCGCAGACGGGGTGGCGCGAAGCGCGAGTCCGGCAGGGCGAAGCCTCAATTGAAGATCGGCAAGACATCTCGGCCGAACTGACCACCCCGGCGCGCCAGCTTCTATTAAGCTGTCGCGCCACCCCTCCTCTGCGAGGAGGGGAATTGGTGATGACACCCGATCAAACCAAAGCGCTATCGACGATCAACAGTACCCCCGGCTTCCGCCCCATTCTCCTCCACGGCGTCACAGGCAGCGGTAAGACTGAAATCTACATGCAAGCCGTCGAGCATTTCCTGGCAGCCGGCAAGACCTCGCTCATTCTGGTCCCGGAAATCGGCCTGACGCCTCAACTCACGGATCAGTTCGCCAGGCGCTTTCCGAACCAAATCGCCATCCTCCACAGCTCGCTCACCAGACGCCAGCGCATTGACGAGTGGCTGCGGATTTATCGCGGCGAAGTGCCGATCGTGATCGGTACGCGTTCGGCCGTGTTTGCCCCGCTTGGGAACCTTGCCCTCATCGTCGTCGACGAGGAGCACGAGACGAGCTACAAACAGGAGGAGGTCCCACGCTATCACGCACGGGATACCGCGGTCATGCGTGCGAAGCTTGCTGGCGCCGCCGTCGTTCTGGGCTCAGCGACTCCTTCGATGGAGTCCTTCCACAACGCCGCATCCCAAAAATACGACTACGTGATGTTGACGACGCGCGTGGAGGGCCGCCCCTTGCCCGCCGTCGAGATCGTGAACATGCGGGAAGAATATGCTGCCGAAGGCAAGCAGGTTGTCCTTTCGCGCAGGTTGCTTGAAGCGATAAATGCGCGCCTCGATCGCGGCGAGCAGACGATGATTCTTCTCAACCGCCGCGGTTACGCGACGTTTCTCTTGTGCCGTCATTGCGGATTCACGTTTCAGTGCAACTCCTGCAGCGTCGCGATGACCTATCATCGTTCGATCGAGAAGCTGTTGTGTCACTACTGCGGGCTGGCCCGCCGCCCGCCCGCGCGATGTCCGGAATGTGATAGCGAATACATTCATTACGTCGGAGAGGGAACCGAGCGGCTGGAAGCGGAGCTGAAATGCCGATTCCCGGACGCGCGGGTCGGGCGCATCGATCGTGACGCGATGCGCCACATGCGCGATTACGAGCGCGTCCTCGGCGGATTTCGCGCCGGAGACATCGATATTCTCGCCGGAACGCAGATGATCGCGAAGGGGCACGATTTCCCGCGTGTGACTCTGGTTGGCGTCGTTGGCGCGGATGCTCCCCTTGCGTTGCCCGATTTTCGCGCCGCCGAGCGGACATTTCAGCTATTGACCCAAGTCGCCGGGCGCTCAGGCCGCGGTGGCCGGCCCGGCGAAGTTGTGATCCAGAGTTACTTCCCCGACCACTACACATTTCAATTGGCCGTCACACAGCGATTCGAAGATTTTTACGCACGCGAATCCCGATACCGCAAGGCGATGTTTTACCCGCCGTTCGCGGCGCTGGCTGGAATTATGGTGACGGATCGTGATCGAGGACGCGCCGCGGATACGGCACGCGAAATCGGTGAATACCTGGATTCGCTTCGTTCCAATGCTATGCGGATTCTCGGCCCTGCGCCGGCTCCACTAGAGCGGATCAAACGCATGCACCGGCAACAACTGCTGATCAAATCGTCGTCGCGAGCGTCGCTTCATCATCTGCTCGGGCGGCTTCGGCAGTACATT
>MNKP01000091.1:16400-31729 GCA_001920875.1 Acidobacteria bacterium 13_1_20CM_2_55_15
GGCAATCTTTGAGCCAGGATCGCCGGCGGTCATAGAAGGTGTGAACTAATGACGGTGATGTACGCTCAACTGGAATTCATTCACCCCTTCGCAGACCGCCGCTACAGTGTTAATAAATCACCTTCAAACCCATTTGAATCTGGCGGGATGTCGTCGCGGTAGTCGTAATCAGTCCCGCTGATGGACTGATGGCTTGTCCGGCGAACACGATCGAATTTGGGGGTCCGAAGTTCGTGTGGTTCAGCGCATTGAAGAATTCCGCTCTAAACTGCAAAGCTACGCGTTCCGTCAGCGGCGTAGTTTTTATCAAGGAAAGATCCACGGTTTCGAGTCCCGCACCGCGCAGCGTTCCTCTGCCCAGATTTCCCCAGGTCCTCGCGATCGGCAGAGAGAAAGCAGCGGGATTGAACCACTGTGTCTGTTTCCTAGTCAGTACGGATCCGCTGAACAACGGGTTCACATCCGGCCGGTCCGGATTTCTGGTATTTCCATCCCCGGACCGGTTCGTGCCAATCTGAGGCGTGAACGGAAAACCGCTCAACAATGTGGTGACGCTGTTTACTTGCCAGCCTCCAATCAGCTTGCCGAGTCTGCCGGCTGCGTCGAATGGAAATTCATAATGCGCAGAAATGCTGGCCTGGCTTGTCGGTGTCAGCGCAGACGGTCCCCAGTCCCTGTGCAGATCATTGCGGTCCATCACCATTTGCGGTTGGTTCTGAGCCTGAGCAATCGTCAGGGCCGAGTTCATATCGAGGTTCTTCGCCCACGTGTAATTCCCACGGAATTGTAGTCTCCGGCTCAGCCGCCGTAACATCTCCACCTGCAGGGCGTTATAGCTGCTGTTGCCGGCAGTCAACCAGAAGAATCCCGCACCCAAATAAGGATTCGGCCGCGCCGAACTTGCCGGCGGCGGAGGCGTTGGAAGCAGTGGGATGAATTTCGTGCCCTGGGGCGCCCTTGTGGCGCCGGTATTGTCGACAGCGCATCCAGCCGCATTCGAGCAAATCTGGGCCGGGATCGTGTTCCGATCAATGCTGAGCAGTCCGTGGTACCCGAAGGAACCCACATAACCAATGCGTAAAGCCATATTGGATCCGACCTGCTGTTCGATGGTCAGATTCCACTCGTTGGTTGCCGGAGTCTTCGCAGATGCCTCGATACCTTGCGGAGCAAAAGTGCTGCAAGGAGCGGGAACGTTAGGTCCACAAGCCGGCGGCGGCTGAACACCGGGCGTGATCGGGAGGAAACTCGATAATTGACCTGCGAACGTGACAGAACCGTTATAGGGAGGAAGCGAGTTCAATAGAAAAGCAAGATTGTCGATCAAAGTATAGTAGACGCCGAATCCTGCGCGAATCGCAGTCTTGCCGTTGCCAAAAGGATCCCAAGCGAGCGCGACTCGCGGACCGAACAGCCACCTCGCATTGTTATCCGTGAATGCCGATGTTCCAACGCGGGGATCCGTCAGTAAAACGCCGTTCGCATCCGCAATGTAATTGGACGCGCGGCCAAATTTTTCGTTCCAGCCGTTTGTGAATTCCTGGCGAATGCCGGCGCGGACGGTCAGATTGCGCCGGAGCTTCATCGAGTCTTCCGCATACCACGCTCCGAACCAGCTCCGGAAACCCAGTTCGGTAGGTTTAGGCACGACTTGAAAAGTTGTAGTGGTGCCCTGGAGGAAGGTCGTCAAACTGGCAAAGTTCGCCACGCCTAACCTGCGTGAAGCCGTATTTTCGTTGTCCTGCATTTTCTGGAACCATGCACCCACGCTGATCTGATGGATTCCACGGCTGATCTGCACACCGTCAGTAGATGTGAAAAGGTTTCTGTGATTCTGCGCGCCCGCGGCATTGTTCGGACCCGGAGACGTGATTGCCGCCGCGCCGGTGGTCGTGGTACCGCCGCCGATGACAATTCCACCCGGTCCTTGGCCGGACACAAATGAAAGACTTGACGGATAAGTAGCAAACGCAAATGAATCGAGAGCGAACCCCGCACGCGAGAAACCTGCGCTGAACGCATTCAGAACGCGCGGAGAGAAGATATGTGTCTCCCGAATGGTGGCGACTTGCGAACGCAGGCTAATGTAATTTCCGAAGAGCGGGTCGGCCAGGGGGGAGAGATTATTGCCGTCATCGGCAGTGTAAGAAACAGAAAACGAGTCCTGATCTCGCGCAATGTAGTCACCCTTGGCGGTGCCGAAATTTTCGTTAATGGATTGCTTCGGGGTGTTGTACGAATAGGCCGTTCCGCTCGGCACCAGCCCTGTTCCAGGCGGCGTCGCCGGCACCATAATTTCCGGACCGTTCGGCTGAGGCCATAGCTGCATGTAGTTCAACATCTCCGGCCTCAAGTTGGGCACCGTCGCATACGCTCCTGTTGCGGGATTCGGCAATCTGCCCTGGCGCGCTTCCTGGTCCGGAACCACGGAGGGGCTGCTGATTCCCAACCGATGCCGGAATCCTTCATAGTTGCCGAAGAGAAACACACGATCTTTTTTGACGGGTCCACCCGCGCTGGCGCCGAATTGATTTCTGCGGAATGGAGCGATCGCACCCTGATCGAAGAAATTCCGCGCGTCGAGCGCGCTGTTGCGCAAAAATTCGAAGACCGATCCGCGGAACTGGTTTGTTCCAGATTGCGTGACGACGGTCACTTGCGCGCCTGCACGCTTTCCATACTCGGCGGAGTATGTACCTGTCAGTACATTGAATTCGCGAACGGCGTCGATTCCCAACAGATTCCCGCTCACGCCGCCGGGGGTGATCGAAAGCTGGCTAGAGCCGGTATACTCGATTCCATTCATCAAAAACAGATTTTCCAGCGGGCGCCGGCCCGCGACGGAAAATGTATTGCCCTGGCTCGTAACGGTACCGGGACTCTTGTAGGTGTAATTGATCGCTCCGGGATTCAGCGTGATCAGATTGTCAAAGCTTCGGCCGTTGAGCGGCAGGTCTTTCACTTCACGTTCTCCAACGAGTCCTGCCACCGATGCGGTCGTCGTATCGACGAGCGGAGTCTCCAAAGAAACCGTTACCTCTTGCGTGAGTTCACCGACCTCGAGCTTCAGATTGACGACGGCCTCTTGACCGACCGCCAGATTGATTCCGGTGCGCACGGCAGCGCGGAATCCCGGCTTCTCCGCTCGAACGTCGTGCGAACCCACGGGCAGCGAGAGGGCTCGGTAATTGCCCATCTCGTCGGTCATGACCGTGCGTGTCGCTCCGGTTTCGACATTTTTCACAGCGACGATTGCTCCCCCAACCGCAGCGCCCGAGGCGTCCTCCACTTTTCCCGATAT
Organism: Acidobacteria bacterium 13_1_20CM_2_55_15; assembly: GCA_001920875.1. Taxonomy (GTDB): domain Bacteria; phylum Acidobacteriota; class Terriglobia; order 20CM-2-55-15; family 20CM-2-55-15; genus 20CM-2-55-15. The sequence continues at coordinate 19,702 of MNKP01000091.1, forward strand.
GGTCGCCGTCACCTGGGCGCATGCGAAGTCCCGACCCGCAGTGAGAATCACAATCGCCAACAACAGTCTGCTGAAGCTTGGTTTGGTCATAGCGGCAGAGTATATATCAGGAAAACTGCCCTCCTAACTTAGGAGGGCAGTACTTGATATCCTTATGTTACTGGAGATTTAGCGGATGCAAATACCTGCTGCAGTAGCCATGGTGAGACCCGCGTCGTTTGGTTTCAACCCCGATACCGCTCCCTCGTTTTTGTTTCAAAGAGAGATTACCGATGCCAACAGAAGGGAAATTGAGCGCCGCGCTCGCATCGAGTTCGATTTGTTGGCGGGGCGCCTGCGGGATGCCGGCGTCGAAGTGATCATCTTCGAGGACAAAGAGGAACTCCATACGCCGGATGCCGTTTTCCCGAATAATTGGGTCTCGTTCCATCACGACGGTACGGTCGTGCTGTATCCCATGTTCGCCCCCAGCCGGAGACCCGAGCGCCGCCGCGACATCATCGAGAAACTGCAAAACGGCGGATTCCGGGTCTCTCGCGTTATCGACCTGACGCACCACGAGAATGAAGGCCGATTCCTCGAAGGAACCGGAAGTGTGGTGTTCGATCATGCCGACCACCTCGCCTACGCGAACCTTTCTCCTCGCACCAATTCCGATGTACTGGACGAGCTGTGCGGTATTCTCGGGTACAAGCCGGTCACCTTTCAGTCGACGTACGAAGGCGGCGATCCGATTTTTCATACCGACATGATGCTGAGCATCGGCGATCGCTTTGCCATCTTCTGCGGTGAATCCATCGGTGATGCTTCACAACGCCGGCGAGTGCTCGACAGTCTTAAAGGCACGGGGCGCGAGATCATTTCCATAGACCGAAAGCAAATCGAGCAATTCACTGGAAACGTCCTACAGTTACAGACGAAAAACGGCGGCAGTGTCCTGGCAATTTCCACTGCGGCATGTCTGTCGTTAAGGCCCGAACAGCGGGATGCGATTCAGAAATTTGCGCAGCTTGTAGAATCGCCGTTGCCCGTTTTCGAAGGAATCGGCCGCGGCAGCGCACGCTGCATGATGGCCGATGTTCATCTGCCAAGGGTTACGCTCATGCGAGAATAGTTTCATGCGATACCACGCCCTGGCCTGCGACTATGACGGCACTATTGCATGGGACGGAGAAGTCAGCGAGGACACGATCTTAGCCCTCCAGGAGGTCCGTAAATCCGGCCGCAAACTCATCCTCGTTACCGGGAGGGAACTGGACGATTTGATCAAAGTTTTCCCTCGAATCGATCTTTTTGACCGTGTTGTGGCGGAAAACGGCGCCCTGCTGTACCGCCCAGCCACACGCGAAGAACGGCCTCTTGCTCACAGGCCGCCCGACGAGTTCTGGCAGCAGCTCATCAAAAGAGGCGCCGATCGAGTATCCGTCGGCCGGGTGATCGTCGCCACCTGGCGGCCTCACGAGAAGACGGCGGTCGAGTTGATTCGTGATCTCGGCTTGGAACTGCAGATCATCTTCAACAAAGGCGCGGTCATGATTCTGCCCTCCGGTGTGAATAAGGCCACAGGATTGAAAGTTGCGCTTACCGAGCTTGGGTTGTCCCCTCACAACGTGGTTGGAATCGGCGACGCGGAAAACGATCACGCGTTTCTTGCGTTGTGCGAATGCTCCGTCGCAGTCGAGAATGCGCTCGATACCCTGAAGGAACGAGTGGATTGGGTCACCAAACAAGGTCACGGCGCCGGCACGATCGAATTGATTCAAGCCCTGGTCGCTGCCGACCTCAGCTATCTCTCGGATTCAGGAACTGCGGGCAAGGACCGGCCGTCCTCATTGGATTGCTGTTGACGAGTCACATCACGTCTTACCCTCATCGTGGGAAGCTGCGGGCGTGACCGTCTCGCAGTGGATGTACGGATTCCTGGTCGTTACTCTCGAGCCGGACCGTGTCGCGCCCGCCGTTTTGTCTTCGATCGATGTCGTTATCGCGATCGGAAAAGAACCGGCAGAGATGCTGAACATTTTCCGGAAGAGCGTCGGCGAAAGTCCCGCGCCTCTTGAAAATGTGACCTTACATCCGGGCGAGCTGTGGCCTGGCTGCGCGATTCCGGTAAACCTCCATTTGTATTCCAGAGTTCACCCCCCACGCGCAGAACGGCGCCGCCATCGCCGCAAGTACGCGGAAGGCGAGTTGAGGCCCGATCTCTGTTCTTACTTCCGTGGTCCCGAAGGGAAACTCAACCTCAAGGCCCAGAACCTTGCAATCTTCCTGCAAATCGCGGACGGCGTCGACGACGCGACCTGGCTCTTTCACCTCAAGAACGGCGACATTGCCCGTTGGTTCCCTGACGTGATCAAAGACCCGGAGCTGGCCCTTCAAGTGGAATTGATGGAGCGCGGCGACGTGAACGCCGACGAGAGCCGTAAACATATTCGATCGGAAATCGAGCAACGCTACATTCTCGCAGCCTGACGGAAGAACTTCCTTTCCACAAAAAACCCGCAGGCGTGAGTGGTCCGACGAACCTTCAATTCGGAATAGAGCTGTTTATTCCGGCTAAGTCTCTGCGGGCCAAAGGCAGGGTCAACCTGTGGCGCGAGCCATGTTCCTGATCACGGTATAATCGCCTCGGCATGAGACGGGATAGCGTGGTTGCCATAGTAGCGGCGCTGAACGAGAATCAGGTGCGCTATCTGATCGTTGGCGGCTTGGCTGTTGTGGCGCACGGTTATCTCCGATTCACCGCGGACGTGGACCTCCTCCTGTCAGTTGACTCGGACAACCTGAAGCGAACTGTCGGAGCTCTCAAGACGCTTGGATACCGTCCTCGCGCGCCTGTGGATTTCGATGACTTCGTCGATCGATCGAACCGCCAGAAATGGGCACAGGAAAAAAACATGACCGTCTTCTCGTTGTTTTCGGATATTCATCCGGCGACCGAAATCGATCTGTTTCTCGAGCCGCCAATCGACTTCGACGGCGCCTACCGGCGCGCCGTTCGCCAAGAAGTGGCCCCGGGAACACCGGCCGTTTTTTGCAGCCTCGAAGATTTGATTGAATTGAAGACACTGTCAGGCCGTCCCGAAGATCGAGAGGACATCGAGAAACTGAAACAGCTGCGAAAGAGTAGCGATGAATGAGGCCGTGAACAACAAGTTCTCCGATTTTCACGAACGCGTTTGGGAACGTGGCTGGGAAGATCACCGCCGGCGTCAGATGGAACGTCTTGCCGCGCTTCCGCTTTCTGACAAACTCGTCTGGTTGGAAGAAGCTCACCGTTTGCTCCTGCATATGCGATCAAAACCAATTGCATCCCCAAAGCGCGACTGATGTGCTGTGCGCTCGAGGTGGTTTTACTGTGCTGGCCGATTTCCCGATGGATGCTGAGCGCTTTCGAGTGGCCCCGCCTTACAACTTTCGCGAGCCGCCGCACGAAGGATCTTTGTATTACGAGCAGTTCGACTGGGGTGTAAAGGGAGAGCAGTGGCGCCGTTTCGCAGCCGCTGCGCTTTCCGAGCTCGAGCTATGCCGCACAAGGTAAAACGTTGTCATGCGCCTCCCCCGAAATTATCAATGTGCCTCCGGCACAAGCGGCACGTAATCGTATTCGCCGATGCCTTGAAGCACCAGGAATGTTGTGGAACGATTGCACGCATTAGTTACAAGATGGGGCCGCTTTGGCGCGACGGAATACGTGTCACCGGGACCAAGCAACACTTCCTCCTTCGGCTCACGAAGGAACAGCCTCAACTGTCCTTCAATGATGTAAAAAGTGTCCTGGATGTTGCTGTGGCAATGCCAGGGCACGGTTTGAGCGGGCGAGATTTGAAGTTCCGTGATGCGGAAGCCGGGACGTTCGGCGTGATAAGCCCGCCGCTCTACTTCATAAAGATGGCTGGCATCTTTCACCCCTGGCATTGATTTCCTCCTTTTTTACTTTTGAAGTTCAGTAGGCCAAAGCAGCCGGCCTTCCATACCCCCTGCAATGACGACGGTTTGGCCTGTGATATGACCCGCCAAAAGATCCGATGCAAAGAAAACGACTGCGCTTGCAATGTCCTCCGGACGCGCAACTAAGCACATTGTCGAAAGTGTCCTCCCATTGGCGAAGGGACATTTTGTAAAGTGGGACATCGTGCGACTCCCACGAACCTGCATTGGCGATGAGCGTATCCACGCGCCCGAAGCGCTTCAACACCTGAGCAAAAATCCGCCGGACCTGGCTCTCCTGCGTGAGATCTGCCTGGACGCTCATCGCATTCTCGGATTTTGATGTCCGCACGAGATTTTCAATATTCGCCCGGCTGCTCCGGTAATGCAAAACAAGTTTCGCGCCTTCGGCCGCAAAATGCCGCGCAATAGCCGAGCCGATTCCTCCGGAAGCGCCGGTGATGAGGACGACTCTTCCTTCCAGGCCGGTTTCCATCGTGCGAAGATTCTACACTTCAGAAGAAGCTTATGAATCGAACCGGTTAAGTCGGCTTCAGCTTTTTGTATCTGCCGTTGATCCAGTTCTCGGGATCGAGTTGTACCATCTGGAAAAGCGCCGGTCGGAGGGTCCGCCGGCCATGTTAGTATTCGCGGCCTCCTCGCCGAGATCGAGTATCATCCGGAATGAAGGCGCGAAGCTCGTGTTTCGTCGCGCACTTCGGACAATCTCCCTATGCCGACCGACGAACAATATGAAGAGCTGCAGCGCCTGATTGCGGCACTGACGGAACGAGTTTATCGACTGGAGCAGATGGCTGGCACCCAACACGGACGTGCGGCCTTTCAGAGACATGTCAAACCAGCGGCAAAGACCGAGTCGGATACGCAAGCCGAATTGGAATCCAAAATCGGCGCACATTGGCTGAATCGAATCGGCATCATTGCGATGCTGATCGGCGTCTCCTACTTTCTGAAGTACGCCTTCGACAACCAGTGGATTGGCCCCGCGGGCCGCGTGTTGATTGGACTTTTGGGCGGCATGGCCGTTGTGTTCTGGAGCGAGCAGGTGCGCCGCAGCGGATACGCTATTTTTTCTTATTCGCTGAAGGCCATCGGAATCGGCGTTTTGTATCTCTCCTTGTGGGCTTGCTCGCAACTCTACAACTTGATACCGAACCCGCTGGCATTCCTGTCGATGGCGGCCATTACGGCGGTAACGGTCGGTCTCGCGTTGTGGCAGGATGCAGAAATCATCGCTGTGTTTGCCACGCTCGGTGCTTTCATCACGCCGATTGCGCTGTCCACCGGAGTCAACAATGCCATTGGCCTGTTTGCCTACCTGGTGATTCTCGACCTAGGCACACTCATTCTGATCCGTTACCGTCCGTGGCCGGGAGTATTGATCGGTTCATATGTTGGGACGCTGATTCTCTATTCCTCCTGGCACAGCAGCTTCTACACGATTGATCAGTTTTGGACTGCGCTGGTTGCTGTTTCAGCCCTATTCGCTACGTTTGCGCTGGCGCCCTTCGTATCCGGCCCGGCACTCCGGCCCGGCGCCATCCCAACTCTCGCTCTGTTGAATGCAGCAACGTATTTCTTCGAAGTATGGGAACTGTTCGAGCACCAGGCTGAAAGTAGCCACGCCGCAATCGCAGCCGTAGGGCTGGGATGCCTTTATTTTCTGATCGCCTACTTACTGAGGAATCGTGTGATCCCCGTTACAGCCGACGTGCACTGGGCTATCGGAACGGCTTTCCTCATAGCGGCGGTGCCGATCGGCATGCATGCGCCATGGATTACAATCGGCTGGTTCGCGGAAGGCGCGGCGCTCGTTCGCGTGGGCGAGCGTAGGGAAGCGGGTTACATGAAGCAACTTGGGGGGATCGCGTTGTTATTGGGCACACTGCGTCTGCTGGGCGTCGATCATTTCGACGTAAGAGAACTTCTCTTAAATGAGCGGATGCTAGCCTTCGCCGTCGCTATTGCGGCCACGGCGGCCGTGGCGCACCGGTTAGCGGATGCCGGCAGAGAAGGTGATCGAATCGTGGTGGCGATCCTGGTCGTCATGATCAATGTATTTGCATTAGCCGCACTCACCGAGGAGATCACGGATGCGTGGCGGCGACAATTGCAGACAGCTGGTCCGGGCGCAGATCGGACCTCTGCGATTATCCGGGATTTTGCCTACTCCGCCCTTTGGATGACCTACGGTGCAGGCCTCATGCTCATTGGCTTCTGGAAAAAGTCGCGATTCCTACGCTGGCAGGCGCTGATCTTGATGGGCGCGACCATATGGAAGGTGTTTCTCTACGATACCTCTTCGCTGGACCGCGGATATCGGATCCTGAGCTTTATCGCACTTGGCCTGATCCTACTCGCAACTTCTTTCCTCTATCAGCGATCATCCCGAGCGCCGCGTAGCCGCGGATCAACGGCGGGGATATCATGAAGTCGCCGGCGGCCCTGAAGGTAAGTCGGAGACCATTAGTCTGAAGTGCGAGGAAACTCTGACAATCCAAAGATGTGTTTTCGCTCTTATGCTGCGTCGACCATATCACTGCGGCTTCAGCCCGCGTTCGGAGTTAACCGTTTCCAGAGCGGAATTGATTATTCGTGAAGCGAAGTTAACCGCTTCGAAGGCAAAGGCCAGCTTCGAAGCGATCATTTCCGGCTTGAAGATGATTACTTTCGCTTCAAAGACGATTGAGTCCGGCAGCGAAGCCATATAGTTTGAACGCGACATAATTATTTCCGTGCCGGAAATAACCTTCTTCGCACCTGTGATTAGTGAATTTCAGTGTGCGGCTGTTTCCAGTCATCGTGCGAACGATTTGATCGGAAGCGCAAAGGTAGATTCCCAATCGGCGGCATTCACCAGCGATGTGAATAGTTGAAGATACGGAACAACATGAGCGGATCGGACGTCTATTACTATCGTGTGGTTTTCAGAATTTTGCCCAACGTTTTTAGCCGCGGAGTGCGGGATGATGCGGCAACCCGTCATCGGCGTGATCCGCGGCTTCCATTTGTGATAAAGAAATGGAATTAAGGAGGTCTCGGTATGAAACGCTTGGGTTGTCTGTTGAGCGTACCTTTGCTGCTGGTAGTTGCTGTGGCCTTCGCTGGGAACGCCACAGGACGTTTTGACCAGAAACTCTCGGCCGACAAGCAGATCGTACATGTGCTCAACCGCCTGACTTTCGGGCCGCGTCCGGGTGATGCGGAACAAGTTCGCCGGCTGGGTGTCCAAAAATGGATTGACCTGCAGTTACATCCGGAACGGGTTCAGGAAAACCCGGTTCTCGAATCGAAATTGAGGCCGCTCGAGACTCTGAAGCTGGCGATGTGGCAGATTCAGGAAAAGTACTCGCCGGCTACACCGGGGCGTGTGATACGGCCGCCGGCGGCGCAGTCAATACTTACTCCTCAGCAGTTCGGCAGATTGATGAACTGCTCGGTCGAAGATCGACGGACACTGTTGACTCCGTTGCGCCCGGAAGATCGCCGTGTGGTCCTCGCCAACGTCCCGCCACAGGTACTGGAAGGCTTGCCCGAAGACTGGGTGCAGGAAGCGGCTAAAGCGCGCCAGGCCGAGCAGGAGGCGCGCCAGAAGGAGTTTCGGCGGCTGATGCCGCCGCTGACCGATCTGCTCTCCCCCGAGGAGGTACGCGCGGCCCAACGAGGAACGCGTGAAGAAAAAATGGCTCTGCTCAATTCCCTGGATCCCGAAAAGCGGCGCCAGGTCCTTCGCGTGCTTCCGTCTGAAGCATTGTCGGACTTGCCGGATCTGCGCCGCGAGGCAATGGCCGTAAGGCAGCCGCAGGAATTGGTGAATTCCGATTTGATCGAGAACAAGTTGTACCGCGCCATTTACTCGAATCGGCAACTCGAGGAAGTCTTGGCCGACTTCTGGATGAATCACTTTAATGTGTTTAACGGCAAAGGGCAGGATCGCGTTCTGCTCACCAGCTTTGAGCGCGATGCCATCCGCCCGCATGTGTTCGGGCACTTCAAGGACATGCTCCTGGCGACAGCCCGCCATCCGGCGATGCTCTTCTATCTGGACAACTGGCAATCGCAAGCCCCTCGCGATGATCTCCCTCCTCCGCCCGCCGCCGCCGTAGGCGCGCTACGCCGGCCCGGGATCAATGAAAACTATGGCCGCGAGCTGATGGAACTGCACACGATGGGTGTTGACGGAGGCTACACGCAAGCCGACGTCATTGCTGTAGCCCGCGCTTTCACGGGCTGGACGATTTTCGATCTCAACAAATATGCGGAGTTCTGGTTCAATCCCGGCATGCATGACAGGAAGGAAAAGGTAGTCCTCGGTCACCGGATTCCCGCCGGCGGCGGCGAAGGGGATGGTTTAGAAGTGATCGACATCCTCGCGCATCACCCATCAACGGCGAAATTCATTTCCAAGAAGCTCGCCCAGCGCTTCGTTGCAGATGATCCTCCGCAACGGCTGGTGGACCGCATGACAGAAACCTTCACCAATACCGACGGCGACCTGCGTGCGGTGCTCCAAACCATGTTCGGCTCGCCCGAGTTTTTGTCCGAGGGTGCCTGGCGGTCGAAGCTGAAATCGCCGCTCGAGGTGGTCGTTGGCGCGGTGCGCGCGCTGAACGCGGATGTCACGGATACCTCGGTCCTTGCCCAGGAGATTGCGAGTCTGGGCCAGCCGCTCTACGGTAAGGTGGAACCGACCGGTTATCCAAACACCGGCGAGCTTTGGGCAAATACAGCGGGTATTCTGGGAAGAGTCAACTTTGCGACGGCATTGACCTCCGGTCAAGTGGCAGGCGTGCGGGCGGATCTGAGCCGTTTCAACTTTAAACCGCCGTCTGCGGTGGCTGGCGAACTATTGGGTATGGCGCCGTCTTCAGCCATGCTGGCCGCAATCGAGAAGGGCATTCAGCGCCAGGAGGCGACCCCTTCAATGCTCGTAACGGTTGTGATGAGTTCACCTGATTTCCAAAGGAGGTAGCTATGATCACACGACGTTACTTTCTTCGTGCCTCTGCCATTGCGGCCGCCGGGTTCGGCGCCGCTCCCTCGTGGTTGCTTCGCGCTGCCGCGCAGGGCGAAAGCAAATGGAAGATCCTGGTGGCGGTCTTTCAGCGCGGCGCGGCTGACGGTTTGAACATCGTCGTGCCGTTTTTCGAAAAACGTTATTTCGAGCTACGCCCAAGCATCGCTGTGCCGGCGCCCGGCAAGAACAATGGCGCCATCGACCTGGATGGCCGCTTTGGGTTGCATCCCTCTTTGCAATTGCTGAAGCCGTTCTGGGATAGCGGGCTGCTGGCGATTGTCCATGCCAGCGGCTCGCCCGATCCCAACCGGTCCCACTTCGAAGCGCAGGACTACATGGAATCGGGCACGCCGGGAACAGTCGCCGAGGACGGTTGGCTGAATCGCGCCCTGCCGCCGGCCACGCCCAATACTTCGCCGGTTCGAGCGATTGCTGCGGGCGCCAAAATGCCGCGCACGCTCCGCGGCAACCGCGGAGCAGTCGTGGTCAACGATCTCGAACAGTTCAAGGTTCGCAATCCGAATGTCGCTGCGATCATCGAAGACCTATACGCGACCACAACGGATGCACAACTCATGGCCCAGGGAAAAGGAACCTTCGAAGCTGTGAAGATGATTCAGTCGATCGAACGCCGTCCGTACAGTCCCGTCAACGGCGCCCAGTATAGCGGTGAACTTGGCCGCGGCCTGCAGCAGATTGCTCGCCTCATCAAAGGTGGGGTTGGTGTGGAGGCGGCTTTCGCCGATGTCGATGGTTGGGACCATCACACGAACGAGACTCCCCAGTTGACCGGTCTGCTCCAACAGTTCGGCGCTTCGTTGTCCGCATTCGTCCATGACATGGGCGATCGAATGGAAGACATCGTTCTGGTGACGATGTCCGAGTTCGGCCGAACCGTGCAGGAAGACGGCAATGGCGGCACCGACCACGGCCACGGCAACGTGATGATGGTGCTCGGCGGCCCAGTGCGTGGCGGTAAAGTCTACGGGCGCTGGCCGGGTCTGGAACCCGAACAGCTTTTCGAAGGGCGAGACCTGGCCGTCACTACGGACTTCCGCGATGTTTTGGGAGAACTGGTCAGCCACCACTTCGGTCAGAAGATCGATCGGGTTTTCCCGGGCTACTCGCCAGGCGAACCGCTCAGGCTGCTAAAGAGCTAGCCCGAGCCAGGCCACTCTCGAAACCGGGGGCGTCTCCCTCTAAGAACAGTTCATGGATAGGGAGATTCTCCAGCCTTGCACATTTGTGCTATCGTCTCCGGCCATTGGGAGTCCCTGTCATGGAAAACACTTTTGTTCGCAAAGCGCTGCTTGCGGTCGTGCTCGCATATACGACGTGCGCCCAGGCGCAGTGGCTCAACCATCCCGATCCGCGGATTCCGCGCACGCGCGACGGGAAGCCCAACCTCATGGCGCCCACTCCGCGCGCCTCGAACGGCAAGCCCGATCTGTCGGGAGTGTGGCAGGCTTACGCATCCGAGCCCGGCGAGATGCTGCGGTTGTTGCAGGGTCCCGCCCCGCGCAGCGTGAACCAAATCGATCCGGGAATCGATTTACAAACGTTCTCGAAATACTTTCTGAATGTTCTAGCCGACTTCAAACCGGGCGAGGAGCCCATGCGGCCCGAAGCGGCTGCCCTATTGAAGCAACGAGGGCAGAGCCAAGGCAGAGACGTTCCCACTTCGCACTGTCTTCCCGGCGGCGTGCCGTTTTCAACGCTGGTTGCACCTTTTAAGATGATCCAAGCGCCGATGGAGATCGTCATGATTCTGGAGGACACCAATCCTCCCCGGCAGATTTACACCGACGGCCGCAAGCTTCCTGCGAATCCTGAGCCCATGTGGATGGGATATTCGACCGGCAAGTGGGACGGCGACACGTTGGTCGTGGAGAGCGTGGGCTTTAACGACCGAACCTGGCTTGACGCATTTGGTCATCCTCATAGTGAGTCCATGCACATCACCGAGCGCTTCCGGCGAGCGAACTTCGGTCATATGGATATCGAAGTGACGATCGATGACCCCAAAATGTATACGCGGCCATTCACCGTGAAGTTCCCGGCGCGGTTGTTACCGGATACGGATGCTTTGGAATCCGTGTGTGCCGAAAATGAAAGAGACCGTTCTCATCTGGATAAATAGCTTACCTGAGTATAGAAGACATACAACTTTGATCGACCGCGGTGAACTGGATGCAATCCTCGAGGGTGCGCGTGAACGCGCCGGTATAGGGAGTCGCCATTTAGCGTAACGCCATTTGGCGTTACGCTTTTTAGCGTATAATACCGGCTATGGAAAATCCGTTCATATTTGGCGAGATCGTCAAGCAACGTCATTTCGTTGACCGTGAGAAGGAGCTGCAAAATCTCATCCGCGATCTGGCGGACGGCCAGAAGCTATTTTTGTTATCCCCACGGCGATTCGGCAAGAGTTCCCTGGTTTCATTGGCGCTTCTCAAGCTCGAAAAGCGGCACATCCGAACCGTGAATATCACCGTCAGCAGCTATGCGAATTACGAACAGTTTCTCGAAAAATTCGCAGAACGAGTTTTACGTGCCGCGGGACCTTGGGATCGCGTCAAGGGGCTGGTTGGCCGATTTATCCAGCGGGTGCAACCGACCATTACTTTCAATCCGCTGAATGGTGAAACATCGATCTCATTCAGCCGGTTCGCAGGCGCGGACCCATCGGTGCTGGCCGCCGATGTTTTTGCAATGCCCGCCGAGATGGCCAAGAATGGCGGCTTCAGGATGGCGATTTGCCTCGACGAATTTCAACAGATCGAGCTTTTTGGCGGTCCGGCCGTTGAAAATGTTCTGAGGAATGAAGTCCAGAGGCAACGCAACATTGGATATGTATTTTCAGGTTCGCAGCCGTCGTTGATGGAAGAGATTTTGTCTGCCGGCCGTCCATTCCATAAGGCCGGCCCCACCATCTTTCTGGACAAAATTGCAGCCGAGGCGTGGCACGAGTTTATTAAGATTCAGTTCAGAAACCGGCGGCGGAAAATAAGCGAAGAGGCCTTGAACCGGCTGGTTGATGCGGCCGACCTCATTCCCTAT
>MNKP01000108.1 GCA_001920875.1 Acidobacteria bacterium 13_1_20CM_2_55_15
CTCTATGCCAATCTCCGGCCCGTGCGAAATCTTCCGGGCGTGCCGTCACGATTCGGAGATGTGGACCTCGTCATCGTGCGCGAAAACACGGAAGGATTGTACTCGGGACTGGAACACGAGGTTGTTCCCGGTGTTGTGGAATCACTCAAAGTGATGACAGAGAAGGCGAGCACGCGAATCGCCGTGTTCGCCTTCGAGTACGCGAAGAAATTCAACCGAAAAAAGGTGACCGTCGTCCATAAAGCAAACATCATGAAGAAATCCGACGGCCTCTTCTTGAAGTGCTTCGGCCAAGTCGCGGTGAACTATCCGATGATCGAACACGACGAAAAGATTGTCGACAACACGTGCATGCAGCTCGTACTGAATCCGTACCAGTTCGACGTCATGCTGATGGAAAACCTGTATGGCGACATTCTTTCCGATCTCGCCGCGGGCCTTGTCGGCGGCCTGGGCGTTGTTCCCAGCGGCAACATCGGCGAGAAGGCCGCGCTATTCGAAGCGGTACACGGAACGGCTCCGGATATTGCCGGAAAGAATTTGGCTAATCCTACGGCATTACTTTTGTCCGCGATCATGATGTTACGTCATATGAAGGAAGAAACTGCCGGAGACCGCATCGAATTCGCACTCAACAAGGTATTGCAGAAACGCGAGACGGTGACGCGCGATCTCGGCGGTACAGCTACGACAAGCCAATTTGCAGATGCGATCATTCAGGCACTAGAGAAATCACCCTCTCCCTCTGGGAGAGAGTCGGGTGAGGGTTCAGGATTGGCGTAGACTTGCGACCCTCACCCGGCGCTGCCGCGCCGCCCTCTCTCAGAGGGAGAGGGCCTACAATTCAGATTGCAGCCAGTGCATATTGTGTGTAACCTTCCATCGACCTATACATTTGCGATGCTTTCATATTCGGCTCGAACGAAGTTTTTGATCGGAACATTTGTTGTCGCGACGTTGTTCACGATTTCGGCATGCAGCAGCAATAGTGTTGCCGACAAGCGAGCAGACTCTGAAGCCCGCGACGAACACGTTCAAGTGCATGCCATACCGGTCAAGCTCCAGGAACTCCGGCGGAATGTCGAATCGGTAGGATCGCTCTTCGCGCTAGAAGAGGTGACGGTCAGCTCTGAGGTGGACGGAAAAGTCGACGAGGTGTTGGTCGACGTCGGCGACCGGGTCGAGCGTGGTCAACCTCTGGTCAATGTCTCTACCATCGAGTTGAAGCTGGCGCTGGATCAGCAGCGCGCCCTTTATCAACAGGCACGCGCTCGCCTGGGCATAACGGAAGAGTCCGACGATATCAAGAACGTGCCCGATGCTGCCGAGGTGAAGAAAGCCGCGGCTGATCTGAAAGAAGCCGAGGAAGCATACAAGCGATCAGAACAACTCCTCGAGAAAAGGCTCATCCCGCGGCAGGACTTCGATCAAATTGACGCCCGCGTGCATTCCGCCAGGGCGGCCTACGATTTGGCCGTACAGTCCGTACAGAACTTACGCGCGCAGCTCCCTCAATACAATGCGTCGGTTGAACTGGCCGAAAAGAAATTGCGCGATGCCGTCATTCGCGCACCCTTCAAAGGCCAGGTCAAGGAACGTGTCGTATCGCCAGGCCAGTATTTAAAGGTACAGACGCCCGTAATGGTTATTGTGAGCATGGATCCGTTGCGGGTTCGCCTGAAGATTCCCGAAACCATGGCAGGATTGATTCAGATTGGAGATCGGCTCCTGGTCACCGTAGATGCTTATCCCAATAGAGCATTCTCCGGAAAGTTGTCGCGTATCAACCCTTCTGTGGATCCCCAGAGCCGCACCTTCGAGGTCGAGGCTTTGTTGGAAAACCTCGAGGGCCTGCTAAAGCCCGGCTTCTTCGTGAAAGCACGCATACCATCCCGAAAACTCGATCCGGGCATGGTTGTTCCGCAAGACGCGCTGCAGTATTCGTACGGGATATACAAAGTCTTCCTCATTCAAGGCGACGTTCTTAAAGAGCAGGAAGTAAAGGTGGGCGACCTGTCGGCTGAGCAAGTCGAAATTGTTTCGGGAGTCAAAGCCGGGGACATGATCGCGGTTCCTGTCAAAGGGCAGGTACTCAAGGATGAAGCGAGAATTAAACTCGTGGACTAGAGCGGAGAAGGGGAATGCTTTGATCTCATATGACCATTAGCGAACTCTCCGTAAGACGTCCGGTCTTCGCTCTAATGCTGATCAGTTTCCTCGTTGTCCTAGGCCTATTTTCATTTCGCGACCTGGGTGTCGATCTCTTTCCGCGATCAGATCCGGCTACAGTCAACATCAGCATTCAACTACCGGGTGCTACGCCAGAGGAAATGGCGACGCAGGTCGTGCTGCCTATCGAAGAGGCCGTGAACACGATCAGTGGCCTGGACGAACTGAGCGCCCAAATCTCGGAAGGATCGGCCAGGATCACCTGCACATTCGTTCTCGAACGAAATCTCGAGGGCGCCGCCCAGGACGTCCGCGAGAAAGTGTCCGGCGCTCTACGATATCTTCCGCCCAACATTTACCCGCCCGTCATCCAGAAGGCCGATCCTGATTCCGCGCCTGTGCTGACCATATCTGTCGTCAGCGACAAGAACCTCCGTGAAACGACTGAAATTGCGGATAAGCAGATCCGGCGCGTGCTGGAGACAGTAGATGGCGTCGGTACGGTAACAATGAGCGGAGGACGGCCGCGTCAGATCCGCCTTTTTTTTGACGCCGAGAAATTGAATGCCTACGGCATCACCATCAATCAGGTTCAACGTGCGATTCAAAGTGAGAACGTTGAGATTCCGGGAGGCCGAATCGTTCGCGGCGCGAGCGAGGAGGGTGTACGGACCCTGGGCCGGGTGGATGCCGTCGGCCAGTTTGCCGACATCATTGTCGCAAATGTTAACGGATCGCCTATCCGATTGCGCGACGTCGGGCGGGTTGAGGACAGCTTTGCAGAGCCGAACACATGGAATATGGTGGAGGGCAAAGAAGGGGTACGGCTCGATGTCCGCCGGCAGTCCGGCATGAACACAGTTGCGATTGTTAATCTCGTTAAGGAGAAGCTCAACCAAATCAAAAGAAGCTTGCCGCCGGGAGTTGAGACCAAGATCATTGCGGATAGATCGATCTTCATCAATGCTTCCGTCGCTGCACTCGAAGAACATCTTCTCTACGGCAGCTTGCTGGCAAGCTTAGTCGTCTTGCTGTTCATCCGGAATCTTCGATCGGTTGTGATCGCATCGCTTGCGATTCCAACGTCCGTCATCGCCACGTTCACGCTGCTCAGAGCGATGGACTTCACCCTCAACAATATGACCTTGCTCGGCTTGACGCTCGCGGTGGGCATCGTCATCGACGATGCGATCGTGGTGCTGGAGAACATTGTTCGATTCATCGAAGAAAAATACGAGTTGCCGAAGACGGCGGCAATCGACGCTACCAAAGAGATTACGCTGGCGGTTGTGGCGACTACCATTTCGCTCGTCATCATTTTTGTTCCCATAGCTTTCATGACCGGCTATGCCCGGCGCTACGTCAACGAATTTGGCTGGACGATGGCTTTCTCCGTCATGGTTTCCATGCTGGTCAGTTTCACGTTGACGCCAATGTTGAGCTCGCTCTTCCTAAAACCCTCAAATGCCAAAGCCGGCGAAGAAAAACACAGCTCCAGAGACGTAGGATTTTTCCACTGGCTTTCGAAACAGTACGGCCGGCTTCTGGCATGGTCTCTCGACCACAGGTTCGCGGTTACGGTCTTCTCCTTGGCAATTTTTGCAACGGCAATCCCGCTCAACTCACGCGTTGGCAGAGATTGGATCCCGGCAGACGATCAGAATGAATTGACGCTTTATCTCGATATGGCTATCAGCACGTCGCTTGACGCGAATGTGAAGATATTGACCGAGATCGCAGAAAAGGTAAAGCAAGTACGCGGGGTTGAGTTCGTCAATCCCTATGTCGGCGTCGAGAAATCTGGTCATTCACACACTTATATTCGACTCGTCGATATATCCAAGCGTGACTTCACGCAAGAGGACGTTGCCAAGGATATCCGGAAGATCATGGCTCAATACCCGAGCATTCGCTCGCGTGTCAACTGGCCTTCCGCGCTCGGGGAAGGCGAGGGTTACTCCGGACTCAACGTGCGGCTGCTGGGCCCGGATCTAGAAAAAGTCGGCGAATATGCTAGAAAACTCCATGGCGAGCTGAAAAAGATTCCGGGATTCGCGGATGTAGACATGGACCTCGACATCAATAGCCCGGAACTCCAAATACAGATCGATCGTCAACGCGCTTCCGATTTGGGAGTGCGTGCCGCAGATGTTGCAACTGCTGTCCGGTTGATGATTGCCGGTGAGGATCAGATATCGACGTACAAGGAGGCGGGCGAACAGTATCCCGTTACCATGCAACTGTTGCCCGAGCAGCAGAAAGATCCGAAAGTGCTTGCCCGTTTGATGATTCC
Source organism: Acidobacteria bacterium 13_1_20CM_2_55_15 (assembly GCA_001920875.1). Classification (GTDB taxonomy): domain Bacteria; phylum Acidobacteriota; class Terriglobia; order 20CM-2-55-15; family 20CM-2-55-15; genus 20CM-2-55-15. The sequence goes on from MNKP01000108.1 coordinate 4,463, forward strand.
CTCAACAAAAGTGGCGCAAGTTCGCCTGGATAATATCGCAACGGTTCAGCGGGGCCTCAGCCCGGGCCGAATCAACCGGTATAATCGCCAGTTTCAAGTTGCGGTCCGGGCAAATCTCGAATCCGACATAGCCCTTGGTGCCGCCGCGGAAAAAGTGCGCGAGGCGATAAGGAAGGTGGGCTTACCGCCCGGATACACGAGCCGATTCTCAGGTACTGTAAAAACCCTCGATGACACCAATAAAAGCCTGATCATCGCTTTCCTTCTGGCATGCATCTTCATGTACATGGTGCTTGCCGCGCAGTTCGAAAGCCTGCTGCATCCGCTGGCCATCATGATGAGCCTGCCGATGTCGATCCCGTTTGCACTGCTGACACTTTGGCTGACGGGGCGAACGCTGAATCTGTGGAGCTCGTTGGGTGTGCTGCTGCTGTTGGGCATCGTCAAGAAGAACGGAATTCTTCAGATCGATTACGCCAATAAACTCCGCGACCAGGGTATGCCTCTTCGTGACGCCGTTCTCGAAGCGTGTCAGGTCCGGTTGCGTCCCATCCTGATGACGACGTTTTCTATTATCGGAGGCCTCATACCAACGGCCATCGGAAACGGGGCCGGTGCAGCGCAGCGCTCCGCCATTGCGGTGACGATCATCGGCGGGCAAACGCTCTGCCTGCTGTTGACGCTGATCGTTACGCCGGTCACGTATTCGTTATTGAGTCAATTGAGCGAACTGAGACTGGGGAGTGCGCTAAGGGCGTCGCGCTTACGAGAATTCCCCTCCTAAGAAGCAGTGGAATTGCGGAAGGTCCACCCTCTCCCTCTGGGAGAGGGTCAGACTCACGCGATCAGCGCTGCCTTGCGCACACTTTCGATCAATGACGAGCGCATGAGAAATTCCTTATGCCGCACAGGATCCTCGGCCCGTGCCCGCAATTCATCCAGGTTCGCGCGGCGTACCTTCGGATCGTGTTCCTCGAGCCGCCGTTTGTTCGCTATGGTCGCTTCCTGAACAAACTGGATATTCATCGGCCTGCGCCGCCGTTCATACCTGTCCAGTAGCGACTCGTCGGCGAGGCCGTGGACCACTTGATCGAGCGTGCCGGCTAGCTCCATCGCATCGTGAATGCCGCAATTGAGACCCAGGCCTCCGATCGGATTGTTCACATGCGCAGCGTCGCCCGCCAGAAATACGCGTCCCACTCGGAATTTTGCGGCAACGCGCTGATGGGTCTTATAAAGGTTGCGATGAACGAGATTGTACGGTGCCGTTTTTGGAAATGCGCTCTGAAGACGGCCGTGAATGACTTCATCGCTGAGCGCGTGGTCGTCGGGTTCATCGATCTGGGCTGGAAAGCAGGCGCGCCAACGTCCCTTTCCATCATCTCCGGCGATTTTGAATAAGTTCACCCACTCCTGCGGATCGGCGAAGTAATTCCGATAACAGCATGGCAAAAGCTGCTGAAAATCATCCATAACCGTAAAAATCAAAAATCGCTCGGGCCAGGTGTATCCCTCGAAATCAATGTCCAGCGCTTTCCGGATCGTGCTGCGCCCGCCGTCGGCTCCGATCAGGTAATCGGCTCGAAACTCTTCAATGCCATTCGGACCTTCGATCGTGGCGATAACGGCGGTCGCATCCTGCCGTACAGAAGTGACACACGTTTCGAACCGAATATCGGCTTCAGCGTACTCCCGCAATCGCCCCAGCCCCATATTGGCAAGCTTGTGTTGCTCGGTCTGGACAACAAATGGAAACTTTGTCTGCTCGCGCAGCAGATCGTGATCGAATTCGGCGACGCGGGTCCGCGTGGGCCGGTCCCAGAAATGAAAGTAGCGCGCGACCAAGCCCTGCTCGATAAAAGATTGAATCAGGCCAAGGCGATCGATCATCTCCAGCGTGGCCGGATGGGTCGTCGCCGCTCGCGGGCTGTCATCCACCTTAGACTCAGCCTCCAGAACTGTAACGGCTAAATTGTTTTGTGCGCACGCGAGCGCAGCAACGACACCAACGGGACCCGCGCCTACGACGATGATGCGTGGCCTCTTCATTTCCTTCATTTCAATGAGAGACTTGACTGAAATCGTGAAGCACTCGATTCTCCAGAACACGGACCTTCTTGATCGGCGCCGGAGTGTTCCGGCTGCGTCCCACGAATCTGGGCACCGCGTCGGTGATAACGGCAGCCACCGCGGGGATGTCCCCATTCCGCAGGGCATCCAACGCATTTTTCTTGGATCCGCCCAGACAGGCATCAAGAACCACGACATCGGCATCACAACCTGGTTTCAAGAACCCGCTGTTGAGCCGGTATATCCGGGCGTTGTTGCCCGTGGCTGCGGCGATAGCCCATTCCACTGGCATATCGGAAAGACTGGCCAGATACGTGATCATGTACAACATGCCCAGCGGCATGATTCCGCTTCCGGTCGGTGTGTCGGTCGCGATAAGGAAACGATCGAACTGGTTCGCTTTACGGCAAAGATCGCCGATCATCAGCGTCGTTCGGAGATTGCCTGCAGTAACGACCTGCAACGCGATCTGGCTTTCATTAATCAGGCGCGGATAGTTCTCGTCCGGCATCGCTACCGGTCCCCCGTTCACGTGGAAAGAAACATGAGGTTGCATTGCCATCAGGTGCTCAGCCCAAATGCCTGCCGAGCCCGGTATGGAAGAGCCGCCGGTATGAACCGTGGTTATCATGCCGTATTTCTTGGCCCATGCGATCAATGGCACGTAATCGAATGGCGTTTGCACCGCGCCGAAGCCCGCTTTCGTTAACCACACTCCTTTGGCCGCCATTTCCTTGAAGTCTTCTTCCTTCAAGCCGGGTTCGAGGATAATCGATCCCGCATACACGCGCATTCCGCCTGGCCGGTAATTTTGATAGCACTTGAACGCCGCTAGAGCGAGTGCCTTTACCCCCTCCGGATCTGCGGGTCTGCCCGGCACATGAACTTCCGACGCCGTGATGGCGGAAGTAATGCCGCCGTGCGTGTAGCTCTCAAGAAACCCAACCGTCTTCTGGCGCGGGGTGTAGTCACCAAACGTGTTGTGCACCTGTGAATCAATCAACCCGGGAATAGCGACTGCGCCGTCAGCATCGATCACGACATCACAGGATTTCAGTGCTTCACTTGAAAGGCTTCCAACCTCAATGATTTTTCCTTGATCCATCAGGATCGAATCGCCCTTGGTAATGGGATTTCTCCATTCACCGTTGACGATCGTACCTAGATTAACGATTGCGGTTTTCATCAGTGCCCTCCCGAGTTGTCGAACTGAAATTTCGGAAGACCCACCCTCTCCCAGAGGGAGAGGGATCGCTCACAACTTACACCAGTCCATCTTCCCCCTTGACGTCCTCAAACTTCAGTCCACCGACGCGCGCATTCAGCCGTCCGCGATTTGCGACACAAACAATGACGGCGATCTCGTTGGGCAATGGCGCATCCTGGAGCGTGATGGTCATGCCGTCATAATGGGAGCGGATGTAAAGCGCATCTTTGCAGGCTAGCGGAATGTCAATCGATGTACGCGGCCCGCCCCGCTTGGTCATCGAGGAAATCCACGCCTTACCGCCACCGACGGCCTCTCGAAGGGGGTTTGCAAACGTGGTCGTGAGCAACGCGTTGATGTGCTCCTGTTCGCCGGCCAACCCGACGATGCCTCCTTTGCCATAGCTTTGAGCCCGATAGGGATCGAGCGCCCGCACCGCAATTTTTGAGAGTTGACGCCCTAATTCTTCACTCGCCTCGATCATCGCCTTGAGGTCCTCAACGTAGCGTCCGGCATTCGGATTCTCGACGACCGCGACAGCCGCGACCTTTCGCAACGGCGGTTCACCAGGTCTTCCTGCCTCGCTCATCTCATCTTCAATAAATGTGTAGAATTTTCGAATTTTCATGGTCTCCATCCATTCGGGGAACGGTATCGGGAGAAAACCCAACGAAGCCGACTACTATGATAAACTGCCGACAATTCCTAAAGGAGAATCAGCTGATGAAACGTCTCTTTTACACCGTGGTGGCCGCGCTGTTGATACCGGCGCTTGCTGGTGCCCAGAAGCCGTCAGCAACGCACCCCGACTTAAGCGGATTGTGGCTCTTTTCGATCAGTCTGCCTACAACGGCTTTGAAAAAAGAAGTCAACGGCAAAGTTGAAATCAACAGGATCGATGCCAGCGGCCGCCGGGGGGTGAGGTCCGACATTCCCGGAGTCCTGCCGTCCGCTCCCGCGCCTTCGTATAAGCCCGAGTTTCAAGCGAAGGTGAAGCATCTTTCGGATAATGAAAGCAAGCTCGATCCGGTCTTCTACTGTGAGCGGCCCGGCATTCCCCGGATCGGATCGCCGCGGCGGATCATCCAGCTTTCGAACGAGGTTGTCTTCCTTTATGAAGACATTTCTGGCGATCCGTACCGCGTTATTCCAACCGATGGCCGTGCTCACCGCAAAGACTCGAATCCTTCATACTATGGTGACTCCGTTGGGCACTGGGAGGCGGACACACTGGTGATTGAATCCACGAATTTCGTCGAAAGTACGTGGTTCGGCGAAGAGGGATATTTTCATTCCGACGCCATGCGCGTTACCGAACGCTTCTGGCGCGTTGGCGAAAATCTGGCGTACCAGGTAACCGTGGATGATCCAAAAGTTCTGACTGCACCTTGGACGTTGCCAGTTCGGGTCGTCAGGCCGACCAACGAGCCCCTGGAAGAATCGCCCCGATGTGTTGAGAGCGACGGCCCGCGGTTGCTCAATAGCGATCATCACGGCCAGAGGTAGAACCGGCGAATCAACAAAAGGGAAATAGCCACGAAGAGGCACAAAAGACACATAATTTTTTTGTGAATTTTGTGCCTTTTTGTGGCTAATTCCTTTCCGTGGTCTCCTAGCGCGCGACTTTGGCGGGCGCCACAACAGGCGCGGCGGGCGCAAGCGGTCTTGCAAATTTCGCCGGATCTATCGTGACGTTCGGCTGCACTTCATCCAGCTTGTAGGTGGACTGTCCGTCAGTCCAGGTCAAACGCCACTGAAAAGGCATTTTCACTCCAGCCACCTCACGGTAATCAGAGTAGTCAATCTGGATGGGAACGGCACCAACGACCGTCTTGCTGTATCGCACGACTCTGGTTAGCAGCGCCGTTTCCTTGTCGAAAAACAGTTTGACACGACTGCCGCCGGCCATCGCCTGAACGACTTGAACCGAGCGATCGTTGATTATGGTGGTCGGGAAACCTGTACGCCAGTCGGTGAGGGCTTGTTTCAGACGGCCTGGAAAAGCAAGATCCGAGTCCAGTTGGATCCCGTCCAGGTCTCCTCCCGGGACAAGCTGTAGCACCGACACCGGCTTATCCGGCCCTACGATCCAGGCATTATGCCCGTCGTACGCGGTGACGCTGTCGCCATTTTGCGTATAAGCGATGACCGTCCGCTGTCCTGTGGCGTTTGCGTACACCTCGAGGGGAACCTTCCCGTGATAGGTGTCGAATCCTTCGTAACTCCCTTTGCCCACGAAGCTGGTCAGGGCTGCCAGGCGCTCGTCGCCGCCGAGTGCCTGGATGTACCCGTTGAGAATGGCGTCAGCCGCCGGGGCCGCAGGCGCCCGGCGGTGGATCTCGACTTCATTCGGATCGTCCGCAGGCGGCTCGCTGTACTGTTCCAGTAGACTCGGAACAACTTTTGGAGAAGGGCTGCCACGATGGCATGTATAGCAAGTCACCGCTTCACGCCCTCCAAACAGATCTTTATTGATCGTGTTGACCACTTGAATCATCCCGCGGGCGGTGCGCTTCAGCGGGATGTCCACGGCATACTTTTCCCAATTGCCGAGGACCTCATCGCCGTGGCAGTTCGTGCAGTTGTAACCCAAAGCCGCGGAGAAGAACCCCATCGTCTCCATAAACTGATTGACGGGAATTCCCTTCAACACCTGAACGTTTTTGAAGACGTCCTCGGCCATCAACGGTTTTTCTCGAGCTCCACCCTGGCCATGTGCCGGCAATAAATTGCAGAGCGTGGAGACAGCAAGCATGAGCACTCCAATTATCAAGAGTCGTCTCACGGAACTCATCGGTTCCTCCTAGGGCATAACAGATGATAATTGAACATTGAACATTGAACGTTGGCAATTTTCTGAAAAACTGTTCAGTGTTCAATGTTCAATTGTCATTTCAGACGACCGGTGGTCGTTTGAATTAAATGTTGAAGATCTCACCCTACCGCGTTCCCAAAGGGAGAGGGTATAATCGCCGGAGCACTTAAACCAAAGGCGGGACCCATGAAACGATCAATCGTTCGGCTCAGCTTTATCAGTTTACTTGTGACAGCGTATGGGATTTGCGCGGCAACAACGGCTCACGCGTACATAAAGAAGATCCAAATCACAACCAGGCAGTCTCCGGCATTCGGCGGCTATTCGTGGCCCGGCGTCGGGCAGTACGAGAAGATCGCCGGAAAGGCCTTTGGTGAGCTAGATCCAAAAGATTCCCGAAATCAGGTACTCGTGGATTTGCAGCTTGCGCCGAGGAACGCCGGCGGCAAGGTTGAGTATTCATTCGACTTTTATCTTCTAAAGCCGGTCGACTTGAGCAAAGGCAATCACAAAATGCTGTATGAGCCGCCGAACCGGGGCCGCAAGACGATCGTGGCGCTCAATCGTGGAGTCGGTGGGAATGACCCGGGTGTCGTGACCGATGCATCGCTGCTGGGAGACTCGTTCCTGTTGCCGCAGGGCTATTCCCTGTCCTTCAGTGGGTGGGACGCTTCGGCAGGAAACAGTAGTGCCAACTTCAATACGACGATCACGCTGCCCGTTGCCCGAAATGCCGACGGTTCGCCGATTACCGGCCCGGCATATGAGTACATTGTCAATGGCGGGACTTCATACGAGTTGACATATGCGGCCGCGACGATCGATCGATCCAAGGCAACGCTGACGCACCGCGTTCATCTGAACGACAAGCCCGAAATCGTTCCGTCCTCCGGCTGGCAATATAACGCGGACGGTACCGCCATCGGCCTGCTGCCTGCGGGGACATCATTTGTCGCGAATGATATTTATGAGTTTAGTTACACCGCGAAAGATCCAACAGTGAACGGCGTCGGGTTTGCGGCCGTTCGCGATTGGAACGCCTGGCTCCGGTATGAAACGAAAGACAGCGCTGGAACTGCTAATCCCCTTGCGGGCGATATTACGAGGATCTACACCGAGTGCAGTTCGCAACCGTGCCGCTTTCTCAACGATTTCCGGTATCTCGGTTTCAACGAGGCAGAGAACGGGAAGCCCGTATTCGACGGCATCCTGCAGTGGATCGGTGCAGGGGACGGCATCAGCATGAATTATCGCTGGTCTGATCCGGGACGAACGGAGCGGAACCGGCAGGATCATCTCTACCTCGAAGGCCGCTTTCCGTTCGCGAATGTGATGACCAAGGATCCGATTACAGGCAGGAGCGACAGCCGTTACGCAAGATGCGAGAAAACCCACACGTGTCCATACGCGATGGAGATTTTTTCTGCGAATGAATATTGGGTCAAAGCCGGGTCACTCATGACTACGGATCCAGCCGGCGAAAAAGATTTGCCGGACTCACCGTTCACGCGCATTTATTTCATGTCGAGCATGCAGCATGGAACCGGCAACCCGGCATCGAAGGGAAACTGCCAGCAGTTCCAGAATCCGCTAGATCAACAGGGAGTGCAGCGGGCGCTGTTTGTCGCGCTGGATAAATGGATCACGACCGGCGCGTTGCCGCCGCCCAGCCAGTTTCCGAAGCTTTCCGACGGAACGCTCGTGAAGCCCGATCAGGCCTCCACCGGATTCCCCCGCATACCCGGCATGACATATACGGGCTTCAAGACAACCCGGTACTTGTTCAACTACGGTCCGAATTTCTATAAGACGGGCATTCCAACAATCAACCCGCCGCTGTTTGCGCCGCCCTATCAGGACAACCCGGCGAACGGTCCGATTTATCCAAGCTTCGTTCCCAAAACGGATGCGGATGGTAACGATATCGCCGGCATTCGTCTGCCGGAGGTGCAGGTGCCTCTCGCGACTTATACCGGATGGGCTCTGCGCGCCGCCCCCCACAACGACGACGGCTGCGAAGCGGCGGGCCAATATATTCCGTTTCCAAAAACGAAAGTAGACCGCATCGAGAGCGCCGATCCGCGTCTGTCCGTTGAAGAGCGATACGGGAATTTCGAGACGTACGCGGCCCGGTTTGAACAAGCGGTGAATGATCTTGTGCGCCGAGGAATCCTATTGCCGTTCGATGCGGAGAGGATGCTGAAGAAAAACCTGGAGGACGTGCGGAAGCGGAATCTGTTTTCGAAAAAGTAACCCTCTCCCTCTGGGAGAGGTCGGCGCGGAGCGCCGGGTGAGGGTCGCAAGATTGTCCTTATTATGGGGCAACTTTGACGTTCACCTTACCACTGGTCCAGCAGCACTGAAAACCACCGCCCCCATCGCCGGAGTAATCATTGAGCACCACGTGTAAGATGTAGTCGCCAGGGGCACTGAAAGTAGCGGTTGTGCCCGCTTTGCCTGCGAAATGCACTCCGGGAGTTCCGCCTGCGAGCTTTTCGACTACGGGCTGTTCATTCTCAAAGCGGACGGTACCTGGACCGCGATATTCACTCCAACGTATCGTGACTGGCGGGCCCAAATTCCGCGGCGGAGCACCCGAATACGTGCTCAGTTTAGCGTCATCTTCGACCCATATCGTCAAATTCAGCGGTGATCCCATTTTTGCGCTGCGCTCGACGGTAATACCGGGAGGCCCCTGGGCGGAGGGACCCTTCTCTTCGAAGCGCAGGACCGGCGGTGTGTTTACCGTGGCCGCTTCGAGATGAGGAGAGATTTCGTAGTCTGGATGCAGACTAGCGGGGATCATAGTGGTTTGGCCGTTAGCTGCGATCGTCCATGTGAGCTTGTTTTTTCCGAAATCAGCCGGAACTTTTATCGTGAACATCCCCCATTGCCGGCCGATCAAAAAGTGCGTCGGCTGGCCCTGGTCTGGTCCACCCGGTTCAATCCGGTTATTGGGTCCGACAGGAAGATCGATCACCTGCTTCGTATTCCGGTTGAAATAACCGAGAACCAGGCTGAAGCTTCCGTCGGTGTTTTTGAACCAGCCTTCGAAGGCGCCCGTAACGCTGGCACCCGATTCGTGCGTGGGTTCAAAG
>MNKP01000059.1 GCA_001920875.1 Acidobacteria bacterium 13_1_20CM_2_55_15
CAAGAAAGCTGTTGCTGCACGGGAGCACCTGAAGGAAGTTGTCATCAAGTCGCTCGGTCAACTCGGCCACTACGTCGAGGCGAACTGCAAAGACGACATGCCGACATTCCTGAAGAGTGGCTTCCAGCCCATTTCCACGACACGTACTCCGGCAGCGCCGTTGTCGGAATCGTTCCGTAAGATCGCTCCTGGCAGGAACAGCGGTCAAATGGAAGTGACGCTCGTGTCCCAGCAGGATGCGCTCAGCTATCAATTGCGCTGGGCACCTGTCGGTCCGGGTGGGATACCGGAAAATTGGACCGAGCGGCCGGTCGGCAGGGCGAAACAAGCGGCTCTGGTAACCGGCTTGACTCCCGGCACGGCCTACGCTTTTCAGGTCCGTGCCGTAACCGACGCCGGTTATACCGACTGGAGTGAGTCTGTCACGCGGATCTGCACGGCGAAGTTACAAATCGGCATCATCCATCTCGATTTCCCCGATAACCCTGAAGAAGAATCGAAGGACTATGTGACGTGCTTGAGCACCGAGCGACTATCCAGGTATGCGGGAATCCCTTCAGAAGGAATCATTGGCCAGATCCTCCGGCCGCTGGCACCGGGCGAACGCATTACGCCGGGAAATTTCGCGGCCAACACAGTTTTTGTCGAATTGATGCAGGGAGTGATCGCTAGCCGCGGGCCTCAGACGAAAGATCTGATTGCGGACGCGAAGCGCCTCCGCCACGGTACGCTTTACGTGATCGATCGCCGCACGCGCGCGCCGGAAGGTCCCGTTCGTGAAATCCGCGAACAGGATATTTTCGGCGAGTTCGATGTCAAGAAAGGCCGGATCGTGCCCGGCTCTTATCGCCCCAATCTCAAGCACTACATACTTACAGAAGACGGCTTCTTCCAATTGGATCCTGACTTGGAGGAATCGCTCCTGGTAGTCCTCGCCGCGATTCCCGATCCGGATGACGAGGCAGAATCACACGGCCTGCCGAACTGAAATCCTGAGGCCTGTAGGATCGGAATCAGATCTTCTCAACGTGAAGGATGGCGTGAAGGTCAGCCGCTTTCAGTGCGTCATCGCGTAGACGACGAAATTAATACCCATGCGGTAGGCCTGGCCGGAGAATTTTTCGGGATAGCATCCGACGTCCATGTGCTCCCATGCGTCGCCTAAATCCGAGTTGTAGGTCACGATCACCATCAATCTTCCGGTGTCGTCGGAGATCCCGAATATCCGCGGTTCTTTATCCGATGATGATTCCCAAGTCTGGCGTCCATAGCAGCCATTACTAACATTGGGAATTTGCATGATCGTATCTATATCGAAGAAGGTGTGGAAAATCTCATGCGTTAAAGGGACGGGCTCGAGCCTGCGGTCCGGAAAAACCTTCGCCATCTGCCGCTCAAAATTTGCCCGCTGATAGATTCCCCAAAAATCGTCGGCGTGCAGAAATCCGCCGCGGAGTAAATGCTCACGCAGGCGAGCGGCTTCCTGTTCGTTCAGCAACATTTGGCCCGGCTCGACAATATAGAGGTAGGGGAAATCAAACAGTCTCGGATCCATGATCTCCATGGGGTGCGGCGCTTCACGGTAAGCCTTGATGCTCGTCAGCCGCTCCACTCCCCAGATGAATTTACAGTCAGCGGCGGGATAATCGGTGCGCCAGCCGCCGCCGAAGCCGCCCTCCCCACGCTCCAAATCGTCGCACTTGAAGCCTCGCAGCGGCGGATAACGGGCAGGAAATGGTCCGCCTCGTTCCGGAACGCCTACGCCCGAATACATGAGACGCGTGTAGTAGTATTCGGCGTCATTATCAGGCGGCGAATCGAGGGCCCAGGCAAGCGAAAGCACCACCATACCGAAGAACAACACCAAAAGCGCTCTCTTCATATATTGTTCAGATTCTACTGGAGCAGGTATTGTACCTGATGCTATTCGGATACGACAAAGACATCGTTCGCTTCCGCCATTTCGCGCGCTGACGGAGTGATGATGGTCTTTTTTCCGATGACGATTTTCGAGTTGGCCAGCACTGCTGCACGAACGTCTTCTTCGCAAACGAACCCCACGGGTTTTGTTTCCGTTTTCTCCACTTGCGGCCGCGGAGGTTCGAGATCCTTGTAAGAGGACAATGGAGGGGCGGCCGGCGGTGAGGCGGCAACCGGCGCGGGGTTACCCCCAGTTGTCCTGGCTCCGAGCCATTGATCGACTAATTCTTCGATCGCCCGGCGGCCACCAGCCGCTGCCGCATGCACGGCGGCAGTCTTCGAAGCCGCCGGTGCGGCAAGCTCCCGCACGCCATAAGCGACTCGTTTGAGGTTAATGAGATGCAGCGGGGAAATGTTATCCGACGTGATGTTGCCACCCGCAGCGCCGCAACCCAAAGTCATGGAAGGAAAGAGATTCGTCGTGTAGCCCACTGCGCCGAGTGCCGCAGGGGTATTCACGCAAATACGAAATGCGGGCTTGCGCAACGCAAATTGACGGACCACTTCTTCGTCGTTCGTGTGCACACTCAGCGTGTGGCCGAGGCCGCCGAAATTCAAAATCTCGATGCACTTCGCACAACCCTCCCGCCAATCCTTCACCACATAAAACGCCAGAGTGGGCGAAAGTTTTTCCCTCGAGATCGGATAATCGGGCCCGACTCCATCCGCGTATGCCACCAGTGCGCACGTGTTCGAAGGCACGGTGAAGCCGGCCATTTCGGCGATTTTTACAGCCGCTTTCCCGACGATCTTTGTGTTCAATGTGCGGCGTGGAGTCTGGATCGTCCGTTCCAGCTGGATTTTTTCCTGAGGCGTGCACACGTGCGCTCCCTGCTTTTTCAACTCATCGAGGACGGTTTCTTTAATCAACTCGTCACAAATCATCGCTTGTTCGGATGAGCATAGTGTCCCGTTGTCAAAACATTTTCCGGTGAGGATGTCGCGGACCGCTTTCGAAACCTCGGCTGTCTTCTCGATATAGGACGGCACATTTCCGGGACCCACTCCGAACGCCGGCTTTCCTGCGCTGTAGGCTGCTTTCACAAGGCCCGTGCCTCCGGTCGCGAGAATGAGTGACGTCAAGGAATGCTTCATCAATTCCTGCGTCCCTTCCATCGTTGGAAGCCGCATGCACGAAACGACATTTTTCGGTGCTCCTGCGCGCTCGGCCGCTTCCGCGATGATTCGGCTTGTCTCGCCGATCGAACGTACAGCGGAAGGATGCGGGCTGAAGACGATCGTATTTCTACCTTTCAGCGCGATGAGTGCTTTATAAATCGCTGTGGACGTCGGATTCGTGGAGGGAATGATCGCTGCGATCACGCCAATCGAAATCGCGACCTCAAAGACTTTCTTCTCTTTGTCTTCGTTGACGATTCCGACCGTCTTCATGGGACGAATGGCGCGGTAAACGTCGTCAGCGCAGAAGAGATTCTTCAGTGTTTTGTGCTCGACGGTCCCGTAACCGGTCTCGTCGACGGCAATCCGGGCAAGCGCCTCGGCATTCGCAATCGCAGCTCTCGAAATTTCCGAGAGAATCCGCTCGACCTGGTCCTCGGCGAAATCTTCAAATTTCAACCATGCATCGTGCGCCGTCTCGACGAGGTGCCGTGCTTCCTGAACAGATTCGAGGTCCTTATCCATATTCGACGTCAAATCTTATCCGGGAGTATTGTCGCGGGGTTTGGCAGAAGGACCCGACCAATGTTGAAGGAGCTTTTCCGTTTCATCGAACGGCCGGGCAATGACATGAACGGCGATGAGTTCACCGACACGGCGGGCTGCAGTTGAGCCCGCTTCCGTCGCGGCTTTCACGGAACCGACATCACCACGGACCAGCACGGCCACGTAGCCGTTGAGAAGGTATTCCTTTCCCACCAGAACAACGTTTGCGGTTTTCACCATGGCATCGGCTGCTTCAATCGCTCCGACGAAACCGCGCGTTTCTATGATGCCCAATGCATCGTTCATAATTTTTCGCCGGGACCCGGCGCGTACGGTAACAAAAACTCTAAACAAAAGCAATTGACCTGGCGGCATCGTATCCATATGATTTTTCGCAGCCTAAAAGAGGACGTCGCCTGCTTGCATTCCGAAATGACCAACTTTGGTTCGAGTTTCAAGAGGGCCCGCGAAACCAAAGGGATCTCGATCGATCAGATTGCATCCGAGACGCGTATCAGTACTCGATTCCTTCTCGCTATCGAAAATGAACAATTCCATCTTCTGCCGGGAGGCATCTTCAACCGCGGGTTCATTCGCGCATATGCCGAGAAAGTTGGTCTCGATCCAAATCAGGCCGTTGCCGATTACGAGCGGCTTGGCGGCAGTGGTGAAACGAGCGAAGATCCGGGAATGGCTACCGCCGGGCCCGCGAAACGTGACCGGCGTTTGTATCCGGCCGCAATTGCCGGCCTACTTCTCCTGATTATCATTCTTTATGTGACCACCCGAGAGTCCTCCAACACCGCTCAGCTGGCCAGTCCGCCACGAGCTTCGCCGTCGGCGACTGCGCCCGTTGGGACTTCATCCACGCCGCCGTCCGCAGTGGAAGCGCCCCCGGTCGTGCCCGAGCTGCAACCCGCTCCCTCGCCGCCCGCAGAAGCTCTACGCATTGACATTGAAGTGAAAGAGACAAGCTGGCTCAAAGTGTCTGCCGATGGGAAGCCCGTGGATGCCGGCGAGGTTGTTCAACCCGGGATGACACGGCACTACGCTGCACAGAATTCGATTGTTCTCTCCATGGGTAACGCAGGGGGGATCGTCCTCAAGATCAATGACATGCCTGCTAAAGATCTCGGCAACCGCGGGCAAGTGCGCGAATTGAAAATCACGCCCGAGAATTTGCGGGACTTTATCCGATAAATCCCATAAATCCTTGAAACAAGTACATTCGCCATCGCACAACAAGCCATGTGACAGTTGACATGTGGCGCGGTCCCGCCGTCCGGCCGAGGCACCTCCATACGCCGTCGTTACAGTTGGTATAATGGATCGTTTATGGCTTCGGCGACAAACACAACAGGGACCGACAGCATTGTTGTTCGTGGAGTGCGGGTTCACAATCTCAAAAATATTAACTTCGACATACCGCACAACGCCTTAACGATTGTCACTGGAATAAGCGGCTCCGGAAAGTCCTCCCTTGCGTTTGACACGATTTATGCGGAGGGCCAGCGGCGATATATCGAGTCCCTGTCGGCATACGCCCGCCAGTTTTTGGAACGGATTGAAAAACCGGAAATCGAGGAAATCCATGGCATTGCTCCCGCCATCGCCATTCGCCAAAGAAACACGGCGCGAACGCCCCGTTCGACGGTGGCAACGTCAACTGAGGTCTACGACTATGTGCGCCTTTTGTTCGCGCGCGTGGGCGTAACGGTATGCAGAAAATGCGGGGCTACTGTTCAGAAGGATACTGTGGATCAGATCGCCGACACAGTGATGCAATGGCCGGCTGAGACCCGCTTCTATGTCCTGTACCCCCTGCCCAAAAACCAATCCCAGGAGCAACTCGCGGCCCTTTTATCGGATCTCAAGCGGCGAGGCTTCAGCCGGCTTTACCAGGATGGCAGGACATTCGACTATTCGCAGCCGGAATCGTTGTTGGACGTGGACTTCAAAAAGACGGCCTACGTCCTGGTCGATCGTCTCAAGATTGCTCCCGACATACGGCAGCGGCTCATCGATTCGGTTGAGATCTGCCTCCGTGAAAATAATGGCGAGGTCATTCTGCAGGTCGTGGAACCGCCTTCGGGAAATGGCTCCATGCCGCGCGAAAGACAATATCGCTTCTCGGAGTCGTTTGAGTGTAAGAAGTGCGGCATCCGTTATCAAGATCCGGAACCGCAACTTTTCTCCTTTAACAATCCCTTTGGCGCGTGCCCTCGATGCCAGGGATTCGGTAACACGATTGATCTCGATCCGGATTTGATTATCCCTGACAAGAGTAAAGCATTGAATCAGGGCGCCATTGAGCCGTGGACGAAGCCACGTTATCGCATCTACTTCAACGAATTCAAAAGAAAGGCGCTGGCGCGCAGAATTTCGCCGAGCACGCCGTTTCGCCTGCTGACTTCAGAAGAGCAGACGTTTGTGATGAATGCTGTTCGAGAATTTTTCGAATACCTGGAAACGAAAAAATACAAGCTGCATGTACGGGTATTCCTGAGCCGCTATCGCGGATATACCGTTTGTCCGGAGTGCGGCGGTTCGAGGCTGCGGCAGGAGGCTCGAGACATCTTCATTAACGGCAAGAATATTGCCGATGTGTCCCGCATGACGATCCAGGAAAGTCATGAATTCTTTTCGCAGTTGAGTCTGACGCCGGCAGAAGCCGAAATCGCCGAGCGCATTCTGTTTGAAATTCAATCGAGGCTTCGCTTTCTAAACGACGTGGGGCTGCAATATCTGACGCTGGACCGGTTGTCCTCCACATTGTCGGGAGGCGAAGCGCAGCGCATTCAGCTTGCGACGTCACTGGGATCATCCCTGGTCGGAGCCTTGTACGTGCTGGATGAGCCTTCGATCGGACTTCACCCGCGCGATGGCCGCCGGCTGATCGAGATTCTCCAGCGTCTGCGGGACATCGGAAACACAGTTCTCGTCGTCGAACATGACGCGGAAACGATGCGGGCGGCCGACCACATTCTGGACCTCGGTCCGGGAGCCGGAGAAAATGGCGGCCACCTCGTTTATCAGGGCACGCTTGAAGGTCTGAGGAATTGTGCAGGATCTCTAACAGGCAAGTACCTCATCGGTGAGTTGAAAGTTCCCATTCCGAAAAAACGGCGGGCCCCCGGTTCGAAGATTCTGAAGCTGCGGAACGCTGCGAAACATAACCTGAAAAACATCGATGTCGAAATCCCGCTCGGCCTAATGACGTGCATCACAGGAGTATCGGGTTCCGGCAAATCGACTCTGGTTCACGAATGCCTGTACGAGGCAGTTAAAGCGGCATTGCACGGAAGCGATCCTGGATCCGGAACGGGATTTATCGAAAGCGGAATCAAGTGGATTGGCGATGTTGTTCTGGTCGATCAAAGTCCCATCGGGCGCACGCCGCGATCGAATCCCGTAACGTATATCAAGGCGTTCGATCACATCCGCGATGTCTTCGCGTCCACACGCGAGGCACAGGCGCGCGGTTACAACTCCGGAAGCTTCTCGTTCAACATTCCAGGCGGCCGTTGCGAGGTATGCCAGGGCGATGGAACCGTGACTGTGGAGATGCAGTTCCTGGCCGATGTCGAACTGGTTTGTGAAGAATGTAAAGGCACCCGATACAAGAGCGGCGTTCTCGAGATTTTGTATAAGGGTAAGAACATCTATCAAGTCCTGCAGATGACCGTGCGGGAAGCGCTGCTATTCTTTGCGAATGTCTCCAAGATCACGAAGAAGCTGAAGGTGCTGGATGAAGTCGGACTGGGTTATTTACGGCTGGGACAATCGGCGACGACTTTATCGGGCGGTGAAGCCCAACGCATCAAGCTCGCATCCTTTCTTGCTCGCGAAACCAGCGAAAAAACATTATTTATTTTTGACGAGCCGACGACCGGTTTACACTTCGACGATATCAATAAGCTGCTGATTGCTTTCAGACGCCTGATCGAAACCGGAGGATCAGTGCTCATCATTGAACACAATCTGGATGTCATTAAATCAGCGGATTGGGTAATCGATCTCGGGCCAGAGGGCGGTAATGCCGGCGGCTTCGTCATTGCGACCGGCTCTCCCGAGCACATCGCGGAAGATATCACGTCGATTACGGGACAGTTTTTAAAGAATGTGCTCCCCTCCTAAGTTAGGAGGGGGTTTTTAGAGCTTATGACGACCCTCATCCTGGTCTTGGCATTGTTCCAAACCGCGCAGGACCTGTACAACTCCGCGGCCACTGACTTCGAAGCCGGCCGTTGGGCGGAGGCGGCCACGAAATACGAGAGCGTCTTGAAAGAGGATACCTCGCACATTCCCTCACGTTTTAATCTCGCGGTCTGCTATACGAAGCTAGGCAATACCGACGCTGCAATCGCCGCTTATCGTACGCTTCTGGATCAAAACGGAACAATCTATGAGGCCCGAGTTAACCTCGCGATCCTTCTGGATCAGAGCAGCAAGCGCGATGAAGCCGGTGAGCAATTCGAGAAGGCGCTGAATCTTCATCCGGATGATGTACAAGCCGAGCTCAATCTCGCGATGTTCTATATGCGCGGCAATGAGATCGATAAAGCCCATCCTCACCTGATTGCAGTTCAAACGAAGGGACCCGGTACCGCAGAACTATATGTCGCTCTAAGCGAGGCCGAGCACGCACGACAGAATGAAGCGAAGTCCCGTGAATACCTCGAAAAGGCCATTTCACTGGATTCGAAAAACACGAATCTGCGCCGGCAGTTGGCTATCTCGTATTTCACCGACAAAGATTACGCGAAAGCGATTCCACCGCTGGTTGAACTCGTCAGGTTGGAACCAACGAATGCCGATTACCTTTACCTTCTCGGAAAATCGTACGAGCAGGTGAAAGCCTACCCTCTAGCTATCGCGGCGCTCGAGCAGGCCATTCGAATCAAATCGGACGATGTCGAAGCGTATGCAACGCTCAGCGCAGTTTTTTATGCCCAAGAAAACTGGGGACGCGCTGCACAACTGCTGAGCCGTGTGATTGAGTTTCGCCCCCGCGAAGCACTCCCGCACTTTGTGCTGGCCACATGCTGGGATCATTTAGGAAACGCAAAGGAAGCCATCGTGCAATATAATAAGTTTTTGGAACTCGACGACGGCTCAAATGACGCCAGGTCCTTTCAAGCACGGCAGCGCGCAAGGACTCTGGAGCGCCGTCAGAAGAAGTAAAGCGCCGACTATCGTGAGGTGGACAATCAAGCGATTATTGACAGTGCTGATTGTATGGATTGCGAGTTCCTGCACCGTCCGAACTGCCGCCCTCCAGCCACAATTCGACAAACGCCTGGAGCGTCTTGATAGAGAACGAGAAAAGCTCAAACGTACGGGCGACCCGGTCGACCGCGCGAAGATCGACATTAACATCTCTGAAATTCTGCTGAGCCTGGTCAGCGATGCCGTCAAAACCGGGGAACCGGAAGTAGTTGGCAGGCGTCTGAACGAATATATCGAAACGATCCAGGATGCTCATCAAACAATGATGAAGACCGGCCGGGATGCCCATCGCAAACCAAAGGGATTCAAAGAACTGGAAATTTCTCTCCGCCGCCAGATTCGAATGCTGGATGACATCGGCCGCGGACTCACATTCGATCAGCGCGAACCGGTAGAAAAGGCTAAGCAGCAGGCTTCAGAGATCCGGGACGATCTCCTCAAAGCTCTGTTCGGAGACCAAAATGTGCCAGGCCGGAAAAGTTAGTCTTTCCGTTGTCATCATTTTCTCATTCGCTGCATCGCTGCTTACCGCGGCGAAAAAAGAGTACTTCACGGAAGACGAACAGGATTTGATTCGCGATGCCCAGGAACTGAGCCAACGCGTGCCGGTTTATTTCAAACTCGCGGAGCGCCGGCTCATCTTTCTGGGACTGATGGAGAAGAGCGAAAAGGAAAAAGAAAAAGAACGTCAAGAGAAACAAAAACGAGAGAGAGAGAAAAAGAAGGCGGGTGACACGCGAGCAACGGCTAATAAAGTCGACCCCGACGATACCTCGTACCTTGCCGATTTCACGTCTGCTGAACTGCTTCGCGGCTATATCGAAGCTCTCGACGAAGTCACCTCAAACATCGACTACGCTTACAGCCGCAAGCTGGATGTTCGGGATTCATTGGAAGACCTGGAGAAGTTCACGCTCGAGACAATCCCGGTCCTCGAGAAATTCAAGCCGAAGAACGATATCGAACGCGTAGCGATCGAAGAGGCAATCGAGAAGGCCAAAGACACCCAGGCTGAAACAAAAGAAGCACTAAGGAGCGTGCCGAAAACGGAGAAGAAAAGAAAGCAGCAGTGACGACAGATCTTCAACGAATCTTCGCATCGGCGCATGAGCAACTTCGTCCACGAACACCACTGCCGGAAATCACCATTGCATTCTTTCCCTTTGCCGGCCTCAACCACACCGTACGATTACATGAGAATCGTCTCATTGTCCGGTTGAGCGACATCTTTACCGATGCGCCGCCTCAGGTATATTCGTCGCTCGCATTGATTCTCCTGTCAAAGCTCTACCGGAAGAGAATCGATAGTTCTTACTATCGGATCTACAGAACCTTTGTACTGACTGAAGAGATTCAGGAACGTGCACGGATTGCGCGCATAAACCGATGCCGGCGGATGCGTCGAGGAGAAGCGCGGGGCCGGCACGTCGACCTTGAACTTTTATTTGAACGGCTGAACCGGGAGTACTTCGACGCTTCGCTGGTTAAGCCACGTCTGTCCTGGTCGGCGATGAAATCCCGCCACGTTCTCGGGCGTTACGATGCGACCCACAATACGATCTTTATCAGCCGCGTTTTCGATGTGCCTGCGGTTCCTTTGTACGTGACGTCGTATATCCTCTTCCACGAGATGCTTCACGTGAAGCATCTCTCGCGGGTTCATGATTGCCGGAGGATCGTTCACACCCGGGAATTCAGGGCGGACGAAAAACGTTTTCGTCAATATGAAGAGGCAAAACTCTGGCTCGAGGGGATCTGAAATCGGCGTCACTTCACTTCCACAGAAAATGTGGATAACCCTGTGGATAAGTGGAGTCCCGGACCACATAAGGTGCCGGAAACCGGTGCTTTATAGCACTTTGCACCTTTTTCGGTCAGTGTTGACTCTGTTGAAAAGTCTTCAGGAGTCGCTCCGCAGCACCGACGGCCTCTCGGCCCGGCAACTCCCCGGAAATGTCGAAAGCGCCTGAATCGTGGACGCTCATCACTGCGTAACCCAATACCAGTTGGACATCCCTATATTGGGTGTTTGTCGGAACCACGTCTGTAGTGGGAATGCGCGGATTGTCGTTCGGAGATAAGCCTAGCAAGCGGATTAGCCGGGCCATAGCAACCGCAAACTCGCCTCGAGTTGTGAGAGTCGAAGGCTCGAAAGTGTGATTCGGGAAAAGATCCATCAGACCGGTATCGACTACGATTTGGATTTCTTCGCTAGCCCATGCTGCATCGACGTCCGTCACAATTTGCCGATTTTGGCGATGCTCTAGGATTTGTGGAAAATATTTCACGATGATTGCGGCAATCTGCTCACGAGTTGTCGCCTGAGCGTCTCGGATCTCATGATACCTTTCGATCTCGTTTCCCCACCTGCCCAGATCTTCCAGGCTGTCGTTTTTGGAGGCTGGGTTAGAACGCACGATTGCAGTGCGATGCGGCATCAACTCTTCGGCAATTCGGCGTTCCCCTTCCGCTTCGTTCGGCTTGCCCGCCTTTGTGAGAAGGTCGGCGAAACGCGAATGTAAGGTGGGATCCTTCGGTGCAATACTCAAGGCCTGCCTGTACAACTGTTCCGCATCACTGAACCGGTTGTCTGCTTCGGCTTGCGCAGCGGATCGAACCAGGTTTTCAGTCGCAAGAAGTAGTGTCTTTTCACGTTTCGGCTCGATCTCTGTCCGGGTCTTGTCCAGGGAAAGCAGCAGTGAATAAAACGTGTTGGCCTGCGCGTAATCCTGATGGGCGTATGCCAACTCTCCCAGGTAGTAAACAGCAATCCAATTTTTCGAATTTGCGGCGAGTGCTTGTTGAAATTTCCGGGCAGCCACGGCATCGTTGCCCTTATACAATTCGACATAAGCTGCGATCGTCAGAGCAGGATCAAAATTCTTCTGCTTCTTCAAAAAGTTCTCGATGTCCTTGGCGAGTTGTGCGTCAGCCTGCCCGCTGACGAAACGCGACCAGAGCTTGTCGTAATCCTTCTGAAGTTTTGCAGGGACTTGCGAAACGGCAGCAGGATTGACCGCCAAACTACGCGGCGGAAGAAGCAACGATGACTGAAGAAGCAGCACCACCATTAAAAAAGTATTCATACGCTACAGGAGTGCAAACCCACCTCACGGACAATTTCATTTACAAGAACGTCAAGACCCTCCCCAGTGATAGCAGAAACATAAATTCCATCGGAGAGGGTATAATCCAAGTCCGCCACCAAATCCATTTTATTAAAAACGGTCAACATTGAGTGATTTCTCGCACCAATTTCCTCCAACACACGTAATACGACCGCACGTTTTTCGTCATGATCCGGATCGGAAACATCAATGACGTGCAAGATCAAATCGGATTCAACGACCTCCTCCAGTGTTGCGCGAAATGCGGAGACCAGTTGATGAGGCAATTTCCGAATGAAGCCAACAGTATCAGAAATCAAAATCGGAAAATTTTGTCCAAGCTGAATTCGGCGGATCAACGTGTCCAGAGTCGAGAACAGGCGTTTCGAGACAAGCGTGTTTTCCTTGGACAAAGATCGAAATAGGGTCGATTTGCCGGCATTTGTGTAGCCGACCAGCGAAACTAGGGGAAGGTGCTCGCGGCGGCGCCGTTCCCGGTGCAATTGCCGGTGTTTTCGAATCTGCTCGATTTCTCTCTTGAGCGTGCTGATCCGGTGGCGGATTTGCCGGCGGTCCATTTCCAGCTTTGTCTCGCCGGGACCCCGTGTGCCGATTCCGCCGCCTAGACGAGAGAGATAGTCGCGGTAACCGGCCAATCGCGGCAGCCGGTACTCCAGCTGTGCCAACTCGACCTGAAGCTTGCCTTCTTTACTTCGCGCACGCCGCGCGAAGATATCCAGGATAAGAGCGGTGCGATCGACAACCTTGGTATCCAGGGCTTCTTCCAGATTCTTCGCCTGGCCCGGCGATAATTCGTCGTCAAAGATGACCACGTCCACACCTTCAACCACGACTTCCTCGTGGAGTTCTTCAACTTTACCTTTTCCGATAAACGTGGCCGGGTCGGGGCGATCGCGGTGTTGAATCACCTCGTCGATGATACGTGCGCCGGCCGAAGTAGCCAGCTCACGCAATTCGTCGAGAGCGTGGGTCCCAACCAGTATCGCACTCTCCATCGTTCTTTAGCTTCGGGGCTCTGGTGCGGGAAAATCGGGGACGCTCCCCGAATTCTTGAATTTTAGAATTCGGGGTGCGTCCCCGATTTTCCCGCACACCATTAAGTACGTTCAGTAGCGGCAGTTTGAGGCTGAGGCACCGGTGGGGGAGGCGGAGCCGAAACCATCTTTGCCGTGGAAACCGTCGAGATCGCGTGTTTGAAGATTAATTGTTCTTGATTGTTTGCTTCCAGAATCACCGAGTACTTGTCGAATCCTTTAATCTTCCCTATTAATTTTACACCGCTGATCAGAAAAACGGTGACGGGCGCTTTGTCTCGGCGGACAGTGTTCAGATAAACGTCTTGGATATTCTGGGAAGGCGCTTTGTTCTCCATAGGAACTCCCTAAAAAGTGGCAAACGGTTTAACAAACTGATGGACCATGTTCTTAATCTCATCGCTGTCTCCGGGTCCATCAAACCAAGTAACGTCCGGCTGCTTTCGAAACCAGGTCATTTGACGTTTCGCATATCGTCTCGTATCACGCTGAATTATACGAATCGTTTCTTCGTTCGTGATACAGGAATCGATATGTGCGATGACGTGCCGATACCCGATCGCCTCAAAAGGCTTGGCACTGGATGGAATACCCTTTCGCAACAACTCACGGACCTCCTGAACCAAACCTGCAGTGAACATCTGGCGGACACGATCATTGATTCGCCGGTAGAGTTCTTCGCGGGGAGGACTTAGACCAATGAAACGAACGTCAGAGCCGGTCAAGGGATACCGCGGCCGTTCGTCAAGATGCTTCGAAAGCGCTTTGCCGGTCTCGAGGCGGACTTCGAGCGCACGAATCACCTTCGGCTTATCACGCACGTCGATTCGCGATGCAGCCACTGGATCGACCTTGCTCAAGATCCGGTGAAGGTATTCCCGGCCCTTTCGCTCTGCGAGCATTTCCAGACGATTTCTCCAGTAGATGGAACGTTCAGGACCATTGAATAATCCTTCCGTCAACGCACGCAAGTACAAACCGGTGCCTCCGACCAGAACGGGCATTTTGCCGCGGCCGCAAATATCGTGGAGCACTCGCCGTGCTTCGCGCTGGTAATCTCCCGCCGTGAAGATAGCTGTTGGCTCGCGGATATCGATCATGTGGTGAGGTACGCGGGCCCGTTCCTCACTCGCCGGTTTGGCCGTTCCAATATCGAAGTAACGAAAAATCTGGACCGAATCGTAGTTGACGATTTCTCCTGAAAAGCATTCGGCAAGAAAAAGAGCGAGCTCCGATTTGCCGCTAGCTGTCGGCCCAACTATGGCGAGAACTGGATGCATGAAATGCGTGCTGTAGCGGCGCTCTATGAGCGCCGGTTTTTTCGGAATCAACGGAATACCGGCGGTCATTCCTTTTGAGGCTGCGCCCTGCCGGGCTTGCGCTTCGCGGACCGTCGCTACAGTCGAGCAGGGAAATGGATTCTTAATACAGCTTCTTTAATTCGATTCCTTTGTAGTATTTCTTCAGGATCTCTTCGTACGTTGCACCCTCCAATGCCATGCCATATGCGCCGACCTGACACATACCGACGCCGTGCCCCCAACCGCGGCCGTAAAACATCATACCCAAAACTTCACCTTGCGCGTTCCGCTCGATGTCAAAAGAGAACTGGCTGTCGCGCAAACCCAGTAGTGTTCGCAGGCGGAGCGCGCGAACTGTACGGCGGCCGCTGGTTCCAATGATCTCCGTCATCACGGGGCGTTCGGACGGACCGCGGTCAATGACGCGCATGTCTCGGATAGCGCCTATATTCACGGCCTTAAGTGCAGCATCCAACTCACGGCGTGTTTTGTGAACTTGCCACAATGCAAGCCGGGAATACCGGTCTGCGGCGGGATTGGCAAAATTGATCCTATAAACCAGCATCTGGATCTTGCTTCCAACAGCTCGAAAATCCATTAGCTCGCCGCCGATCCAGGAGCCTTGGCTCATGGGCAGCCGTTCATCGCCGACGCGCTGATAGATCGGCGCGTCTGGACTCAAATTGAAATCTTTCGGCTGACCTTCGACCAGCAGCCTCATTGTTGTTCCATCCCAGGAAATCAATACACCCTGTTGCCACTCGAATGCGGCCTTCTTGTCAACGAGGCGAAACAAGATTTCTTTTAAGGGAATTTGGTCGGATGATGAGAGGATCCCCTGCTCAGTGAGAAAAGAAAGATCGGAGGAGGTCAGAACATTGGGGAAGAACGATTGTCGAATGAAGCTTGCGAGAGTCGTCAGATCACTTGACGCCGGTTCACCTCGAACAGCCAATCCCATGAAATGCTGTGCCTCGGAAAAATTGGACACGCCTGCAACTTCAAGTACCGCGTCTTTCCAGTCCGGAAAAGATCTCGAGGTTGAAAACGCCAACGGGACCGGATGCTTGTATTCACAGATCGTCGATACGAGGTAGGGGAGCTTTTCATCAAAGATGTTCTCCGCGTCCTCTGTCCGTCCGCCACAGGTGGAACTGTAGAGAGCGTTGATGGGCTGATCTTTATATGTGGCAATAACTCCACGTGTTTCCGTAACGGCCTGCGTTGACAGCGGCAGTTCCGAACCCTGGCCCATGTAAACCTGACACGCATCGGTGGCGCAGATGTCGTAACCCTCATTCTTCGATTGACCCATGTTCCGCACGACGTACGTCCGTGCCGCGACCGCCTGTGCCTTCAAGGCCTCGAGTTCTGCGAACGTGGTGGGACTTAATTCGTTGGGAACCACACCAAGCAAGTAATCTTCGAGGGGCAGTTCGTTCACAACCGTGAATGTGTTCCTGCTGTTTCCGAATACCTCGATGCTGCCACGATACGTTCGATTATCGACATCAATTCCTGCATTCCCCTGAAGGTCGATTCGAACTCTCTCGTTTTTTGGAACGACAACAATCCTGCCGCCGTCGATCTCTACGATGGGGCGGTACTGAAGATCAGCCCGTGTCAAAACGCGGTTCGCGGCAGCCGGATCGAGAGCGACTACCATAGTGAATTTCGCGGTGCGAGTCTGGTTCTGTTGGACCGTGAAAGGCTGAGCCGAACGGATTGAAACCGTTGGTGCGTTTTGGGTGAGTCCGATCCTTACTGTCGGGGCGGTCTGCGACCCTCCCGGACGCTCATAGAGCGCTCCTGTAATCAGAAGCAACGCAACAGCGATGCGTTTGCGCATCATCTAATGTTATACAAAAACGTGAACTGAAGGACCAGGCGATCGCCGTCGAATCCTGACGGCAGCCTCGCGAATGGATTTGAAGCGGTAATGGAACCCATAGCAGCTCGGTCGAGAGGCTCCGTGCCGGAATTTGCGACGAGGCGTATATCGTCAATCGTACCGTTTTTAGTAATCGTGAAAATGATCACAACGCGGCCCTTCCGGCCCAAGCGTGCAATTTCAGGAATCAGTGTGTACCAATTCACCCGAACCCGGTTGACCACTTGATTCATGTAAGGTCCAAAATCATAGCCGCGCATATCCGAAAGAATCGTCGGCTCCTCTGTGGAAAAATTGGGATCTTCCTGGACACCAGGGACACCCGTGCGCGGACCCTGCGAATAGCGTCTGCGGGCCTCATCGATCGACTGCTGGACGATTTTTCCGGCACTGTCCATCAAGTTGGGCAGGCGCATGGCGTTGGGGTTCGTGTTCTGCGCAATCTGAGGAGGTTTCTCTGCTTGCTGCTGCGGCTTCGGTGGTTCCGGCTTCGGCGGTTCCTGCGCCCCGCCTCCGGCACGAGCCTGCTCCGTCGTGTCTCCTCTCGAAGGTTTAGGTTGCACATCGGGACGGGCGCCGTCGGCGATCACATCCTCCGGTCCGATTATCGGTGGTGGAGCCTGTGGCGGTGGCGGCGGCGGGGCAGCGGGTGCAGGAGGCGGCGCCGTTTGCGGCTCCGGTTGGGGAAGGGGGGGTTGGACTAATGGCGGTGCGGGAACTTTTGGTTTCGGCCGCAGACTATCCGGCGGCACGACTAGCTCGGTGAGCTGTTGCTTACTCAGGTCGTAGTCCTGACCCATTATCCGAATGATCCGCTTCGGCGTGGACGTTATAAGCTCCGGATTCAATGCCAGAAAAACAAGCAACAGCAGATGAATGCCGACAGAAATCAGTAGGGTCTTGGTTCTCTGCGGTTGAAGCTCGACAGCTTCGTCTTTCTCAAAAAGCATTTGTAAAATCCGCTTTCCCGCTCAGGCTCAACGTAACACAAGTACCTCGGTGATAGCACCGTTAATACGCATGGCTAATTCGAGCGCACGAAGACCATCTTCTCCGGAGACGGCAGGCTTTCCTCGCTTTCGGACACATTCGGTAAAAGACTGCAACTCGAGCTTCAACGGCTCCTCCTTCGGCGGTTCGAGTTTACGCTCCAGCACCCGTCCCATGCGGAGCGATACAATGATTCCAGTTTGACTCGCATAATCGACGGAAATGTAATCATGCGGTTGAAAAAAGCGTAACTTCCTCGTCTTCTCAAAGCTGACGCGGCTGGCCGTAAAGTTCGCCACGCAGCCATCTTCAAATTCGACGCGGGCGTTTGCGATATCGGCCTTCCGAGACAGCACGGGAATTCCGACAGCTCGAATCTCACGCACCGGAGCGGGAACGAGACTGAGCACGATGTCGATATCGTGGATCATGAGATCGAGCACCACGTCCACGTCAAGACTACGCGGAGAGAACGCAGCAAGCCGATGGATCTCGAAAAATTGCGGCCGAGTCGCGGCCTCGCGGGCTGCCGCAACCACCGGATTGAATCGCTCAACGTGGCCGACCTGCAGCACGCGGCCGTTTCGCCGCGCCCGGTCGATTAGCTCTCGTCCTTCTTCGAGATTCGAAGCGATTGGCTTCTCAACGAGAACATCGATGCCGTTGTCGAGCAGATCAATACCAATTCGGCCGTGATCGATAGTGGGAACGGCCAAAGTCGCAGCATCCACTTTGCCCAGGATTTCACGATAATCCGTAAACGGCGTGGTCTTGTACAGCGCTGCAACTTCCTCGGCGCGGGGCCGGAGTACGTCGACAACACCGGCAAGCTCCACGTCTGGGAGCTCGGCGTAGAGCCGCGCGTGCTCCTTTCCGACATACCCAACACCGATGACGGCGATCTTCATTTTTACTCCACCGCGATGATTGCAATTCCCGCGGTATCCGCCTCGCGTATCAATTCCTGCCGATCGATCATCAACGTTTTTCCGGCCTCGATCGCCAGCGCCGTGACCTTCAGACGCTCCATCAGCCGGACAGTAGGGGGACCGATAACCGGAACATCGAAGCGCAAGTCCTGGTTGGGTTTTGCCAATTTGACGACCCGAAGCGGCCGGCCATTTGCAATTGAAGCCGCTCGTTCCATAACCGCATCGGTTCCTTCCATGGCTTCTAAGGCGATGCAGGCGCCGTCGGAAACGGCAACCGATTGACCCAGGTCCAGCTTTCCGAGTTCCCGCGCGATCTTGTAACCGTAGTCGAGGTCGCGTTTCTCCTCGGCGGAAGGTGCTCGCGCCGTCAACACACCGGCCTCGGCCAAAAGAGGGCGCAGGAACAGCGTCGAGTCGATCAGATGAATTCCTTCATCCTCGAGGATTTTCGCGACGGCACCAATAAGCGAGTCCGTATTCTTGATCGCCAGGCCGGCTAGAAGTTGAAGCATCTTGAAATCAGGCACGATGGAGCTGAAGATCTGCTTGTGCTTGACCTGTCCCGCCATAATCGCGTGATGAACACCTTCGGATTTGAACGTCTTGATCAGTTTGCCAAGCTGGCCCAGAGACATCCAATGCACAGTATTGGCATGCTGCTCAATCTCAGGGAATGTCTCTTCCTTGATGGCCGCAACGACCATCTCGATTCCCTGGCTGCGCGCCGCCTCGAGCACAAGGAAAGGAAACCTTCCGTTTCCGGCAATGAGTCCGTATTTACTTGATGACACCACGATCCGATTTCTCAATGAAATCCAAAATGATCTGAACTTCAGGCGAGTTCACTTGGGCCTTGATGGCTTCGACCGCCTGGCTCGTGTTCAGATCTGATTGCAGCAACAAAAGAAACGCTTTTTTGATGTCCTTAATTTGTTGCGGCATGAAACCTTTCCGCTCGAGGCCGATGACATTCGGACCGTAGGCTTTCGTGTTCCGCTCGCTGACCGTTTTGGAAAACGGCAGGACGTCTTTGGTGACAACCGTGTAGCCGCCGACATAGCCATGCATTCCAATGCGGCAGAACTGATGCACACCCGAAAACGCGCCGATCGTCGCATGATCTTCGATCAAGACATGGCCGGCGAGCGTAGCTGCGTTGGCCATGATGATATGGTTGCCCAGAACACTGTCGTGGCCGACGTGCGCATACGCCATCAGGAAATTGTGATCCCCGATCCGGGTGTTACCTCCGCCGCCCCTCGTTCCACGATGGACATTCACGTATTCACGAAAAATATTGTGATTGCCGATCGTCAGGAATGTTTCTTCGCCTTTGAATTTCAGATCCTGGGGATCCAGACCGATTGTCGCAAACGGATAGAAGCGATTGCCTTCACCAATCTTCGCCGGCCCCTCGACCACGACATGCGATTCGAAACGGCACGCTTTTCCTATCTGAACGCGCGGGCCAACCCGGCAGTACGGTCCGATCCACACATCATCACTAATCTCGGCTTCCGGGCTGACGATGGCGGAGGCATGGATCACGGCTGCTGCCCTATAGAAGAAAGCAGAATCGCTTCGGCCGCCAATTCCGGTCCGACGTAGACTTCTCCTTTCATTTTCCAGACGATCGCCTTCCGCCGGAGGACTTCAACAACGATTCGCATCTGGTCGCCCGGAACGATCGGCCGGCGGAATTTCGCCTCATCGATTCCCATAAAATACACAAGGGCCTTGCCGAGATCGGCATTCTTTTCGAGCAAGCCAAGAATGGCACCCGCTTGCGCCATAGATTCGATCGTCAACACTCCAGGCATGACCGGCGTAGATGGAAAATGGCCGTTGAAGAACGGTTCATTAATCGTAACGTTCTTCAGCGCGACGATCCGTCTGTCCGGGTCGACCTCGAGAACACGATCGACCAGGAGAAACGGATACCGATGCGGAAGAATCCGCATGATCTCGGCAATTCGGAGTTCGTTCACCTATTTTTTGGGAGGTTCTGCCGGTTTCGGCGCTGCGGCGGGTGCGGCGGCAGGCGCTTTGGCAACGGTAGCATCTACGCGGCGGATGATCTCTGTCGTGATGTCGGCAACATCCTGGACGTAAATGATGCTGTTGGCCTGGCTCGAAACATCAAAAACGACGGCAAAGCCGTTCTCCACCGAATACGCCTGCAGAACCTTTTGCGTCTGCTCCATAATCGGCCGGAAAAGTTGCTGCTGAAGATCGCCGAGATCTTTTTGGGCGTCATCGTTCATACGTTGAAGTTCGGTGTTGAGCTTATCGATCTGGCGATTCAGATCGGCCTTCACCGTATCGGTCAGCACTTGGGCCTGAGTCTGGAGTTTGTTTTGCGCGTCGGTCAGACTCTTCTGTTTCCCCTCGAAATCCTTCTGCCGCTTGTTCACTTCCGCCATGAATCTTTCCTGAGCCTTTTTGCCCTCGGCGTTTTCAACGACAGCCTTTTGAAAATCGACAACTGCTACTCGGCCCGCTCCCGCTGAGGCTGCGGCGGCGGAAGTCTCCTTCGGAGCCTGCGCTGCCGGTGCTGGAGCCTGTGGTGCCGGTGCTGGAGCTGGAGCCTGCGCAAACAATGCCGCAGGCAACAAAATCGAACCGACGATGGTTATTTTTCTCATCTCACCCTCATTTATCTCGAAATTTGAATTTTAAGTCCCGCTGAGGATGCTGTCGACTCCACGGAGACGTCCCCTGGAGTAGACGCCATCCCAGAGCGGGACTTAGAAGATCAGAAAGTTCTCCCAACTGTAAACTTGAAATCGCGCCGTTTCTCATGAATGCCAAACTGCAGTCCGGTCGCTTGTCCGGAGAAATTACGATCGATCCGATTCGGATTCATCGCGAAGATAAGGCGGAAAGGCGCATTGATCACCGGCATCATCACCTGGAATTCGATCCCCGTACTTGCCCTGAAGCCGGAATTCGTGCCGGGAAGGAATGTAACTTTTTCTTTAGTGATCTCCCCTTCGCTGTTGATGATCTGCCGTGTCAATTGATCCTTTCTCAAAACCCAGGCGTTGCCGATATCGAAATAGGGTGCAATCGTGAAGATGCGGCCGATGACGGGAATTCGATATTCGATGTTCATGACCCCCTGCGTATCGCCTCCAACATAAACAATATCGTCGAACGGCCGTGCAACACTGTTGCCGGTTTCGGAATCGATGACATTCACGTTGCGAACGACGAACGCGATGGGACTGATCGCACGGAAATCGAAACCCCGGATATCGAAATCGCCGCCGAGGAAGTACCGTTGATAGTACGGAACCGCCGTTCCGCCGAATCCTTGCACAAACGAGCCGAGGAAACGGACAGCGAGTATATTCCGTCCTTTGTTCATAGGATGGAAATAACGGTAGTCCAAGGTAGGACGAACGTAGTTTACAGTTCCGCCCAGAAATCCGCCTGTGTATTCAAACGTCAGTGAAGTGCTCGATCCTCCAGTTGGAAAGATCGGAGTCCCTTGAGTACGGTTACGAGTGAAGCTCGGGATGAGCGTGTGCGCGTGAAAGTCGGAAAAGCTCCCTGCACCCGTGTTCGAAATGAATGACTGATTATTCTGAGTGGTGACCGATTTGAAATATTCTTCAGTGGCGGGGTTGATCGCGCTCGTCACGGAATGGTTGATCCCAAAATTCAGACCGAAGCGATTCCAGATCTTGAACGGATAGCTGCTGAAT
>MNKP01000027.1 GCA_001920875.1 Acidobacteria bacterium 13_1_20CM_2_55_15
AAGTAAGTCACGATTGAGCTGAGGTGAATCCCAAAAGGAATTTGTTTGATGGCTGCTACCTTTGCCACGTATGCCCGATCGAAGAAAAGCCGGCCTCGGGAGTTGATGATGGTGTTGGGATTATCAAAGAGTGTACCGATAACGCCGGCATCGTTCTCGAAAACGGAGTTTCCTGGATTGCCGTTTCCGGCTGACTTATACGCATTGAAAGAGATGGAAAGAAGATCTCCCCTGGCAAAGCCTGCGGTGACATTTGCTTCAACGCCTTTGTACTCCGCGCGGAGTCCTGCCGGGTTGCTTAGCAGGTATCGGTCTTCGCCGAATGTCCGGACATCTTGATTAAAGACAGTTAGAGGCCGGTCATCACGTGTTCCCGGAATACCGTCATCCCCGGGGTCAAGGACCGTTACCGGAGTGTAAGCTGATGCAGGAACACCTACGTTGACGGTGTGAATGAGACGTTTGGAATCCCGTTCGAGCAAACGAATACCCATGCGAACACTGCGGCTGAAATCATGCTCCACAGCCAAGCCCCACTCATCGGTGAAGGGCCGTTTCAGATTGGGATCGACAGAAGAATATGGGCCGCCGAATACCCGCAGCAGCGTTCCTTCTTCGCCTTTTTGAAACGCCCCATCCTGATCCCGATCGTTCCACCGATAGAGCGCTCCGCCCAAAGCGGTGGGATTCGCAAAGTCGGCATAGGAAGCCGGCAACAGATGATAGTAACGGGAATATCCGGCGATGATTCTCGTGTCTCCGAAACGCATGTTGAGCGGAACCACAATCTTGGCGCGAGGTGATATTGACGTCCATGAAACGACATGATCCGCACCCGCGAATGTCCGAACCGGCGCGAATGTGCCGGCGCCGCTGACCTGTTTGGGAAGGAAAGCGTTGCTGGAATCCAGGTTGAAACCGGCGCGTAAAAAGATCTTGTTAACAACTTGCAAACCGTCTTGAGCAAAAAACGAAAGCTCGCGCAGCCGCTGCATAGCGTGGCTGGGCGTATTGAATTCCGCGACTTCGGCGGGAGCCGTTCCGGGGAAGAGAAAAAGTTGCAAACCGTTGAACATGCGCCGCTCTTCGGTCGCGAGCGACTCTTCCAGATCGAAGCCGGCGAGCAGTTGCTGGCTCCATCGATTGCCATTCGTCCGAAAGGTCTGTGTTTGTCCGAGCAATGAAAAGCGGCTCAGTGCCGAATCGGACTCGAGCGGCGCCGAGCCTGTGATTTCTCCTGTGAAAAGCCGCGTGTAACTCGGTGTCGTTACTCCATGTTGAAGTGTATCGGTGGGAGACGAGTGAGAAAACCCGAAACTCAATTCCGCAATCGACCGATCGCTGTGGCGGTGCACCCAATGGCCCTGAAGCAACTCGAAACGGTCGTTGCCCAGAAGTGTGGCCGATGGATCGATTCCCGGCCGCGCGTCAAGATGGGAATTCTTCACAATCTGTCCGGAGATGATGCCGGTGACCTGATTTTTTGCGTTCAGCGTTCCGTCCAGGCGCGCGAGAGCCGAGCTGACCGTTGTCGTAGGAACCACCGCGAAATCCGGAATCATCTTCGAAAGGTGTTGCAGGCCGAATGACGCGAAGTAGGACCATTGTGGCCCGCGAACAGGCCCGCCCAGAGAGAATTCTCCCTCTGGAAATCGCTTGAAGTGCGGCGTCGTTTGAAAGCCAAAACTGCGAAGACGGCTGTCAAGGTTGCTGCTTTCGAATGGTTTTCCCAGGTAGTACGCCTCGGCCTGACCGTGGAACTTTTCCGGGCTGCGCCGGCTGATCATTTCAAAATCCGCACCGGCCGCTGAAATTTCTGCGGAGTGGAAAGTGCTAACGGCATTCATCTCTTCGAGAGTCCCAAGCATGGGATATGTCAAAGGCTTTCCAGGTTCGTAAGGATTGGTGATGTTCATGCCGTCCCAACGATAACCATTCTGGGTCCAAGTGGCCCCGTGGACTCCCAGCAATTGAATGATACCGGTCTGAAATCCTCCTTCATCGATGTTGCTCGGAACACTGGAGAGATGTTGTGTCTCGAGCAGGTTCCAGATA
This sequence comes from Acidobacteria bacterium 13_1_20CM_2_55_15, assembly GCA_001920875.1. Taxonomy (GTDB): domain Bacteria; phylum Acidobacteriota; class Terriglobia; order 20CM-2-55-15; family 20CM-2-55-15; genus 20CM-2-55-15. Next base: position 2,056 of record MNKP01000027.1, read on the forward strand.
TTTCTGGCGATGGGAAAACGATCCATCCGTGTTCGATCGAATCGGTCCAAAATGCACGACCACAACTCCGGCGCGCTTTGCCACTGGGCGGCCGCGGTGGATTGGGCCTGCGACTGCCGTGTTTCCATTTGTCCGCTAATCGTGCCGGCGCATCCGGCTCGAACTCTGGCCTGCGTTATGTACTCAGGGAAGGCCGGCTTCCGGAATCGAAGCTCATACTCGCCCGATGGAATACCCGCCACCAGAAACTCTCCTGAATCGTCGGTCTTCGTGCGAAGTATCTCCATGCCGGCTGCGTCAAAGATCACAACTTCAACGTCTCCGATGGCGGCGCCTGAGATCCTGTCCCTAACCTTCCCCTGGAGCCAACCGGTCTCGATCTGAGCGTACAGCCCGGCGTGCCAACAACAGACAACGATGAAGGAGAGGAACGTGATGTAATAGCGGATTTTCATCATCACGATTGTTAGGGAATAGCCGCAAAAAGGCACAAGAAATCACCGTAACAAACTAGAGCTAAGCGTAAGCAAATATCAAGTAGTCGTGTCCCACTGCAAATGGCTTGGCGCGCCTCTGGAAATCTATCCCGCCGGCCATACTTTCTTTCATGCGGGCTGCCACTGAACTGTTTGAATGAGGAGGTGGGAGGAATGGCTCGACAAGGTTGGAGCATGTCTGAAATGGAGATCCGCAGGATTGCTTACCTTCTGTCGGAAACCGATCTCGTAGTCGCGGCTATCGCCGAACGGATGGATTGCAGCAAGAGCGCGATCATGTCCATCAATCGGCGATTCCAGATCCGCGACTACGGGAAGCATCGGAATATATGGAATGTACGGTCCGCGATTCGGGAAGAGCGCGATGATGACGCTCATTTTGAGAAGTCACAGGCCAATTGAAGCTCATTGTGGGCAAGGTAAGACTGCCGGACCTGAGTTGAAATTGCCTGTTGTCTTACGCACGTGGGTTATGTATCTTACACACACATCGATTCTGCACAACATGGACAGGGCTGCATCAAAGGGCAAAGGGACATGCCGGAAGTGACAATCGTGCCAAAGACCGGGGACATCAACAAGCAATTCGGCGTCTACTCGAACGTGTGTTGCGGATACGAAATCATCATTCGAGAAGGTGCCAGCTTTCCTAATTGTCCGAACCATCGGAAGTCTGAGACCACTTGGAATTTCGTAGAAACGGAAAAGATCCAGCAGGTCGTTATTCGGAAGCAGAGCCAGTCTAATCCCGCTGCTTAATCGCGACGGCAAGCCGCCAGCCGCATGCTCCTCGTTTAGGTGCCGCCTGCAGAGCATGCGGCGCGGGCTGCGCGGGCTTTTTTCTTGTACTCGAACGTAAAGACGCCTGATTCCAGTGCTGCTACAGCGCAGCGGTCACAAAAAACAGTCCCAATTTCATCATCAAGATTAGTGCGGTACAACTTGACAAAGGCAGGCCGCAAACAACCGCGATGGCAAACCGGACAGTTTAAATCCGGACATCTGCAAGGTAGGACCATGCTTGCTGCTCGATCAGCTGAAGCCGTGTCTGCGTCTGCAACGGCTCGCTCAGTGCTCCGTGCGTCGGTGTAATCGCCATTATCAACCGTTTCGGCCAATTCAGAACGAGCGGCAACGATTGTCCCTTGTCGATTTATACTGGAGCCATCGGTCGCTTTAATTTTGTGCTGAGCGATTTTGCGTGCCAGGGTGTTGCGGTGGATGTGGAGTAATTGCGCGGCCTTGCATTGATTGCCGCCGCTTCGGCGAAGCGCGGTCTGGAGGAACTGCTTTTCAAATTCTTGCAATGCTTTGTCCAGGCAAACATTCTGTTCGAGCATTTCAGCGACGAGCGCCTCCAAGACTTGTTTCACAAAACGCTACCTCGAAATTGGGAACATTGAATCAATATGGTTACGGGGAGATGGAACCTGCAAGACGGCAGCCACTTCCCCAAGGTGTGAATTTTTCCATCCGACAGGACTCGTGAGGTGCTCGAAACTTCAGGTGACTGACACTTTAGAAGTCCGGCTGGTTAAAGGAACACCGCTTGCACTACCCGTTGAAAGCGGCCACAGGGGCAAAGCCGGGTGGGGAAGTTTTCCATTCGTGACGTTGTACAGAGTGCTGAACCTGCCGTTAACGAGGCGCCAGACGTGCTAGGCTTTACGTCGGCCGCCGGCGCCATCCTCCGGAGGCGATCCTCGTCGGTGTTTGCATAAACGCTGGACAGCAGTTCGGGGACTCGCGTTGGGTTTGCGTTATCGCGCGTGCGCTGCACAGCCCGCTTCTCGAGCGTGCTATCATCGGCGCATGGATTGGGGTCAGGTCCGCCGAAATATCGCAGACTTCTTCCATGGGATGGCGTTAGCGGGCTATGAAAAGAGGCTGCGCGAGCAGCTCATGGACTTAAACGACCTCTTCATGCTCCTCTGCTTTATGGAGCTGGTCGGGCTGCCGAATCCTGCGACGATTTACTTGCTCGAAATCTATCCGTACTTCCTCGAAGAATTTCACCTCTGGCATCGACGAATGGGCATGGATCATTCCCCGCTGGGCGCCCTTCCCTGTTGCTGACCATGTTGGATCTTCTCAAGAAAAGAATTCTTTTTTTCGGAGGAAAAGGAGGAGTGGGCAAGACGACGTGCGCGTCGGCACTGGCGCTCGCAGCCGCGAGAAAAGGGAAGCGTGTTCTTCTGGTATCGACCGATCCGGCGCACTCGACCTCGGATATCTTCGAGCGGCTTTTTAGCCGTGAGGAGGAGGAGATCTATCCGGGAATTGTCGGCGTTGAGGTCGATGGTGATTTTGAAGCGCGCCGGTACATCGAAACAGTCAAGAATCAAATCGCCAAGCTTTTCAGTTCCTCGGTCCTGAAGGAAGCGGAGCGCCAGATCGAGCTTGTCTCCACCATGCCAGGAGTCGAGGAGGTCGCGCTGTTCGATCGCATGGGGGACCTGATTGTCACGTGCGTCGACTCTTATGACTTGATTATTTTCGATACCGCTCCAACAGGACATACGATGCGGCTGCTGCGCATGCCCGAACTGATGATCTCGTGGATTGCGGCGTTATCGAAACGGCGGAAAAATCTCATTACGCTGAATCGGAATATCGAAAGGGAAGAATCCGGCGAAGCCGATCCCATCTTGACGACTTTGGAACGCCGAAAGGAAAAACTCGAGCTGGTACGCGCCCGGTTGATGCAGCATAACTTTACCGGATTTGTACTCGTTCTCGTTCCGGAACGGCTGCCAATCGAAGAAACCCTCCGTGCGGCGGGATCGCTCCGCGATTCCAATATGAACATCTGCGGGATCATCGTGAATCGCATCCTGCCGGAGAATCTGAACGGGGCTTTTTACCAGGCGCGCCGCAAGCAAGAACAAACCTATTGCGAAGAAATTCGCCGCAGATTTGCGGAATATCCTGCGATCTGGATTCGGCAGTTCGAGACGGACATCTACGGAATCAAAAATCTAGAGCGGCTCAGTGAAGTGTTGACGGGCCCAAATGACGGCGCCCCATTCGGGTGAATGGCGGGGCTGTTCGAATTCAAGACCCATGAGTTCCCGCATAACGGGATGGGCCGCAACCGAGCCGCTTAATGACCTCCGCCAGTCGTCCAAACCGACCCGCTTGGACGCGATCTCGACCATTGATCTCAAATGCGATGCGGCTTGAGTCAAAATGCTCTTGGAGGGCTCCTGCGGGTACATTGAAACCACTTCCGGAAAGAGTCCGGCTATCTCGGGCACACCGATTTTGCCTGAAGCCCACCCGCTGACAACCTCGGAGATGCTCTTCAATCCAAGCCGGCCGGCAATGCGGTTCGAGAACTCTGTAGACGCTTGCAGGTCCAGCGAGCGAAGCGCCTCGCGTACGGCCTCACGCCCAATCCAAAAACCGCTGCCTTCGTCGCCGAAGTAAGGTCCCCAGCCGCCGATACGAAACATATTGCGGGCTTTATCGCGCCCAATCACGATTGAACCTGTGCCGGCGATCAACAGGATTCCGGGATCTACGCCTATGGCTCCAATCGAGGCGATGAACGCGTCGCTCTCGATAATGATCTGAGCTTCGGGAATGAGTGACTCGAGGACTTCCTTGTAAAACGCGGCACTATCGTGACGGGCGGCGCCGGCGAATCCGGCGCATACAATGTTGGGACGCTCCGTTAGATAGGATATTCCCTGCGTGATGGCTTGCGTTGCGGCATCTGCCCCGACCGACAACCAATTCGAAGGACCGCTCTCGATATGACAGATTTCGTTGTAATACTCGTCGACAAGAAGGAAAGAGGTTTTCGATCCCCCTCCGTCAATTCCGAGGTATCGCACTAGCGCGCCCAGCCGGGCAGTCCGCCCGAGCGTCGCAGCTCGTCCTCCAGGTCGGTGATTTTCTTTTTGGCTTGATCGACTGCTTTGCGGGACTCATCGAGTTGCTTCTGAGTGTCCGCGATTTCCGGGCCCAGCCGGTATTCACGATTGTAAATATCGCTCTGGCGCAGAACCTGCGTGTTTAGCTCCTTGACCTTCAAATCCAGGAGCTGAACTCTCTCTTCCGCTTTCCTGACATCATCACGGGCCTTTTGAAATTGGGCTCGCCAATATTTTTCATCCCGGCTCTTATTGTCGCTCGGAGCGGCCGGCGCTGCTGGTGCGACAACCGCCGCGGTCGAGCCGGTCGAGGCGGTTGTTGTTGTCGTCGTGCCACTAGCAACCACAACCTGGCTATGCAGCCGTTTCTGCCGCTCCCGCTCTTGCCGCGCCACGTCGGCAAGCGTTTGCGCCGAGCAATCCAACGCGAAAAACACCAGGCATAAGGTGAACAATTTGGAACTCAGTCTCATTTCACCAGCGCTGTAATCGCCTTCGGCGTCGTATCGAATTGTTCGACCGGTTTGTCCTTGTAAACTTCTTTCATGAAATCGATCCACATCGGCAGAGCTGCTTTACCGCCGGTCTCTTTATCGCCGAGGGTCACTTTTTCGTCAAATCCAATCCAAGCGCCCGCCACTAGGGACGGCGTATAACCGATGAACCATGCATCCGTGAAATCATTTGTCGTACCGGTCTTGCCTGCGACAGGACGTTTGAGCTCTTGTGCCTTGGTTGAGGTCCCACCCGGAAAGCGCACAGGCTCTTGCATCAAATCGACCATTATTCGCGCGGTTTCGGCCGGGATGACATCGCGTAGTTCGGGCAGGTTTTCTTCAAGAACATTTCCTTCGTAATCGGTGACCCGCAGGATCGTCTGTGGAATCACGCGCACGCCGTCGTTGGGGAATGTCGAATAAGCGGAAACCATCTCCATCAGAGTAACGTCCGCAGCACCCAGCGCAATGGGCAACACCGGTTCAATCCTGGACGTAATGCCGAAGCGCCTCACGTAGGGAATCAAATTTTGCACGCCCAGTTTCGCGAGTGTTTTCACCGCCGGTATGTTTCGCGATTCTGCAAACGCCTGGCGAATGGGTATCGTTCCTTTGAACTTGCCGTCGTAGTTGCCGGGCGAGTATCCGCCAAAGCTGACGGGAGCATCGACGATCGTGTCGTCCGGCCGCAGGCCATTGTCCACCGCCGCGGCATAGACGAGTGGTTTAAAGGAAGAACCCGTTTGTCTCATGGCCTGAGTCGCGCGGTTGAATTTACTCTCATCGAAGTCATAGCCGCCGACCATGGCTTTCACTTCTCCGGTTTGCGGCTGAATGGCACCGAAAGCTGCCTGGATGTTTGGCTTCTGTTCCAGCGAGACCTCAACCTTGCGCTCCGCAGGATTCATTGAGCGAATCATGAACAGCGCCACATCACCGCGTTTGAGAATGTCGGAAGCGACCTTCGCCTTCGTCCAGGCGATGTCTTGGGGTGTAAGGAGTGCCTGATAGCCACCGATTTTGACTGCAGCAGCGCCGTTCTTGGCCGGGTCGAGAACAATGCCGGGAACTATATCATTGGTGCGGATAGGCAGCTTCCAATCCGGCAGCTCGGCCGATTCGACGTCCTCTACGCCTTCATCTATCAGGTTGCGATCGGCCCCACGCCAGCCGTGGCGTTTGTCATACTCGCGAGTTCCAGCCCGAATGGCCGCATTAGCCGCCTTCTGCATTTCAACGTTCAGGGTGGAATACACCTTTAAACCGCCCTCATGGACCGCAGAGGTACCGTATTTCTTCTCGAGATAACGCCGGAGTTCTTCCACGAAGTAAGGAGCGAGTTCGTTCGGCCGCTGCTTCTCGACCAATTTGATCGGATGCAACTTCGCTTCTTCACCATGGGCGACCGTGACCTTCTTCTCGGCGACCATGCGGTCAATGGCGTAATTGCGCCGGGTCAGCGCTTTATCTGGATGCAGGATCGGCGAATAGTTCGGCGGCGAGCGCGGAATCGCCGCGAGCATCGCCGCTTCTTCGATATTCAGGTCCTTGAGCTCCTTGCCGAAGTAATATTCCGCCGCCGCTGCAAAACCGTATTGTCCGCTGCCCATATAAACAAGGTTGCAGTACATGGTGAGGATCTGCTGCTTGGTGTAGTAACGTTCGATCTGGATGGCTAGCATCACCTCTTGTATCTTCCGGCGGAAGGTCCGCTCTGGAGTCAGAAAGAGGTTCTTAGTCAACTGCTGGGTCAATGTGCTTCCGCCCTCGACCACTCGGCCGGCCATGAGATTCTTCATGCCGGCGCGCGCCATGCCGACAAAATCGATGCCCCAATGCGCGTAAAAATTCTGATCTTCGACAGAGGTGATCGCATCTTTGACAACCTGCGGGATTTGTTCCCAGGTGATGACAACCCGGCGCTCCAGAGCGAACGATCCGATCACACGGCCGTCATCGGAGTAGACCTCGGTAATGAGGCTGGGATGATAATCCTCCAGCGAACTCACCTGAGGCAAATCACTGTTGTACACAAACAAAACGCCAGCCGTAGCGCCAACTGCAATAGCCAGACAGAGCAGAAACACGAAGACCAGCGAACCCAGGTAACGCCGTAGCTGCGATCTCATAAGATTCTCATTATAACAGGGAGGCGGACGGCAACTCCGTTTCGCCTGAAAGCCGGTGCTCGTTAAGGAAATTTCACGAGCCCACCTTCAATACCGCAAGAAACGCCTCTTGAGGAATGTCCACCTTCCCAACGCGTTTCATTCGCCGCTTTCCCTCTTTCTGTTTCTCCAGCAACTTGCGTTTGCGGGTAATATCCCCGCCATAACACTTGGCCAGAACGTTTTTCCGGATGGCGGGAATCGTTTCTCTCGCAATGACGCGATGGCCGATGGCCGCTTGGATGGCGACCTCAAACATCTGTCGCGGGATAAGTTCTTTCATCTTCTCCGCAAGAGCCTTGCCGCGCGCGTAAGAGGAATCACGATGAACGATCCAGGAAAGAGCGTCGACAGGTTCACCGCTGACCAGGATGTCCAACTTGACAAGGTCGGCCTCGCGATATCCCGCGGGATGATAGTCAAATGACGCGTACCCGCGAGAGACAGACTTCAACCGGTCGTAAAAATCCAAAACAATCTCGTTGAGAGGCATTTCATAGGTGAAAAGGACGCGTCCGGTCGCGACGTATTCGAAGCCCTTTTGGACACCGCGCTTTTCTTCGACCAGTTTCAAGATCACACCCACGAATTCATCTGTACTGAGAATCAACGCCGTGATGATCGGTTCTTCAATCTTGGCGATGAACTGGGATTCAGGGAATTTCGTGGGATTGTCGATCTCCTCAACATCGCCGTTCGTTCTGGTAAGCCGGTATCGCACGCCGGGAGCTGTTGTGATCAAGGAAAGCTCAAATTCCCGCTCGAGGCGCTCCTGAATGATCTCCATATGCAGCAGCCCCAGAAAGCCGCACCGGAACCCAAATCCGAGCGCAGTGGATGTTTCCGGTTCATAGAAGAATGACGAGTCGTTCAGCCGGAGCTTTTCAAGCGCATCACGCAGGGCTTCATATTGGTTGGGCTCGACCGGATACAAACCTGCGAAGACCATCGGTTTGATTTCCTGAAAGCCGGGGAACGGCCTGACGGTCGGATTGTCGTGCTCTGTGATCGTATCGCCGATTTTCGTATCGGCGACGACTTTGATATTCGCAATGAGATAGCCGACCTCGCCCGCCGAAAGGCGATCGACTTCCTTCATCTTCGGCGTCAGCACGCCGACGCTTTCGACCGGATAGACCTGTCCATTAGACATCAACCTTATCTTCATTCCCGGATGAACTTCGCCGTCGATGAGACGGACCAACACGAGGACGCCGCGATAAACGTCGAACCATGAATCAAAAAGAAGAGCCTTCAGCGGGGCATCCGGATCGCCTTTCGGAGACGGAATACGTTTGATAATGGACTCGAGAACTTCTTCGACGCCGTTTCCATATTTTGCGCTGATCAGCAATGCGTCTTCGGGATTCATTCCGATGATCGAATTCAGCTGCTCGCGAGCTCGCGCAATATCTGCGCCGGGAAGGTCGATCTTATTGATGATCGGCAGGATCTCGAGATGGTGATCGAGTGCAAGATAGGTGTTGGCGAGGGTCTGCGCCTCCACTCCTTGAGATGCATCCACAACAAGAAGAGCGCCCTCGCAAGCTGCAAGGCTTCGCGAGACTTCATAACTGAAGTCGACGTGGCCTGGCGTATCGATCAAATTCAAGATGTAATCACTGCCGTCCCTTGCGCGGTAATTCAACCTCACGGCTTTCGCTTTGATCGTGATGCCGCGCTCACGCTCCAGATCCATCGCGTCAAGCACCTGCGCAGACATCTCCCGCTTGGTGAGAGCGCCTGTCAGTTCGAGCAGACGGTCGGCGAGTGTGGACTTGCCATGATCGATGTGAGCAATGATGGAAAAATTACGAATGTGAGACAGGGGCATATACTGATTCGCACTCAGCACTAGCGGTCGCGCGCCAGCAGTGCTGCTCCAATCATGCCGGCATCCGGCCACAACCTTGATTGTACTATCTGGCAATCGGCGAATGAGGAGGCGAACGCATGCTGTCTTGCGATTTCGATGGCGCTGCCTAACAGGACTTCTCCCGAAGCCATGACCCCACCGCCGATGACGATCATTTCGAGATTCAGCAAATTAATCAGGTTCGCGCATGCGAGACCAAACCAGCGGCCTGTCTCGGCAAACACCTCGCGCGCTGTTTCATCGCCGCGAACGGCGGCCTCATAAATTTTTTCGGCCGTTAATGGGGGCGCAATTTCGTTCAGCAGGCTATGAGGTGCGATTTTGAGTCGCTCTCTTGTTGTTGTCACAATCCCCGTGCCGGATGCGACAGTTTCGACGCAGCCTTGTCTTCCACACGCGCAGAGGCGTCCGTTGGGATCGATCACGGTATGGCCAAATTCGCCGCCGTACCCCGATGCGCCCGCGTATAGGCTCCCATTTAGGATCAACCCCGACCCGAGACCGGTCCCGAGAGTTAAATAGGCCAGATGCTGCATCCCGGTTCCAGCGCCACAAATGAATTCAGCGTACGCACCGGCATTTGCGTCATTTTCGCTGACGACTTTGAGGTGGACCTGATCCGCCACGCTCGCTTCTAAATTGATATTCGTAAGACATGGAATATTCGGGGAAGTCGCAATCACGTGCGTCTTCGTGGAACGCAGGCCCGGAACGCCAATGCCGACAGCGTCGATGGACCCGGATTTTTGAAAATCGCGGATCAGTTCTGTTAGTTTTGAAATGAGAGACCCGAGATCGTCTATGACTGTGGGCACCTTGCGCGATTCCAACACGCGGTTCGCTTCATTGATCAGACCAGCTTTGATTGTCGTGCCCCCAATGTCGAGGCCGAGATAGTACATGAACTTCTCAATATAGCACCTGGGCAATTATGGCAATTATCACGATTTCCCGTCTGACCGGCAGCGGCGGCCGCGAAATCGCGACTGCCACCGCTGAAGCTCTGAACTTTCAGCTCATCGATCGGTCGGCGATGGATATGGTGATCGACCAGCAGTTTCCCGTCCGGACCGAGCAGCTTTCTCGAATCAAGAAGGATCGCAAGGTATACGACGAGATGATGCGCTCGGCAATTGCCGAACTCGCAGCCGCGCACAACGTTGTGATCCTCGGCAGCGGAGCACAGTTTCTCTTTGCCCGAGTCGCTGCTTCGCTACACGTTCAAATCGTAGCGCCATTGCCCTATCGAATCGCCCGAGTCATGCGAACCGCTCAGGTCGATCGGCAGGAAGCCGAAAAAATAATCGCCGACCGGGATCGGGAGAAAGAGACATTCATCCGCACACTATACGGCAAGGACTGGCGCGATCCCGCCCATTACGATCTTGTTGTGAACATCGATCACTTCTCGAATGAAGTCGCCGTACAAATCATCGTGAGGGCTGCGCGGGCAAAAGGTATTGAAGCAAAGCCGGTGGAACTGCCGCCACAGTTACGGGAAGAGATTCTGACGACAAAGCTTGATGTCGCGCAAATGGCCGATCTTGAACCCATCGAGGACAAGCTTCCCGAGTTTGCGCACCAGAGTGAGCGGGAATTTGCGCGTGTCATGGACTTCTACCGCATTCGTTGGCAGTACGAGCCCAAGACCTTCCCGATCGAATGGGATGAAAATCACAATGTCGTCAAAGCGTTCACCCCGGATTTTTATCTCCCGGATCTGGATCTTTTTATCGAGCTGACGACGATGAAACAAAGCCTCGTCACAAAAAAGAACCGCAAAGTACGGTTGCTTCGCGAACTCTATCCCGACGTGAATATCAAGATTCTTTACGAGCGCGATTACAAGAATCTGATTTGGAAGTATGGGTTAAACAACGGCGAGGAGAATAATGGGAACGGCGACGAGAAAATGAAAATTGAAAGACGAGAAAATGAAAATTGAAAAATGATTAATGGATAAGGATCAATGAAAAGGTCCCGAGTGACCTTTAAGTTTCTGTCAAACTCCGCCGTGCGGCGGATGCCCATCTCGGCTCTACGTTTTCTTGAATCGCCTTGACGCTTTGGGTTTCGAACTGGCGTCCGCCACCCTAAAGTTGCTCTGTATCGCTACCTAGCTCAGCGTTTCAGTAACAAGCCGCCTCGGTACTTTCTAGGGTACGTCAACGGCAACCTGCTCCGTAGTCTCGAGTCCGACTCGACCGAAACCGGAATCTCTCGGGACCTGTTTTCAGTCTAGCACTCTGCAATTTTGTGTCAAGATCAAGTCGTGGCCGATGAGGTACTCGAAATTCTTTTTGACGAGCAACAAATTCGGGCCCGAGTTGCTGATCTCGCTCGGGAGATCACGAAAGAGTACGCGGGCCGCCGGCTCGTGTTGGTTTCCATTCTTCGCGGTTCGGTTTTCTTCGCTACGGACCTCGCTCGCCAGATCGAACTACCGCTCTCGATGGATTTCTTGTCGATTTCCAGTTACGGAGAGGACAGTGAAGGAGTTGTCAGAATCACAAAAGATCTGGAAGAAAACATTGCCGGTAAAGATGTTCTTGTAATCGAAGACATCATCGATACCGGTTTTACGCTGAAATATCTTCTCCGCACGCTGGCCAGCCGAAATCCGAAGTCTCTCGAAGTCTGCGCGCTGTTGGACCGGCGCGCCCGCCGCATCATCGAAATTGAACTGAAATATATCGGCTTTGAGATTCCCGATAAGTTCGTTGTAGGGTATGGTCTCGATTACCGGCAACGTTACCGGAACCTGCCGTACATCGGAGTGCTGAAGCCGGATTAATTAATCATTAATCAATTCTCATTTGTCCATGAATGTGAAATGAGAATTGATTAATGATTATTGATTAATGAATCGCTATCAAAGGGATGCGGGAGCAGCTCGGCGAGCCGATATTCTTGGTCGAGTCCCCTCAATGAGTGCAGGTGCACCGGCAAGTTCCCGCAGTACTCCCACAGCAGCTGCCGGCATGCGCCGCATGGCGGTGTCACAACCGCGGCATCGGTGACGATCACGATTTGCCGAAATTCACGGGCCCCTTCGCTCAGTGCTTTCCACAAGGCGACACGCTCTGCGCAGACGGTTAGTCCGTAAGAGACATTTTCGATATTGCATCCGGTATAAACACGGCCGTCTTTTGTTTCGAGTGCGGCGCCCACTTTGAATCCGGAATAGGGAGCGACGGCGTTGGCGCGCGCGGCAGCCGCTTTTGCGGTCAGTTCAGGATTCATAGGTGTCGAAGAACCGTTGCAGCAGCGTACCGAGATCGGCGTTCATCTGGGTGGCGGTCTCGAGAACTTCGGAATGATCGATAGGCTTGCCCAAAATTCCGGCCGCAACATTGGCTACCATTGATAGACCTGCCACCCTCATTCCCATGTGTTTGCCCACGATGGCTTCGGGAACCGTCGACATTCCGACCACGTCGGCGCCAATGGCCCGCAGAAATCGGATCTCGGCGGGCGTTTCGTAAGTTGGGCCCGACATCGCAGCGTAAACACCTTCGCACATACCGATGCCGCAATATTTGCCGGCAGTTTTAAGTTCCTGACGAAGCTCCGGGTCGTAGACTTGTGTCTGATCGACGAATCGCGGTCCCCACCGGTCTTCGTTCGGACCGGTCAGCGGATTCGCGCCGAGCAAATTGATGTGATCCGTAATGATCATGAGATTCCCTCGCGCGAAATCCAGATTGATCGCGCCGGAAGCATTCGTGAGGATCAAGATTTTCACGCCAAGCCGGCCAATGACGCGCGTACAGAAGGTGACCTCCGCCATCGTATTGCCTTCGTAGTAATGCACCCGGCCTTCAAAGACGACGATTTGATGATTGCCGGCTTTGCCGTACACGACTTGCCCCCGGTGGCCTGCGACCTTCGGTACGGGAAAATGCGGGATCGTGACGTAATGGAGGCGGTGAGGTCCGGACAAAATCTCATCCACAGCCGACAAACCGCTTCCCATTATGACGGCAATTTCAGGCGCGGCGCCTATCTTGTCGAGCAAATATTTTTTAGCCTGTTCTACGAGTTCGAATTTCATCCCTACCCTTTAAGCACCGCGTGGATCAGCGGACGCCGTCGTGGAGGCTTACTCTCGATTTGATACGCTTGTTCAATCAGCGGCACTGCACCGGTGAAACGTCTTTCGTCATTCCAATGAATCCGGCAAAGCACCTCGCCTTTAACCACGCGGTCACCAAGCTTTTTGTCTAAATAGATGCCCACTGCAAGATCAACATGATCCTCAACGCGATGACGCCCAGCCCCAAGCGCGTTTGATGCCAGGCCCAGGAATTTCGCATCGCAGCGCGTGACGAAACCCGATGTCTTCGCGCGAAAACCCGTTGTGTTTGCGGCTCGCGGCAACAGATCCGGATTATCCACGACCCGTTCGTCGCCGCCTTGAGCGCGGATGATCTGCCGGAACCGACGCGCAGCTTCGCCTCTCGCGACCGATTGGTATGCAAGCTTCGAGGCGTGATCAAGCGACCGCGCCTGTCCGCCCAAACGAATCATATGGGCCGCGAGGGCGATCGTGACGGTCTCGAGATCCTCAGGAGTCTGGCCATTTAAGAATTCGATGCATTCGCGGATCTCCAGAGCGTTTCCAATGGCGCGCCCGAGCGGCTGTTCCATATCGGTGATCAACACGACGATTTTCGTTTTCATCGCGCGGCAGACATCGACGATGGAACGCGAAAGGCTTGTTGCAGCCTTCAGCGTCGGCATAAATGCCCCCGAACCGGCCTTGACATCCATCACCAGGCCGTCGATTCCTTCGGCAAGTTTCTTACTCAAAATGCTGGCGGTGATCAGCGGAATCGACTCGACAGTCGCCGTCACATCACGCAGTGCGTAGATGCGCCGGTCTGCCGGAGCCAGATCATCTGTTTGCCCCATAATGGCAGCGCCGGTACTCTTCAATATCTCGATGACCTTTCCCGGAGAGGGTTTCGGATTAAAACCGGGAATCGACTCGAGTTTGTCCAGTGTTCCGCCGGTGTGTCCAAGCGCGCGGCCCGTGATCATCGGCACGGTAACACCGCAGGCGGCCGCAATGGGTGCGAGCATCATGGAGGTCTTGTCGCCAACGCCTCCGGTGCTGTGCTTGTCGATTTTCTTCCCAGGGATCGCGGACAAATCCAAAACCTTCCCCGAGTCTCTCATTTCGCGCGTGAGCGCAAGCGTCTCATCCGTGCTCATGCCGTTCAGATAAACGGCCATGAGCCAAGCAGCGACATGATAATCCGTAATCTGCGACGACATGTAACCGCGTAGGAAGGAAGAGATTTCTGACGACGTCAGCTTTTGCCGGTCTCTCGTCTTTTGGATGACGTCGCGGGCAGTGATCATTTACTTGGCGGTGGTGTGCGCGGGGGCTCGGCGCTTTCCAGCCAGGCCGTGTACCAAAGTGCAGCCAACATCGTGCCCGCGCGCGCGAGTTCTGCGCTAATGAAATCCGTGCCTTTGGCGCGGGGCCGGTCAGGATTGAACTCGCCGGCCCTTTCGAGCTCATACAGTGGGACGACTTCGAGGAATGTCTGCGATAGATACTGCTTGATGGAATCCCACACATTCGCGAGGCGCTGTGGCGAGCGAACCGTGCGCCGGACGGTATTGGCATCAATTGCGGTGTTCACATAGGCCGCTTCGTATCGGCTGTGAATGCCAGTGTCCCTCGTAAGGCGTTTTGGGTTAGAAACCGTTGCCGCCCAGCCGTGGTGATGGATGGTCAAATGCATCGGCTGCGAGGCGTCGCCGACATAGTGGCCCAAGACTCCGGCAACATAGATCGCGTTGGCGCTTGCCGATTGACGGTCACTAGGAGTCTTTGCGTTGCGCCAGAATCGAAACGCATTAACCAAACGCCCGTAGTTTTCGATGATTGCATAAGGAACGTAGCCGATCTTGAGATCACCTTTTCTTTCGACAAGCTGCTGGAGAAACAAATAGCGGTCCGAAGGAATTGTCGAAATTGCGCCCCATTTTTCCGAATCGAAAAAATGGTCGACCTCCTGCGCATTATTCATCGGCGTTTGCTCTTCGCGGCGCCAGCGATCAGGCTCGAATCCGTTGTAGATGATTTGCTCGCGAGCAGCATTCATGAATTCCGGCAGCTTGGGGGCCGCAACATCCATTGCAAGCTGATTGATCATCAGGTGACCTTTTTCGCCCCACGCGGAAACAGATACTGGAATAAACACGATCAGCAGGATTGCAATCGGGACGCGCATAGCGGCGAATTCTAGCAGAATTTATGCGGGCGTATAATCAAAGTATGGTGATTACCATCGGGCAAGCTTCCCTGGAAACCGAGCGCGGAGATATCAGCCAGGCGAAGGTGGATGCCGTGGTGAACGCGGCGAATAATCATCTTTGGATGGGTTCTGGAGTAGCAGGCGCGCTCAAGCGAGCGGGCGGCCTTGAGATCGAGCGCGCAGCGGTCGCGAAAGGTCCGGTCCAAGTTGGTGAAGCCGTTGTTACAAACGGCGGTGCCCTTCCAGCCAGGTATGTCATCCATGCCGCAGTCATGGGGCAGGATCTCCGAACCGATCAATCCAAAATCCGCCAGGCGACGAAGAATGCCCTCATGCGCGCGCGTGAACTGGGCATCGGCAGCGTCGCGTTTCCCGCACTCGGAACCGGGGTAGGCGGTTTCCCGCCGGAGGAGGCGGCGGAAGCAATGATCGACGAATGTGTGTCATTCATTTCCAGCGAATCCGCGCCTTCCTTGAAGAAGATTCTGTTTGTCCTATTCTCTGATGACGTCCTCCGTGCGTTTGAGAGGCGGCTCCATGGAAGAAATTGAGATAAAGTTTGCCGTCAAAGATACGAAGATTATTACAGAGAAACTTAGAAAGTTGGGTTTTCGGGTCACGGTCGGCCGTCACCTCGAAAAAAATTATCTTCTCGATGACCACGACGGCAATTTGCAGAAGGCGGGAAAGGTATTTCGCATCCGCAAGACTCCTTCGGGGCGAACCCTCACATACAAGGGACCGATTTCCGCGGCTTCAAAATTGAAGCATCGCGAAGAGATCGAATGCCGCATCGAAGACGCCGACATTTTGCTCCCCATGTTCGAGCAGAGCGGTTTTAAAATTCGCACGGAATATTCGAAGCACCGGACGGTCTTTGAAAAGAATGGGTTCGAAATTTCGCTCGATGAAACCGAAGCCGGCAATTATTTGGAAGTCGAAGGACCGTCCGACGCGGACATTACGAAGCTTGGGGAAAAATTGGGGTATTCGGAAACGGATTTTGTCCGTCGAACCTATGCAGAGCTAATTGGTGAGAAACGAAGCGGCTAAGGAAAAGGAAAATGGCATGAGGAATGAAAAGCATTTGCCGGAAGACGAGCCTCTCAAAATGATTGCCGTCAGCGGACCCACCGAGGCGCAGATGATCGAAGAGATGCTCGAAAACAATGGTATCGACTGCACGCTGCAAGGCGACGTGGTGTCCACGCCCTGGCCGACGAAAAGCGATCTCGACGAAGTTCGCATTTTCGTGAGGTCCGAAGATGCGCCACGTGCGGAAGAATTGGTCGAGGCCTTCTTCACTCCCGTCGGTAATGACGAACTGACGGAGGGCGATCCGGAACTGGGCGTGAAAGATCCGGATGAACCAGGCGGCTTCACAATTTAATTCACGCCCGCTATGATAGCTGAAGAAGCTTATGGATAATTTCACTCTATTTGTCATCGTTACCGATGTCCTCATGTGCGTGGCTTTCATCACATTGATGGTTTTGGATAAGCCGCAAAAACCCGCGCCCGCCGAGCCATTTAAACCCGCCGGCAAAAAGCCGGCGTAACGAGATTCACCAACGAGCAATCTCTTTGACGAACCTCGGGATTCCACGGGAATTCTACGCGTCGGTACCAGTGGCTGGAGTTATCCGCTGAATACAGGCCCCGGTTCATGGACGGGCGTTTTTTATCCCTTCAAGAAAGCCGACGAGTTGAAGTTCTACGCGCGTTACTTCAATGCCGTCGAGATCAATTCCACCTTCTATCGTCCCTGCGGAGCGAAGACAGCGGAAAGCTGGGCAAAACGCACGCCGGACGACTTCGAGTTCACGGTGAAGGTGTGGCAGCAATTCACTCACGGCAAAACCGAATGGACTACCTTGGAAGTCGAGAATTTCAAGTCGGGCATCGCGCCATTGGCCGAGGCGGAGAAGCTTGGATGCTTGTTGTTTCAGTTTCCCGCAAGCTTTAAACACACGACGGAAACGATGAACCGCCTGACGGCGTTGCTTGACATCTTTCAGGATTACCCAAAGGCTGTAGAGCTGCGGCACCGCTCGTGGACAGATGTGCTTCCAGACCTGCACGACGCCGGCGCCGCCCCCACTTTCATCGACGAGCCGAAATTCAAAGACTCCATTCGCCAGGATATTGCAATTCCGGGTAGCCGCTTACTTTATGTTCGCTTCCACGGACGTAAATTCGATAAGTGGTGGCGTCACCAGCATCGCGACGAGCGATACGATTACCTTTACACTCGGGAAGAGCTGCAGCCATACGTGGTTCAACTCAAATCGGTCCTGGAAAACAAGGACATCCAGCGCGCCTATATCTTCTTCAACAACCACCCCGGCGCAAAGGCGGTCGCCAATGCCGTCATGATGCGCGCCCAATTGGATATCCCGGTCAAGACAGAATTGCCGGATAAACTCGTCGAGACCTATCCGGAGTTGATTTCCAAATAGCAATAGGGCCAGAATGACGGAAACCATTTCAGCCACAGGAGGTATGCCATGAGCTCGAGGGAACCGGACCGTCGCGAGTTTTTGGGCAGCACTTTGGGGATGCTCGGAGCTGGAGTACTCGCAGCGCGGGCCCAGGAAAAAAGAAATACTCCAATCCGAAGACCGGATCGCTATGATGATACCTTCATCTTCGAGCGAAAACCGTTCACATGGCCGGGAGGGAAAACGCTCGCGGTTTGGATCATTCCTAATGTCGAGGTGTGGCAGTTTGATTCGCCTGCCGGCGCCGCCATCTCGCCGAATGCCGGCAATCGCGTTCCCGATGTCATCAACTATGCCTGGCGCGATTATGGCATGCGTGTAGGTCTGTGGAGAATTGCGGACGTGCTCGGTGAAGCAGGGATTCGCGCGACCGTGGCCTTGAACGCATACGTCTGCGACGTGTTTCCCAAAGCGGTCGAAGAAATGAAGAGACGAGGCTGGGAATTGATGGGTCACGGACTAACCAACAGCCGTGACCTGGCAAAGCTCGCTTTAGATGAGGAGAGGGACGTCATCCAGACGACTCTGCGTACCATTGAACGCGCAACTGGAAAACGCCCCCGCGGATGGCTTGGACCCGGACTCGCGGAGACTTTCAATACCCTGGATCTACTCGCAGAAGAAGGAGTCAATTACGTCGGCGACTGGAACAATGACGATCAGCCGTTCGGAATGAAGGTTAAAAAGGGAAGACTCTTCGCCGTTCCCTACGGCATGGACATCAACGACATGTCCCTCATTAACCGGATGGGCTACACCGGCGATCAATACCTAAAGGCACTGACGGACCAATTCGACACGCTTTACGCCGATAGCCAGAAAACCGCCCGCGTTATGGGCATTCCGTTACACCCATTTCTGATGGGCGAACCCTGGCGTACGCCATATCTGAAGAAAGCCATCGCGTATTTCAAGCAACACGACCGGGTGTGGTTCACCACCGGCAGCGAGATCGTTGACGCGTTCCAACAGATTCGATCGTAAAGGGAGGAATTATTATTCTCCTCTGCGGAAGGTGTGAATGAATTGGCAAATGAATAATTGCTTAATCTTCTAAGAACTCTTCGATGAGCTCGGCCGAGCGCGCAGGATGCTCTAATCCCAGCAGGTGACCCGCACGGTCGATCATCCCCATCTTCGCGTCTTTGTTTCAGTGTGGCGAACGCCTGGCCGACCATCGGGTTGCGTAGCGAGTTGGATAGGCTCTGGTAATCCTGATGGCCGGGTATTCCAATCCACTCGATAGGGATGTGCAAACAGCTTGTGATAGAGATATTCCACGTGTTTGGAATAATCCTGTTCCGCCTGCTCGCGGCAAAGACACCGTTCACTGATTCCACGTCAAATCACATTTCGGTTTTTCGCCAATCGGCGTAGGATGAGAGAACTTCAAAGCAGGAGGTCCAAACATGGAACGTTTCATCGCCGATCTGGTGCAAGATTTCGAGAGCGGCAAGATCAACCGGCGTCAATTTTGTGAGACCGTAGCGCTTGCGGCGACCGTCTACGCGGCTGGTGAAGAAGCCGCGAATGCGGCACCCTCACAGGGCTTCAAGATGATCGCGGTCAACCATATTTCCTATGCCTGTCCGGACTACCGCAAGGCGCGCGATTTCTACACGAGCGTGCTGGGCATGCAAAACGCGAAAGACGATCAAAAGTCGAGGGCCAATCTGGCGTTCGGCCCCCGCAGTGGCGGCAACTATTTCATCGCGCGGAACGCTAACGAGAATGCGAATACGGCGCCGGCAAAATCGGTCGTCGATCACATTTGTTATACGATTCCCAATTGGGACGATGCGCGCGTGAATGCAACGCTCAAAGCGCAGGGACTGAACCCGACTGGGCGCAGCGGAAGCGTCAACGTTCTGGATCCCTTCAACTACCCGGTACAGCTCGCCTCGATCGAGGCGGAGAACCCCTTTATTTAAGCAAAAGGAGAATCGCTATGCTAGGTTTCGTCGCAACGAAGCTTCAAGAGTTCGAGCAGGGCAAGATCAGCCGCCGCCGGCTTATCGAAGTATTGACTGTAGCAGCGACCTCCGTTCGTGCCGCCAGTGCTGCTCAGAAAGCGCCTGCAGGTCAGCCCGGCCTGAAAATCGCGCTGGTGAACCATTTCTCTTACACCTGCCCCAATTTCAAGCAGGCTGGCGACTGGTATTCAAAGGTCTTCAACCTCGATCAAGTCGGGCTCAAGGATAACGAGGTCACTCTGCCATTCGGGAAGAAGGGAGAGAAGCCCTACGGTGTCACCGCCAAAGATGTGCCGCTGACCTTCATCATCTGCCGTACGCGTAATCTCAATGCGCCTCCAGCGAACGGCCAGCCGCGGCCGAAAAGCCAGGCCGTAGTGAACCATATCGCGTACACGATTGCTGATTACGATCGAGATAAAGTACTGGCCGAACTGAAGCGGCTGGGCTTCGACAATCCCCGCGAAGATACCGAACACAGCTTTCACATTGCCGACCCGTTTGGTTATGACGTGCAGATTAGCGGCATCAAAATGACAGCCCTGACCAGTGGGTGAGGGCTCGCCAATGCAAGTTCACCGGCTCTGCCGAACAAATCGGAAAGGTACACAAAAGGCTTAGCGCGGCAAAGCCGCAACCGAATATTCCCCTCCTCGCAGAGGAGGGGTGGCGCGCAGCGCCGGGGTGGTCAGCTCGGCGAAGCGTTGTTGCCGGTCTTCTATTGAGGCTTCGCCCTGCCGGGCTCGCGCTTCGCGCCACCTCGTCTGCGCCGCTGCGGTGGCTTCGCGGCATTTTCTTTGTGGCGCAGCCTCCCCTCCTCTGCGAGGAGGGGAATGTTTCCCTCAAGATTTTTCTTTAAGGCGTTGCTTAAGCTCGTCGAGTTTTTTCTCGAGGCGGCTTTGGCGGGAAATCAGTAGCCAGGTAAAGATGAAGATAATGATGAAAGCGAGCGTGTACGCGACGAAAAGATTAGTCATGGGCCAGGATCGCGTGTTCGAGGTACTCGACTTCTTCTTCGACTCGGGCGATGGCCATGCGCCGGTCGAGCAGGTAAGCGTATAACGCGGCGAAGGCGCAAAATGAAACCATCATCACCTTCCACATATCCCAATCCAGACCGCCGCCAAGGATGACGGGTTGGGGATGCTGGGTACGCCACCAGCGAATCGATAGATAGTTGAATGGGACGTCCACCATGGCAAGGATTCCGAAGACGGCGCCCAGCGCGGCTTTCTTCTCGCGTTCGGGTAAATAAGCGCGGAGCATTAAATATGAAAGAAAAATCAGACCGAGGAGGAATTGAAGTGTCAGTCGCGCGTCCCAAGTCCACCAGATACCCCATACCGGCTTTGCCCACAGGGCGCCGCTCATGATCGACATGCTGGTAAACAGGATTCCCATTTCGCCGGCAGAGGCTCCCAGACGGTCCCATTTCAAATCATGTTTGATGAGATACATGATGCTTGCGAAACCCAACAAGTAGGCCGACAAATAGGACGAAACTCCGAAAGGCAGATGAAAATAAAAGATGCGCTGGATCACGCCCATGGTGGCTTCGTTTGGAGCAAAGACGAAAATCATATAGAGGTTCGCAATCATCAGTACGAGGACAAGTACTCCGAGTATCTTCGAGCGCATTTCACTCCTCCACGACGAACTCAAACACGAGGTAGGACACGGTCAGGTAAACAATACTAAACCCCGCTAAAAGATATAGCCAAGAGGAAATTCCCTTGGTGTCGCCGCTCAGCACCATGCTGGTGGCTTCAACGGAAGAAATCACGACGGGAACCGTCAGCGGGATTTGAAGCACTGGAAGCATCACTTCTTTCATGCGTGTATTTGCAGAAATCGTCGACAGGATCGAGCCGATCGCGGCGATGGCGAAAGTGCCGAGAACGGCAATACCGGCAATCTCCAGGAACTGGAGATTGAACTTAAGATTATTGAAGATGACGAAGATCGGCAAAACAATCACTTCAGCGATCATCATGAACGTGAAGTTGCTTGCCACCTTTCCAATATAAAGATTGCCACGGTCCACGGGTGCGAGCAGCAGCCCCTGCAGGCAATCGTTATCGATTTCCATTGCCAGAGAGCGGTTCAGGCCAAGAATGGCGGCAAACGAAAATGCCACCCATAAGGTGCCGGGAGCAATGAGCGATCGTTCGATACTGCTTGGTTCGAACGCGAAACTGAATATCGTCAGAACAAGCACGCCGAACATCAGCATCGAACTGACGGATTCTTTGCTGCGCATTTCAATAACGATGTCCTTGAAGACGATGGCAATGACCGGACTCATCGGCCAACTCCGAGGCGGATGTAAGCAGCGTAGGCGTCACGGATCGCGGGATCTTTAGCGCCGCTGTCGAACACGATTTTTCCGCGATCGATGATGGCGGCCCGTGTCGCTGCCCGCAGGCCCTGTTCGAGGTCGTGCGACGTGAGGATGATCGTCTTCCCGGCGCTTGCGGCCTGGTCGAGAATTTGGTTCAGGATTTCGACGGCATTGGCGTCGAGCCCGGTGTAGGGTTCGTCCAGCAGAATGACCGACGGATCGTGAAGCATCACGCGAGCAATGCCAAGCCTCTGATGGAGACCTCGCGAGAATGCGCGGACCGGATCGGAAGCGCGCCGCCGGAGTCCGACACGGTCGAGCAGCGCCAGGATGCGTTCTTCCGAATCCGGCATTCCGTATAGACGTGAGAAGAAGCGGAGGTTTTCGACTGGATTCAGATCACGGTAGAGATATGTGTTGTGGGAAAGAAATCCGATGTGGCGCCGCGCCCTCTCGGGTTCTTCGCGAGTATCGATGCCCTCGACGCGAAGCTTGCCCTGCGACTGGCGAACGAGTGTGGCGGCGATTTTCAAAAACGTGGTCTTGCCGGCGCCATTGCGTCCGAACAAGGCCAGGAACTCGCCACGCTTGACGCCGAGCGTCACGCCTGCCAGCGCGGTGAAATGGCCAAATGTTTTGCGGATGTCCTCGGATTCGAGTGCGAATGTATCGGGCATGTGAGCAGATCACCCTCTCCCTCTGGGAGAGAGCGACGCGCGAAGCGCGTCGGGTGAGGGTGCAAGATTTGCCGACTCCTTCAACCCTCACCCGGCGCTTTTATTCGTCGCGGCCTTCGGCCGCTCGCTGGCGCCGGCCTCTCCCAGAGGGAGAGGCTACACTTTAGTCCCCAGCTTCTCCAACACCTTCGCCAGATGAAACTTCAAATCCTTCAGATCCTGTTTGTATTTTTTCTCTGCGATCGCACCCGATTCTTTTTGCGTCTCCAGGTTGGCGATCTGATCGATCAGTTCTTCCTTGCGGTGGACAAGATCCTCCCGGCCTTTCTTTCGAGCCAGCGCTTCTTTGTGAAGCTCGATCGAGTAACTGAGGCTCCAAAGCAGAAATGCGCCGACTGCGAGGATGATAAACCACGTGTGCGCACCCATTGCGTTGGGGACATCGACAGTTCGCGTTCCCTCGACTTGCAGGAAAAGCAGCAGCAACGTCATCAACGCTTCAGTTTAGCCCCGCAGTCTGCACAAAACTTATTTGTGTTTGGATTCTTGCTGGCACAGGAAGGGCAAGTGGTTGTGGACCGATCCTTGCGCGCCGAAATCTCCCGGCGGATCAACGCGTCGAGATCTTTGGACGATTCGAGGGTCTCGATTTGCTGAAAGACTACGGCGGCTTCGGCATTCATTTCGGCACGGACCTTTTGGTAATCCTCCGCAGAAAGTTTGCCGCATTTGTATTCGAAATCGAGATCCTGAATATTGCCGAGAATGACCTCCTTCTTGCGTTGAAGTAGATCCCACTCGGTCTCTTCGATAATTGCGGATTCCAACGTCTCCTCTTTGCGGAACAGCGGTGCACATATGGCCGCAAGAACCGCTCCACTGAGGATGCCGCAGAATAAATAGAGCATCAGTCTTCCGGAATAAATTTCTTCAGTTCTTCTTCGACCTTTTGCTGATACTTTGTGACGTCGACGTCAGCCGGAACGGAAGCCCATTTTGCGCGAAACTGGCGGACGAAGTAAACGACCAGCAGAGCTCCAAAGGCAAGTGCGATGAACGGCATGACCCACGCAGTCAGATTGAAGCCGGCAGCCGGCGGCGACGACAGCACCGTCAGACCGTACTTCTCGGCGAAACGCGCGATGATGGATTCATCGCTGTTGCCTTCATCGATCTGCGCGGCAAGTTCCGCCAACATCGGACCCGAGCTTGGACACCCGAAGTGATTGCACGTGGTCAGCATCTGATTGCACGTGCCGCAAACACAGATGAACTTCTGGCCGAGTTCCTTGACGTGCTGGCGGTCGGCCGCAAGCGAAACAGGTGTGGCTGCGATAAGCAGAGACAGCAGCAGCTTGCTGATTATTCCTCTCCTCCGAGAGGAGGGGTGGCGCGCAGCGCCGGGGTGGTCGGTTTGGCCGGAACGTCTCGCCGAGCTTTTATTGAGGCTTCGCCCTATCGGGCTGGCGCTTCGCGCCACCCCGTCTGCGCCGTTGCTTCGCTCGGCGCATCCTCGCCTCCTCTCGGAGGAGGGGAATAATAAAACAGAGCTAAACCTTCTCTTCAACCTCTTTGCGTTCCTCTTTGGACTCAATTTCGGGACGCCTTCTAAGAATAGTCTTTTTATTGGGCAGTAGCGCTATCAACGTTCCCGCGACCAGTACGATCCCGCCGATCCACACCCACATCGTCAGCGGGTTATAGAAAACCTGGATGATCGCTTTCTTGCCGTCACGCGTGCCGCCCTGGAAGACCAGATAGACGTCATTTTTGGCAGTGGAATAGATCGAGACCTCGGTCGTCGGTTGCTTTTCCTGTCCTGCCTTGTAGAGCCGCTTTTCAGGATAGAGGTTGGCGACCTTCTTGCCGTACTCGAAGAGGCTGATGGTTGCCTTATCGGATGCGTAATTGGGGGTGTCCTCGATGCCGAGTTTGTCAACCCGCAACGTATATTCGCGGATGGACAAGGTGTCGCCGACACCCATCTCGCCTTCGGCATCCGTCGTGAAGGCCTGCCCTGTCCAGCCGATAAACAGGAGGACAAAACCGAAGTGCACAACATAACCGCCATAACGCCGCGTGTTCCGGAGCGTCAGATTCACGATCGCCTCGAGGAACGTTTCGCCGGTTCCGGAACTTCGGGCCGCTGCGCCCTTATAGAATTCGCGAATGATCGTGAGGGTCACGAAGATCGACATCACAATGGACAGCCAGGCGTAAAAGTGCTGGACTCCACGAAAGTAGAGAGCAACTCCGGACGCCAGCGCAATCACAGCGGGCGACAGGAAATTCCGTTTCAAGCTGTTCGTTGACGCTCTTCGCCACGCCAGCAGTGGTCCAACACCTGTCAAAAACATGAGGAAAATCGCGATAGGCACATTTACTTTGTTAAAAAACGGCGGCCCAACCGTGATCTTGGACCCTGTTGCTGCCTCGGAAATAATAGGGAACATCGTTCCCCAAAAAACCGCGAAGCAGGCGGCAAGCAAAATCAGGTTGTTGAACATGAAGCTGCTTTCTCGGGAGACGATCGATTCCATCTGATTTTCGCTTTTCAGATACGGCAGCCGATCAAATAGGAGATAAAGCGCTCCCGAAAGAGCAACGATGATGAATGCGCGGAAGTATCCGCCGACCGGCGACTGGGCAAACGCATGGACGGACTGCACCATGCCGCTGCGTGTCAGCAGAGTTCCGAAAATCGACATGATAAAGGTAAGGATGATCAACACCATATTCCAGACCTTCAGCATGCCTTTCTTTTCCTGGACCATGACGGAATGCAGAAACGCGGTTCCAATCAGCCAAGGCATCATCGAGGCGTTCTCAACCGGATCCCATGCCCAGAAGCCGCCCCAACCCAGTTCGTGGTATGCCCATTTACCGCCAAGCATGATTCCGATACTCAGAAACATCCACGCGACCATCGTCCAGCGGCGCGTCGTACGAATCCATGTATCGCCAAGCTGCTTGGTAATCATGGCGGCGATGGCGAATGCAAAGGGAACCGCAAAGCCGACAAAACCGAGATACAGCATCGGCGGATGAATCACCATATAGGGGTCTTGCAGCAGGGGATTCAGACCATTCCCGTCGTGGGGCACGAACGGCAACGGCGATGCGTCGCTTTGCAGGAACACCGTCTGGTTGAAGGGGTTCACGATGAACAAATGCATCGAGGTGAAGAAGAACGACGTCCCCATCAGCACGGCAACGACGTACGGCATCATCGCGCTGTGTTTTCGCCAATTCTGAACAATGACCAGCGCCGAATAGGCCGTGAGCAGCCACCCCCAGAACAACAACGATCCTTCCTGCCCGCCCCAGATCGAGCTGACCTTGAAATATATCGGCAAGTCGCGATTGGAATGCGCCGCGATGTACTTGATCGAGAAATCACTGACGGCGAACAGATACCCGAGGCAAGCGATCGCCGACGTGATGCACACAAACGTGCCGAGCGCGGCATTCCGGCCGCTGGCGATCAGGTTGTCGTGTTTGAGACGAATTCCAAGCAGGGAGGCAACGATCGAATACGCCGTCACCACCCATGCGAGGGCCAAGGCGAACTGGCCGATTTGTGCCATGTCAGTCGCTCTTTCTCACGCCGGCTGCGGACTCTTTCTCATACTTCGACGCGCACTTGGCCTGCATCTTGTTCGCGACGAACACTCCATCACGGCCAAGCTGGCCTTCGACCACAGCCTGCGCGCGGTCAACGAATGTATCTGGAGGGGCATCGTTGCCCACGTATTTTACGGTGAGGGTTTCCACTTGTTTCGTCTTCTCGTCCTGCTGGCTGATCATGAAATTAATGCTCTTGCCTTCGCGCTGGATGGATCCGGGCACCACGTCGCCGGCGACCTTCAGCCGGCGAGTGTAGGCCTGATCCTTTGACGCGTAGAGCTCCGAGACCGTCTGGTAATACGCATTACCTTCTTTGAATCCCGAGTATGCGAGGTAGGCGAGTGTGAGAATGATCACAACCGAACCAGCGACAAACTTAAGCTGTTTGCGTTTCATGGATTTACCCCTTCAAAGTACCAAATATTATAGCACGACCAAATTGTAGGAAGGCTATTTGAGCACAGCAAACGGAAATAGCCAGAAAAAAGCACAAAAATCACGAGAAATGATTCCCAATTCATTCGACATCTTGTGTTCTTGCGCCTTTTGGTGGCCATTTCTCTTCGCTCGACGAACGCCGTAGTACACTGGTTTGGTGAAGCGTTATCCAATGTTCGATCCGCCGGAGTACGTGAATTGGAAGCCCGATCCCGGCATTATCGCGGAGTTCGAACAGACGCTGACGCGTGATTCTCAACGCGCCTCCATTATCTCAGAGTTAACCGAAAAGCAGCTTCTCGATATGTATGCCGGCCTGCTTCGCTTTCGGCTTCACGACATCACATTGCGCCGGTGGGTGAAACAGGGCGTCATCGCAAAAGCGTGGCTGGCAACCGGCGAAGAAGCAGTAACCATTGGCAATGTTCACGGTCTCGATCGCGCGATCGACAAGGTCGGACCGATGATTCGGAACGCCGGTGCATGCCATGAAATGGGGATCTCGGTCGCCGATATGTTCCGTGAATACCTGGCAACCGCGGATTCTCCCAGTAAAGGCAAAGACCTGCATGTCGGCAGTACGACCAACGGCGTAATTGCTCCGGCCAGTCAAGTTGGAGCATTAACCCCGGTATTCGCAGGCATGGCTCTCGCCATCAAAAAGCGTGGAGAGAAAGCCGTTGTTCTTACATGGGTCGGAGATGGCGCGACAAAGACTACGGCTTTCCACGAAGGTATGAATCTGGCGGCTGTGCTTCACGTCCCCGCAATTTACGTTTTGCAAAATAACCAGATCGCGCTGGGGACCCGATTCGAGCAACATCAAGCGGGACCATTCACTGCCTGGGCGAAGGCTTATGGCGTCACCGGCCTGTCATGCGCCGGAAATAATGTTCTAGACACGTACGCGGCAACAAAACTGGCGGCTCAACTCGCACGAACCGGGCATGGCCCCGTTATCATTTTTGCGGAGACTTTTCGAATGGGCGGCCACGTCACGCATGACGAAATTGACGCACGGCAGATTATTTCCAAAGCGATGTTCGAATACTGGGGCAAACGCGACCCGATCGGAATGTATGAATCTTACCTGGAGCGTCACGGAGTTCCAAAAACCAATCTCGAGCAAGCTGAAGCGAAGGTCATTGAAGAGATCGCCAGGGCAGAGAAAGAGGCGCTCGAGAGCCGCGACAGAAAGATGCCGGAACCGGAGACGGCTATTGAGGGAGTTTACGCCGGGCAGGACTCGGAGTGAGAAGAAACATCGACAAGACCAAGGCGGCCGAAAGCAAACAGTATTCGCAAAATGCCTTCAATATAAACGCCTGAATTCCGACCAGGAGAGACGAAATCACCAAAGCCGCGCCGGCAAGATAGAAGATCAATCCGGTTAGCCCGTGCGATGGATATTGGGGGTCTTCGAAGACTTTGAACGCCGCCAGACTGAACATCACGATATAAAAACCAACTCCAAACCAGGAAATCGGGATCCCTACGATTTCAGAATACCTGCTCGTCAGGACATCCGTGCAGCCGCGAGTCACATGGCAGGGAATCGGGCCCGCATTTCTCTTGATGGAAAGGTAGAGCGCGTCGACCATTCCGATAAACGCGAGAATGGCGATTACCGCGAATCGCGCTTTCATTTGGGAAGGTGCGCGTCGATGACTTGAACGAAATCTTCCATGCTCAATTTGATGTGAACGCGTTCGCCGTTGATAAAGAATGTGGGAACCGCATCAACCTTCGCGTTCTGACCCTGCTCGACGTCTCGAAGTATTCGGTCCTGCAATTGAGGGGAGCGTAGACCTTGCATGAATTTGTTGCTGTCAAGACCCATCTGGCTCGCTAAGGCGACGAATATCGGCTCCGCATTCGGACTATCGGACCATTCTCGCTGATGGTCGAACAGCGCGTCGTGCATCTCCCAGTAACGGCCTTGTTCGCCCGCAGCCTCTGCTGCTTTGGACGCCAGCATCGAATTCGGGTGAATAGTGACGAGCGGAAAATGATGGAACTCGAGCCGGAGCTGTTGCGGATACCGGTTCAGGATTTCCTTCACCAGCGGGTGGTACGCTCCACAGCTCGGACATTGGTAATCCCCGAACTCCACCAGCGTCAACGCGGCCTTCTCGGGGCCACGAATATGCCCGCCATCCTTAATGTCTGCGCGGGTCGCCGCGGCGGTTTCTTCCGGCTGATCGGGTTGACGGCTCAAGTAAACCGCAGCGCCGGCAGCCAGGGCTACAGCCAGGACGATCACAATTAAGGGCTTCAAGGCTTTTGGCATGATGTCATAGTAACAGCCTCGAATTTTTTTGTAAAAATATCTTGCAATGGTTATGCCACGAAGTAAAAATCGCGTCGTCTCGAATCGAGACAAATTTCCTAGTGGAAGTCGGCTACTCCAGCCAGGGACCGTAGTTGACCACAGCCGGTGGCAGGAAGCTCGCCCTGGGGATGGATCCCAAACGGACAGGATGTCGGTTGTCGCGGCACCGAATGGTGGTGACGAAGGAGACTAGGGAACGGCCCTTGGGGCGGAGGAGCCCCAGGGGCTTTCAATTGACAATTGATTATTGAACATTGACAAATTTTTTGGGGAAATTGTCATTGTTCACTGTTCAATTGTCATTTGTCGTTTTTGTTTATACTGAGTCGATGCCCGAGTATACCGAACAGCATGCCAAATCCGGCATCGATGTTGAACTGCCCGGTATCGAATGCTGGCCGAATCAATTTTCCGGTTACGAAATCACGATCGCCGCGCCCGAATTCACTTCGATCTGTCCGAAGACCGGCTTGCCGGATTTCGGCACGATCACGGTTCGCTACCGTCCGGATAAACTTTGCCTCGAATTGAAATCGTTGAAGGGATACTTCCTGGCTTACCGGAATCTCGGCATTTTTTACGAGAATGCGGTGAATCGGATACTTCGGGATATCGTCAAGACATGCCAACCGTTGTCGGTCAAGGTGACGGGCGAGTTCAACACGCGGGGCGGAATAAAGTCCCTTATCGAGGCCGAGTACCCCACGCCTTCCATTCCCTCTTCAAATCGGTGACATCGCGCTCATCGAGCAGGTATTCCCAAAAGAAAGCGTAGAAGTCCAATGGCGTCCGATCCGTCTCGAGAACCAGTTTTTCTATTTCCGCTTTCGTCCCTCCGAATGTTTGAGCGGCGGATTCAGCTTTCAGATTGAAGCTTTCAACGTCGAGTTCCGCTTTGACCATCTCATCGCCTAGTGCGCGATAGAGATGAGTTTCCAGACGCGCCATGAGCTTCTTCATCACGGCAGCACGCATGATCGAATCGAATTTTGCTGCATCCATCCATTCGACGGGCACGTGATCCCGCTTACGGTGGTTGATCAAAGGCCAGAGCCGGCTGACGTCCAGATTCAAGAAGCCGACGGGATTGCCATCAACCTCCACAACGACCCGTAGTTCCGACGGCAACGTTTCTTTTTTGGCATTGGTTTGCGACATAGGTTTCTCCCGAACTTTGCGGCGACTCCCCTCCTAACTTAGGAGGGGAGTTGTGCCGCTACAGTGAACTTCTCACGGCTTCCACAATACGGTTCGCGCTGATACCGTATTTTTCCAGCAAGGCATCGGGCGGACCGGAATGTGGAATCTCGCGAACGGCCAGTTTCACAACTTTGGCCTGGTTTCCCACTGCATTCAGTACAGCGTCGCCAAGCCCGCCTTCTTCATAATGATCTTCGACAACGACGATGCGGCCTCCGGTTTCTTTCGCCGCCCTCAAAATGCTTTGCGCGTCGATCGGTTTCACCGAGTACGCATCGATGACGCGAATGGGCGTGCCGCCGGAGTCCAATCTCGAAGCGGCCTTGAGTGCTTCATGGAGCGTGATTCCAGCCGCAACCACCGTTGCGCGGTCATGGGGCGACTGACGGAGAACCTTCGATCCACCAATCGGGAACCTTTCATCGTTTGCGTACAACACGGGCGTTTTCGGCCGCGTCGTACGGATATAGCAAATTCCGCGATGCCGTGCCGCTTCCACGACAAGCTGCTCGGCCGCTACGGCGTCCGACGGATACAAGATGACCGATCCCGGAACCGCGCGAAACATCGCCAAATCTTCCAGACCCATTTGCGAAGGGCCATCTTCTCCGATCGAAACGCCGGCGTGCGATCCGCAAAACTTCACGTTGGATTGCGAAATGCCGGCCATTCGAATCTGGTCATAAGCACGTGTCAGGAAACACGCAAACGTCGAAACAAACGGAATCTTTCCGCGTGCCGCTAGTCCCATCGCGACGCCAACCATGTTCTGCTCGGCAATAAACATTTCCCAAAATCGTTCGGGATGCGCCTTGAACAGCTTTTCGGAGTACGTGGAATTCTTTGTATCACCATCCAAAGCCACAATGCGGGGGTCTTTCTCCGCGACTTTCACCAGCGCATCCCCATATGCTTCACGCGTTGCCACGGACGCTCCCGGTTTTCGGCTAATGTCGATTTGTATCGTGCCTTCGTTTCGTGGACGAGAAGGGCCGCCGGTTCGGGGATTGGGTTTGAATTCGTTCGGGCCAAGCGGATTTGAAAGCTCTTCAAGAGCCCTGGGAAGATCCTGTTTGGGAATGGGCTTGCCGTGCCAGCCATCAAGATTTTCCAACATCGACACGCCTTTGCCCTTGAAAGTCTTCGCCACGACGACGCGGGGTTGAGAACCGCCATCGCGGCGGCACCGTTCGAAGCCGTCGACGATCTCCGCATAATTGTGGCCGTCGACAATTGTGGCGAACCAGCCGAAAGCTCGAAATTTGTTCGCGAAGCGATTCACTTCGAAGTGATCCATCGTGCGCTGGCTCTGTCCCAAACCGTTCGCATCGACGATGGCGTACAGATTCGCTGCTTTGTAGTAGCTTGCCAGGGCGGCCGCTTCCCACACCGAGCCCTCCGCGCATTCGCCATCGCCGAGGAGCACGTACGTGTTGTAAGGGATGTCGTCCATATGGGCCGCCAGCGCATTACCCAAACCCACCGAAAGTCCCTGGCCGAGTGAACCCGTTGCCACATCGACCCAGGGCATTCTGGGCGTCGGGTGGCCTTCGAGATTGCTATCAAGCTGGCGGAGGGTGAGGACGTCCTTTTCATCAATGAGGCCGGCTTCAGCATACGCCGCCCACAGCAATGGAGCGGCATGTCCCTTTGACAAAACGAACCGGTCGTTCGCTGGATTTCGGGGATCTTTGGGATCAAAGCGCATCTCGTTGAAAAAGACCACCGACATCAGATCTGCCGCAGATAGGCACGATGATGGATGGCCGGAACCCGCTTCAGTCGTGGCTTTCAGCGAATGAATCCGCAGCTGCCTGCCTTTTTCTTTAAGCGTGTCGATCGATGTGGGCATTTGTTTTATTTTATACCGGCGTTTCGACTCGCCGCTTCTTTAAGTCCCGCTCTGGATCACGTTGACTCCACCTTGAGGCTGCGCGCTATCGCGCTTGCGCTGCGCGGGGACGGCTCCGTGGAGTCGACATTAGTCCTTAGCGGGACTGAGTAAGCCACCGGATTGCGGAGCACGCCGACGCCTTCGACTTCAATCTCGATCACATCGCCCGGGTGCATCGGCTTCGTTGTGCCGGGAGTACCCGTATAGATGACGTCGCCCGGCATCAACGTCACAAATTGGCTGATATAGCTGATAATGGTATCGACGGGGAAAATCAGTTCACTAGTGCGGCCTGATTGCCGGATTTCACCATTCACCCGGCTTTCTACAGAAAGATTGTTGTAGTCGAGGCCCGTCACGATCGACGGTCCTAACACACCGAATGTGTCGCAGCCTTTTGCGCGGAACCATTGCAAATCGTTTTTCTGCCAGTCGCGTTCGCTCACATCGTTTCCGGCGGTGACCCCAAAAATGTGGTTCGATGCATCGGCCGGCACGACGTTTCTTGTCTTTTTGCCGATGACCACGACCATTTCCGCTTCGTAATGCACGTTTTGGGCACCTTCCGGCAGCAGGATGTTTTCTTCCGTTCCAATGATCGAGGCGCTTGGTTTCCAGAACAGGCCGGGAAACGGGGCGGGCTGGATATTGCGATCCGCGATGTGACTTCTGTAATTTCGACCAACCGCAGCAACGTTCTTAGGGTCACAAGGCGCCAAGAGCGTCGCGTCGCGCAGAGTGAGCGTTTTGCCGGTCGGCTCCGCACCCCCGAAAATGTCGCCGTGAAGTTCCCGAATGAGATCGCCTTCGAGAATTCCATAAGAGGTCTTTCCCGCCGCGAAATAGCGGACATATTTTGTGGTTTTCATGATCGTGGTCTCCGTCTGCTCAGAAAGGCAACTCCTTGCATCGAACGCTTAGTCCTCGACATAATGCCGCAGAGTGTAACATGCGATTCGTCCGATTATTCCTCTTGATGTCGGTTTTGGTGCGGACCGCATTGGCCGAAAACCTCGTCCTGATGAATGGCTGGATCATCGATGGGACCGGAAAACCTCGTGTGGCCGGCAACCTGCGCATTCGTGATGGAAAAATCGCGGATATCGGTCTATTCAAACCGGCGCCCGGAGAAACTCTGCTTGATGTGAAGGGCATGATCGTCGCTCCCGGCTTTATTGATCTCGAGACTCTCTCGATAGCGGCGCTCGAGAAAGACATGGACGCTCGGGCGGCAATCACCCAAGGTGTCACGACGGCGATTTTGGGTTCCGATGGTGCCGGCCCCTACTCGATCGAAGACTTCATGCAGCCGTTTGATGACAAGCTGCCCGCCGTGAATATCGCGATGCTGGTCGGCCACAGCACGGTCCGCAGGCAGATCTTAGGGGTGGACTACAAACATCCGGCAAAGGAAGATGAGATCCAGAGGATGGGCGAGCTCGTCGAGAACGCCATGCGCCAAGGCGCGTTCGGTTTCGCTTCCGATCTCCGCACTGAACCCGCTTCATTCAGCACTGCCGATGAGATGTTGGCTCTCGCCAAAGCCGCAGCCCGTTTCGGGGGCACGCTGTTTCTTCATCCGCGCGACGAAAAGATTCAGGAGCCGCTTGAACTTGCACGCAATACCAAGGTGGCGCTTCAGCTTTCCTTGAACGCGCTCACGGCAACGGTACTCGCAGATCTAGATAAGGCTCGAATGCAAGGCATCGATGTGGGTGCTCACATCTATGCATTCGCCGAATCCGGCC
>MNKP01000139.1 GCA_001920875.1 Acidobacteria bacterium 13_1_20CM_2_55_15
CGTTTGGCGGACCCAGGAGCGTCAAGCAATTGGCTAAGCGGGCCCCGCATCACAATGTGAGGACTTAGAGTAGGGGAGATGGAACGTCTGTTCGCTGTTTTGCGGTCGAGAGGCCCATCGTGGGATGACTCCAAGCCCCTTGAAGGCCAGGCTGATTGGGTTGGCCATGCTGCGTTCATGGACGCGCTCTTCGAGCAGCGCTTTGCTGTTCTGGTAGGTCCGCTGGAGGGTACGCGCGATGCGCTTCTCATCATTCGCGCATCGAGTACGTCTGAGATTGTCGAGCGCCTCGCTTCAGATCCGTGGACGACGAATGGGCTCTTGATCATGGCCGCCACTCCGGCTGGGTGCGCAATATCGTGGACAACCCGAATGTGCGCGTGAAGGTAAACGGCCGCTGGCGAAAGGGAGTAGCCTACCTCATGCTCGACGATCCTATCGCGCGGCAAAGGGATCTCGACCCGTTCAACGCGCGGCTCGTTCGCCTCTTCGGTACGGAGCTAACCACCGTCCGCATCGATCTCGATCCCGAGAAGGAGTGATTCATCGGTGGACTTTGCACACAGAATGCGCGAGGGCAGGCTGGGCAACCGTAACGGCGGTCTATCACTTGAGGTTTCGCGCTGTCGCGCTCACGCTCCGCGCGCGCTGGCGCGTCGCGGACCGCCGCTACAGTGCCGTAGTTCGACTTTCCAAAACTCTTATGGCTTCCTGGCCGCAGCCCTCTTCTCTTCGGCCCGAGCGCCCGACAGTGTGTTCGCCAAGCCGTAGTTGCCTTCGTGGCAGGCATGCTCAAAGATCGGTCCCACGGTCTTTTTGAAGAAGATCTCTGCGGTCCAGGGTTTTGTCCAGGTCGACGGATCATCGACGGTGAATTGATAGCGAATCGTGTCTTCGTCCGTGCGTGTGAGACGCTCGATCATATGCATCTTCTCGCTGGCGCCCTGGAAAACCGTCTTGTTCGTGAAGTTGGTGCTGTCAATGACCAACGTATTGCCTTCCCAGCGGCCGGTATGATTGCCGACCCATTGGCGTACGTTCGACGGCAAATGGGCACGATTGTCCAAGGGGATGACGCGGACCCAATGCAGCATCTCGACAAGGATCGTGAGGTAGCCGGAACTCTGAATGATTTGATACGTGTTGTTGTAGGCTCCCGGCAGCATTGGCGGTCCGTCGCGGTCCATATGCATGCAGCGCACAGACAGCGGCTGGTTTTGGACCATGTCAGTCGCGGCACCCATCCGCTTTCGTTCCGCGGCGCGCTCGGCCGCTCTACTCTTCCCCTCTTCGGACATAGGAGGAAGTCTTCCATCCGGCGGATCCACGATCATCGACGTGCGCATGTTCAAGGCCAACACTCCTTGGCTCCGATCCAACCCGAATTGAGTAAAGTCATAATGCACGTCCGCTATGGTTCCGGGTGTTGTTTGCGCTGACTCCTCGTCGGCCGCGTGCTTCACTCGTTCCTCGAGCTCCTCTTTTGTAAAAAATTCCCTATTGATGTTATTCGGCCGCTGAAGCGGCGTGTAGGTCGTGTTTGTCCAATAGCCCTGCAGATCGGGTTGGCCATCCGGTGTGTGTGACAGAGTCCACGCCTTCGCCGGAACCTTCGGCTTCGCCGGGGCCGTTGGAGCCTGGCCGGCAACAAACCCGGGAACCAGTAACGCCACCACAACAAAGATGCCCGCAACAGCTAGTGACGCAAAGAATCGACGGGTCATATCAAAAAACCTCCTAGTGTCACCGCCGGCGCGCATCTCTTGAGGCTGCGCGCTATCGCGCTTGCGCTTCGCGTCTTGAGGCTGCGCGCTATCGCGCTTGCGCTTCGCGTCTTGAGGCTGCACGCTATCGCGCTTGCGCTTCGCAGAGCGCCGCTACAGCTGTATTCAAGGAAGCTGCAGTTTGCCTTCTCTGACGAGAACCCGATCATCGACCGTCACCGTTGCGTTGTGGATGAAATTCCAGTACACGCCGCCGCCCCGGTTTGCTCCGCCCATTTCCTCGTTATCTCCCAAGCTGAGACGAACGACGCCGGCTCCATACCCGTAATAGGCAATGAACGGCGCTTCGGGAAGAACCTGTAACGCTGGATTGAAACCGAGCGCGAATTCCCGAAACATCCGTGCATCCCTGCCTGCTGCGCTGAGCTCCTGATCGATTTTGTCCGCATTGACGCCCTGAACGGCGACGTGGCCTTTGATGAAATGAAGCATCAGGTTGCGTCCTTGGGAGGCGAGCGGACGCCACACCTGAAGAAAAACCGAACCATTCGCCGAGACTTCGATCGGCGCGACTCGCAGAACGCCCGCGGGCAACTCGATATCACGATCGATGCGCGTGCGAGCGGATTCCATGCGTGCTCGACTGGCATCACCGATCTGGCTGCAGAATGGGCGGTTGCCGACCTCGAATGAAATATCGGTTCCTTCCGGCGTTGTTACTCGCACGCGGCCCGAACCGAGCAGAGCGATTGCACGTCGATGCTGCTCCTCCAGTTCATCGGGATTAATATCGAGCGCAGCCAGATGGATTCGATCGATAAAATCTTGAGACGGCAACTCAGATAAACCGATCGGATATGAGCCGCCGTGCCAATGAAAGTGCACGGCCCGCCCGCGACCCTCGTCAAGCCATTCGTTAATAGCACGCCGTAGGGCGGGACGGTTACCCTGGCGAATTTCGGGCAGCCAGATGAAAACATCGGCATTGGCAAAAAGCCGGCGCAACGAATCGAGTTCCCCATCCGACGACGTCTCTGTATCTTCGGCTAGGACGACACCGGAAATGTGCGCGCCCGACGCTCGAATCAGGTTTTGAAGAGGCGGTACAAGTGGGGCGAATACTCTCGTATCCAGCTTGAGCAAAATCCTCTCGCCGGATGCGAGCTTCAGCGCGGCGGCAATTCTCCTGGCACATTTCTCGTAATCTGCGGTCGTCATTTCTTCAGATGTTCTTGGATCGCTGCGACCAGCGATGGAATTGTGGATTCAGCAGGCACAATGTCGGGCTTCAAACCCAACAGTTGCGCCGCCTCGCGAGTGACAGGACCGATCACCGCGAGAGCTGTTCGGGATGGCAGCGAGCGCAGGTCATCTGGAATACTCGACGGACTGGTGAAAACAACGCAATCTACGCGCTCCGATTCGAGAATTTCACCAATGTCGCCGGAGAGCGCTTTTACCGTTCTATAGACCGTCACAATATCCACTGTTGCGCCGCGCCGCCGCAGCTCTTCCGGTAACAATTCGCGGGCGACTTCTGCGCGCGGAAACAAGATTCGAGTGCCCACCAGATTTTCCGGAAATTCCGCGAGCAATCCTTCAGCACGAAATTCCTTGGGCACGATCGCCGCTTTCAATCGCCACTGATTCAGCTTCGCAGCCGTCGCCGATCCCACAACTGCGATCGGAATAATGGCGCGGTGAGCGGGCGTGAAGGACAAGCCGG
The DNA here is from genome assembly GCA_001920875.1 of Acidobacteria bacterium 13_1_20CM_2_55_15. Classification (GTDB taxonomy): domain Bacteria; phylum Acidobacteriota; class Terriglobia; order 20CM-2-55-15; family 20CM-2-55-15; genus 20CM-2-55-15. The sequence goes on from MNKP01000139.1 coordinate 3,451, forward strand.
CCATTCGGTCCATGAATTGTTCCACGGCATTCGCGCTGGTGAATAGGAGCCAATGGTATGTCTGTAGCCGCCGAATGGCGTCATCGACAGGTTTCCAAGTTTTTGGCGGGACGATCTGAATCGTGGGACATTCGATGACTCGCATGCCGAGGTCTTCCAGGCGCGACCGCAATTCAGCGGATTGCGAAGCTGCCCGCGTGATGAGGACGGTTTTACCGATCAGCTCCATACTGGGCGATCTCCGCGAGAATTTCTCCGGCTCCCATCGACAGCAGCTTCTCGCCAAGCTCGATTCCCAGCTCGAGAGCTTGATCTGGTGAGCCGCTCAATTCATGCGCAACGATTCGCGCGCCATCGAGACTTCCAATCAGGCCCTTAATGGTTAAGCGGCCAGCGGCGATATTCGCCTTTCCTCCAATTGGAACCTGACAACTCCCTCCAAGGGCGCGCAGAAGCCCGCGCTCGGCAGTCGCGGCGGTGCGAGTGGGAGCGTGATCCAGAACCTGAAGAATTCGCCGTGTCGAATGATCTTCGTCACGACACACAATGCCTAAGGCACCCTGGCCCACGGCGGGGAGCATCAGATCGTCGTCGAGTATTTGAGTGATGCGGTACTCATAGCCAAGACGTTTCAATCCGGCAATCGCGAGAATAATCCCATCAAAGTCGTGCGCAGCTAGTCTTCGCAGGCGTGTGTCGACGTTGCCACGCAACGCGACGAGATTAAAGGCCGGAAAGCGATGGCGAAGTTGAACCTGGCGGCGGAGACTGCTGGTTCCGATAGTCGCGCCCCGGCTCAACGCCTCGAGCGTCGGACCATTAGAGATGAAAGCGTCACGGGGATCCTCGCGCTCCGGTATTGCGCCAAACACAATTCCAGGGGGAAGCTGGAAAGGAACATCCTTCATGCTGTGGACAGCTAGATCGATTCTGCCATTCAGCAGCGCCTCGTCAATTTCCTTCGTGAACAGTCCCTTTCCGCCGACCTTCGCCAGAGGAACATCAAGTATCTTGTCGCCCGTCGTCTTGATCGGCACAAGTTCAACAGCCAAGGCCGGCCAGCGCTGTTCCAGTTGGCTCTTCGTCCAGTTCGCTTGCCAAAGGGCCAGGGCGCTTCCGCGGGTTCCAAGCCGGAGGGTGCGGACGTTCATTGTGGCTTAACGTTGAAGATCTTTCGAATGAGATCGGCGAGATCAGCGCCTTGAGGATCATGGGCCATTTGCTTCAATTGCTCGATCGGGGGATGCAAAATCTTGTTCACGATGGATTTCGTGATCTGATCCACGGCGGCCTGCTGATCCGGCGATAGATCTTTGAGGTGGCGGCGATTGCGTTCAATCTCATCGCGCCGAACCTTCTCGAGGCTGTCCCTGAGCTGAACGATTGTCGGCACAACATCCCGTGTTTGCATCTTCAAGCAGAACGCCTCGACCTCATCGTCGACGATTTGTTCCGCGCGCATAGCTTCTTTGAACCGTTCTTTCAGATTGGCATCGATCACTTGCTGAAGGTCGTCGATATCGTAGAGGAATGCGTTATCAATCTGGTTGACCGCCGGGTCGATATCACGCGGGACAGCGATATCAATGAAAAATATCGGCTTGTTTTTCCGCCGATGGATAACCTGCTCTGCCAGATTCCTTCCGATAATGAAGTGCGGCGCCCCGGTTGAAGTAATCACGATATCGGCGCCAGTCATGTGATCGGTGAAATGTTCGAACGGAACCGCTGCGCCCTCGAACACTTTTGCCAACTCGACGGCGCGTTCGAAAGTTCGATTCGTGACGAGCACCGAAGAAGCGCCCGCTCGTCGGAGATGTTTTGCTGCGAGTTCACCCATTTTGCTGGCGCCGATGATCATGACCGTTTTGCCCGACAGATCTCCAAAGATCTTCCGGGCTAACTCGACCGCGGCGTAGCTGACGGACACTGCGGATTGCGATATTCCCGTTTCGCTCCGAACCTTTTTCGCGACGGCGAAGGCGCGATTCATAAGCGCGCTTAGATGCATGCCAACAGTCCCTGCATCCATAGCGATCCTAAACGCTTCTTTAACCTGACCGAGGATCTGCGGCTCCCCGATTACCATTGAGTCCAAGCTCGCCGTCACACGAAAAACATGCCGGATCGCTTCGACGTTGCGGTAGCTGTAGAGATGAGTTGAAACCGAATCGTGGGAAATTTGGTGAAACTCGCAAATAAAGTCGCGAATCAGCCGGTCATCAGGGCTCTCGGCAACGACCTCGACACGATTGCATGTCGAAAGAATCATCGCCTCATTCACTCGCCGGCGGTCCACAAGCGATGTCAAAGCCGATCGAAGAGCGTCATTGCTGAACGCCAAGCGCTCGCGAATCTCTACGGGCGCCGTTTTGTGACTGAGTCCGACCAGTGCAAGCTGCATCACTGAAACGTGTGAAGTCCTCCAAAATAATTCGCGCCGAGGAAGGTGACCAGAACCCCGATAAAACCAACGATGGACAGGTATGCGGCCTTACGACCACGCCAACCTGCGATGAGTCTATAGAAAATCAACATCATGTAGACGAGCCACGTGAGAAACGAAAACAGCACTTTCGCATCTCTCGCCCAGACGCCCCAAACAGCCTGCGCCCAAAGCGCCCCGGTCACAATACCGAGCGTAATCAGCGGGAAGCCAATGGCGAGCGATTTGTACGCCAGGTCATCACAGATTTCGAGTGAGGGCAACCAGTTATGGAAACGTATCGGATGTTTCGACTTGAGCGCTCTCTCCTGAATCAAGTACATAATCGCGGCAGCAAAGGCGATAAACAGTGCGGCGTATCCAAAAAAAACAAGAGGCGTATGGATGTAAATCCAATTGCTGCGCAGGACCGGCGGAATGGATGCCGACGGATCGTAAAAGAGATTCGCTACGAACGTCATGATAAAAATTAACGGAAAGGCGAATACACTCAAGGGAGCGATACGATATTTCGCGTAAGCGATAAGAAAACCCAACGTGGTCAGGGCGCCAAAAAAAGAGAAGGCTTCGTACTGCTGCGTCAGCGGCAGGTACCGCACGTCAAGAGCGCGGAGGGCAATCGATGCAACATGAAGGATGAAACCCGCGAAAACTGCCGCCAAAGCCGGCTGGAAAAACGTTTGTTTTTTTTTAAGAGCAGTTAAAACGGAGTGCGCAAAACCAAAGGAATACAGGCCCAGCGCGAGTCTGAGCAGGACAACATGCATGGCGGCGATTATAGCACATGGTTCAGACCCGCCTCCGTGTGCGATAATGACAGTCTATTCTAATGACAATCGAGATTTACGTTGGTATCGTCCAGTTCATCGTTCTCCTACTCTCGCTGAGCATTCACGAATCGGCACACGCGTGGACCGCGGATCGTTTCGGCGATCCCACGGCGCGATATTTGGGCCGCGTTTCATTGAATCCGATGGTTCATGCCGATCTCATGGGCACAATTGTTTTTCCTTTATTAGGAATATTTGTGCTGCGTGGCGCCATGTTCGGGTGGGCCAAGCCTGTCCCTGTGAACGTATCGCGGCTGAAGCATCCGTCCCGCGACCATATGGTGGTCGCGGCTGCCGGCCCACTCAGTAATCTCCTGCTTGCCACAGTCCTGTTCACGTTCCTGATCATGGTTAAGTTCTTTTCGTCTACCGGCTCGGAGATCATCTACCGGGTCGCGGCGAACGAAATCTCCGGACAATCGATTTTGCTGCCGCTGACTCTTGTCGCTTACCACGGGATGATGCTCAATCTGCTCCTGGCGGTTTTCAACCTGATTCCGGTTGCGCCTTTGGATGGTGCAGCCGTTTTATCGGGCCTCTTGCCGCGATCGCTCGCGAACGCACTGGAGCAAATGCAAAGTTACGGCTTTATGCTGCTTCTGGCCCTCCTCTATCTCGGGGTTCCGGGAATGCTTTTTTATCCCGTGAGAGACTTCGTCCTTTCGTATCTAATCTGAGCAATGACAAAGCCACGAGTCTTAAGCGGTATGAGGCCGACCGGCAAGCTGCATCTTGGCCACCTGGTCGGAGCGCTCGATAACTGGGTGAGCTTGCAGGACGACTATGAATGTTTTTACTGCATCGTCGATTGGCACGCGCTGACGACTCACTATGACTCCACAGAGGGAATCCGCGAAAACATTATCGACAATGCGATGGACTGGTTAGCGGCCGGCATTGATCCCCAACGATCGACATTGTTCATTCAGTCGCATGTGATGGAGCACGCTGAGCTTCATCTGTTGTTCTCGATGATCACACCCTTGCCGTGGCTGGAGCGCGTGCCGAGTTACAAAGAACAAATGGCTGAGATCAAGGATCACGATCTCCACACCTACGGCTTTCTCGGGTATCCGCTGCTGCAGTCCGCCGACATCCTTATTTACAAAGCGAACGCTGTGCCCGTCGGCGGCGATCAGGTGGCACATATCGAACTGACGCGCGAAATCGCGCGGCGCTTCAACCATTTCTACGGTCAGGTCTTTCCAGAGCCGCAAACCTTGCTGACGGAAGTCCCGAAGTTGCCGGGGACGGATGGGCGCAAGATGAGCAAGAGTTACGGCAACACCATTGCTCTCAGTGAAGATCCCGTCGTGATGAAAGAGATCGTTCGGAATATGGTGACGGATCCGGCTCGCGGGCGGCGTACCGATCCCGGCAATCCCGACATTTGCCCCGTCGGCGACTACCACGATGTCTTTTCCGACAAAATCCGAGTGGCCGAAGTGGACCAGGGTTGTCGCACGGCCGGAATAGGCTGTGTTGAATGCAAGATGTGGCTGTTCGATAGCCTGCAGAAACGGTTGGGTCCGCTTTACGAAAGACGTAGGCAATTAGAGGCTCATCCGGGCGATGCGAGAGACATCCTCAGCGAAGGTTCGAAGAAGGCGAAGATTGCGGCTGGTCAAACTATGTCTGAAGTTCGAGAGGCGATGAAGATCTAGACTTTCATGCTCGACGATCTCAAAATCTCACTGCCTTTGTACGAAGGGCCTCTCGATTTGCTGTTGGAGTTGATACGCAGGCAGAAGTTGGACGTCTACGACATCCCTATTGCGAAAATCACCGAACAATACCTCGAGTATCTTCATTTGATGGAAGAGCTCGACGTGGATGTGGCCTCGGAGTTCCTGGTCATCGCAGCGCAACTCATTTACATCAAGTCACGAATGCTGCTCCCGCCGGACCCGAACGCGGATCCCGCAGAGCAGGAGGATCCACGGGCCGAACTCGTCCGGCGGCTGCTCGAATATGAAAAGTTCAAGAATGCCGCACAGATGCTGTATCAGCGCGAGCTGGTCGAAAATGCCGCGTGGTCCAATCCGGGTGCGATTGCAATGGAAGACAGCGAATTGGAACCCGAGATGGCTGTCACTCTGTACGATTTACTCCTCGTCTTTCGGGATGTTCTCAAGCGAGCCGAGCAACGGCCGCTGATTCAGGTCGATCGCGAGGAATTTTCGGTCGAGCAGATGATGGCATTTCTTTTCGAGAAGATTGTGGCAGCACCGGCCGGCGTGGCACTGTCGGAGATTCTGCCTGAAATCGCATCGCGGAGGGCGTTGATTACAGCGTTCCTGGCGCTCCTTGAGCTGACGCGCCTTCATGCGATCTATCTCAAACAGAACAGCGCTTTTGGCGAAATCACCGCTCGAGCTAATCCAAGTTATGAGTTATCCAAATCTTTCAGCCCTGCTTGAAGCCATCGTTTACCTGGCCAAGGAACCTGTCTCTCTGGACGATATTCACGCAGCGGTGCCGGAGGTAGATGCGATCGAGATCGAACGAACGCTGAACGAATTGATCGAACGATACCGCACCGAACACCATGGAATCGAAATACGTGAGGTTGCCGGCGGTTATCGCTTTTCCACGAAACCTGAACACCATGAGGTTTTGAAAGAATTCATCAAAACCCAGATTCCTCCAACTCGGTTATCTCTGGCGGCTTTGGAAACACTTGCCGTCATCGCCTACAAGCAACCTGTGACCGTTCCCGAAATCCAGGACATTCGAGGGGTTCATGCCAGCAGCGTGATCAAAACGCTCCTGGACAAAAAACTGATCACAACTGCAGGACGCAAAGAAGTTCTCGGCCGGCCGATTCTTTACAAAACCACGAAAGAATTTCTCATGCATTTCGGCCTAAAAGATCTGGCTGAGTTGCCGAGCATGGAGGAGTTCGAGGAACTGATCAAAGCTCAGGTGGGTGCTGAAGAAGAGATCATTTCCCCTTCTTGAAAAAGACAGTTCAACCTCTAGCCCACTAGTAAATACCCGATACAATTGAAATATGCGGGAGCGGCTCCAGAAGATCCTCGCGCATGCCGGTATTGCTTCACGCCGGCACGCCGAAGAAATAATTCAAGCCGGACGAGTCACTGTGAACGGTCACCGAATGACGGAACTGGGCTCGAAGGCCGATCCCGATGAGGATGTCATCAAGGTCGATGGGAAAAGAGTCCGGTCGCCCGAACGCCACATCTATATCCTGCTGAATAAGCCGAAAAATGTAATGTCCACATCGAGCGATCCTGAAGGGCGTCCGACCGTTGTGGATTACATGAAGGGCAAGATCAGAGAACGAGTCTATCCGGTAGGCCGCCTCGACTTCGGATCGGAAGGTTTAATCATCCTCACGAACGATGGTGAGCTTACGAGATTCCTAACGAAGGCCGGAAACATAAAAAAGGTCTATCGAGTCAAGGTTGCCGGCGAACCGGCCGAACGCGACCTCGACCGCCTGCGGGGAGGAGCCTACATTGACAATGAGTGGCTGGCACCATCGTCGATTGAGCGTTTGAAAAGTGGCGAAAACCCGTGGCTCGAGGTCACATTGCACCAGGGCAAGAATCAACAGATCCGGCGGATGTTTCAGTCGATCGGTCACCCGGTGGAAAAACTCCGCCGCGTGCGCATTGGTTCCCTTGATGACGAAAAGCTTCGGCCAGGCGGCTGGCGGTTTCTCACGCAGGAAGAAGTGAATCAATTTAAACGGGAGTTTCGGAAATGAGCTCTTCCCAAATGATTTCCGAGCATATCCAGCGGATCGCTGCTTACAAATCCGAAAATCCGGCCGAGGAGATCGAACGGCAACTTGGAATCCCGATCGTGCAGCTTGGGATGAACGAAAACCCATTTGGTCCTTCGCCGAAGGCAGTCCAAGCTGCGCGAGCATATTTGGAGAAAATTGCGCCGTATCCCGACGATAGTGCTTACCTCCTGCGTCAGAGGCTAGCCAGCCACTACCAGATCTCGATGGACGAGATTATTGTCAGTGCCGGCTCGAGCGATATCCTTGCCATGACCTATGATGCCCTCCATAGCCCCGAGGCCGAGGTGCTCACCGGCGAAGCCTCGTTTATTGTGTACTACCAACTGGCGGAGATTCTGAACATGCCGCTGGTCCGAACGCCAATGAAGGAATACGCCTTCGATCTGGAGGCAATGGCCGAGCGCATCACGACGGGAACCCGCCTGGTCGTTCTGGCGAATCCGAATAATCCGACAGGCACGATCATCCGTCGTCGAGAACTCGACAAGTTCATGAGCAGGATACCGGACCACGTGTTGGTCGTTCTTGATGAAGCGTATTTCGAATATGTCAGCGATTCGAGGTATCCCAATTCCTTGGACTATGTTCGTGCTGGAAGGCCGGTTCTGGTTCTAAGGACGTTTTCCAAGGTCTTCGGATTGGCCGGTCTGAGGATCGGCTATGGGATCAGCACCCTGGAAATCGTCGCGGCGTTGTATAAGGTAAGGATGGCGTTCAACACGAACAGCGTCGCGCAAATTGCAGCACTCGCAGCTTGGGATGACCGCGAACACGTCCAAAAGAGCGTTGAGACGAACCGCGTCGAACTGGAGTTTCTCTACAGGGAGCTGTCAAAGCGACACTTAGGATACATTCCGTCGCAGGCCAATTTTGTTCTCGTGGAATTGAGAAAGCCTGTGCGCGAGGTCACATCGGCTTTACTCACGCAAGGTGTGATTGTGCGTCCGGCTTGGGGTTGCCCGGCATGCATGCGTGTTTCGGTTGGCACGCGTGAGCAGAATCAAGCGTTTCTTGCCGCCCTGGATAAGGCACTATGAGCATCAAGGAGATCCTTGAGAAATACAAAACGATTGCAGTTGTCGGACTGTCCTCTCATCCGTGGCGCGCGAGCTTTTCGGTTTCCCGATACATGCAGAGTGCCGGATATCGGATTATCCCTGTGAATCCCCTCGAGACCGAAGTCCTTGGTGAGATGGCCTATCCGACTCTGGACGACATTCCCGAACCCTTTGACATCGTCGACATCTTCCGCCGGCCCGAATACGTTCCGGACATTGTAGAGGCCGCCATCCGCCGCGGTGCCCGCGTTATTTGGATGCAATTGGGTGTCGTGAATGAAGCGGCTGCCGCTCTGGGCCGCGCCGCGGGTTTGGAGGTGGTGATGGACCGCTGTATCCTGCAAGACCACATGCAGTATTTACCCTCTCCCTCTGGAAGAGGGCGGCGCGACAGCGCCGGGTGAGGGTTACAAGTCTATCCCAACCTGAGCCCTCACCCTACCCTCTACCAAAGGGAGAGGTAGGCTATTTCTTCTTCCGCTTCTTTTTCTCCACTTCCTCAAGTCGACTTTTGATCGCGGCTTCTTCTCCGATTTCCTGAGGACGGTAATACTTGCGGCCCTTTAGCGAATCGGGAAGGCAATCCATATCGGCGACCTTGTCTTCGAGGTCGTGCGCATATTGATAGCCTTTGCCGTATCCAAGATTCTTCATCAACCCAGTGGGAGCGTTTCGGATGTGCAAAGGTACCGGGTCATTCCGTGTGTTTTCCACGTCGCCCGCTGCCTCTGCGTAAGCTGTGTAGACGGAATTCGACTTCGGAGCTGCAGCCAAGTAGATCACACATTGTGCTAACGCGAGTTTTCCCTCGGGCAGACCGATGAAGTGAAACGCATCTTTAGCGTCCAGCGCGATTCGTAAAGCGCGCGGGTCCGCAAGGCCGATATCTTCTGAAGCAAAGCGCACGAGCCGGCGTGCAATGTAGAGGGGATCTTCACCGGCTTCGAGCATCCGGGCGAGCCAATACAAGGCGGCGTCCACATCGGAGTTGCGAAGAGATTTGTGCAACGCCGAAATGATGTTGTAGTGCTCTTCACCGGTCTTGTCATAAAGAAACGTTTTCTGGGAAGCCTCCTCGATTGTTGCTCTGGTAATCGGTTGACCTGAGGGTGTTCCTTGCATAGCCAGGTCGAGGATGTTCAGCGCCGTTCGGGCATCACCGTTCGCAAGCAATGCGATCGCGCCTATGGATGCTTCATCAATGTTGAAATTCTCGCGACTCACAGCACACCCGAGAACAGTGGCGACATCTTCATCGGATAACGGCTTGAGCACGAAAACACGGGTGCGCGACAGCAGAGCAGAAATGACTTCGAACGACGGATTCTCGGTCGTTGCTCCAATCAGGGTGATGTTTCCACGCTCGACATGCGGCAGAAACGCATCTTGCTGAGCTTTATTGAACCGGTGAATCTCATCCACGAATACGATCGTCCGCTTGCCAAATCGGCGGGCCTTTTCGGCTGCGGCCATGATGTCCTTGATTTCTTTGATACCGGACAAGACGGCGCTGAAAGAAATGAATGTGGACTTGGTCATTTTCGCGATGATCTGTGCGAGAGTCGTCTTGCCCACGCCTGGCGGTCCCCACAAGATCATAGACGGGACCTGATCTCGTTCGATTGCTGTTCGCAGCGGTTTTCCGGGATCCAGCAGATGCCCCTGCCCGAGTATTTCGTCCAACGATTTCGGTCGCATGCGGTCGGCGAGTGGAGCGTCGACGGGTGGACTGGACGGCTTGTCTTCTTCAAAGAGGAATCCGCTCATTTCATTGATGGCTGCGTTCTTCCTTGAGGCTGCGCGCTCCCAGCAGGGAGAAAGCTCTCCGCAATTGCCAATTGATTAAAACATAATTGATGTCATAAAACGTCGAAGACGCCGATTACCGATACAACGAGCTATGGATCGCGACGCCTACATTAGCGCAGCCGGTACACGACAACGTGTTCGTCTTCGTAAGCTGTGTCTGCATGGACGGCTAGAAATCCTCGTTGAAGATAGGGATACCAGGGTGCTGGATTCTCGAGCGCCGTTCTTAAAACCAATAGGTATCGGAAATTGAGGCGCTTTATTGATGCAGCCAATTCCTCGTCTGGCGTCATATCCGATAGACGTCTTATCGCATCGCCATAGAGCGAGAGCGGCATTGTTTGGAGTTCAGCTCCCAAATAGAAACGCAGATTCTCCGTTTCGACACCCAAAATTCTGTCGGTTTTCGTAGTGACACGGTTTAAATACTCGGCTGCCGAATAACCGGCTAGGGCACGGCGGAGAAACGATTCTTTGTCTTCGAGCCCGGTTGCCAGCGCAACTGGAAAGCGATCCGGAATATTCCAGAACTGCACCGAATGTACGAGCGGCTGCACCATTAACACGATCAACAACACCATTGTGGCCGGACGAGCCCTCCCGTTCGGTACCAGATGAAAAATCGTGGCAACACCGAGGACCGCGATGATCGGCAATATCGTGATGTAGTAGCGGGCATACTGCATCGTGAAGAAAAGCAGGACGAGGAACCCCGCGGCCGCAAATATCATCAGACGCTGTCCCGTCCTGGCTTTCGGCCATAGGGTCGCGGCAAATGGAAACGCAAACAGCAGAGTCAACCCGGCAGAACCACGAGGCAGGCCCTCGCCGAATCGAATTGTGTCGAACGTGAAGCGAAACGGAAACCGGATAAAAGACGCAAAGCTCACTGGAAGTCCATAATCCCCAGCGTTCATAATTCGGTTATCGAAGCTCCACTTCGGGCTGTGAAACACCCCGTTCATCAATGGGAAAATGGGATTGTCCGTCAAAGAGTAGATCAGGACGTAGGTTGGCGTGGCAACGACTGCGAAAGCTATAGCAGCGAGTGCCAGAGTTCGGATGTCACGTTTGAGTCGAAACGCAACGATTGGCGCGACGACTGCGTAGGCCAGCAACGCACTTACTTTTGAACCCACGGCCATTCCAGCGATCATTCCGGCGACGTACAGCCAGCGTTCATTGTGGGAATCCGTCCAGCGGACGAGCGCCACAAATGATGCGGTAACGAAAAGCGCTATCACGTTATCGATGTAGGCCGTACCGAAGAGCCATCCGACGATTGGTGTCGCCATAAACAACGCAGCGGCCCAGAAACCCACTCGTCGCTCGAAGGAACATTCGCCGAGGGCGTAAACGGCCCAGACGGCAGTGCAACTCATCAGAAAAATCCAGATTTTTACTGTTGCCGCGCCACCCAATGCCAGGCATGCGGCAAAGAAAAATTCGACGAAGCGCGCAAAATACGCGTGGAAAAAGTGGAGATCAACGACTCGGGAGTTCTCGAGATATTTTTCCGGGACAGCGAGATGATAGTTCAGTGCATCGAATTGAATCTCGGGCGCGATTGCCCAAACGAGATACACCAGTCCGAGCGCGCCCATCAGGGCGCACAACAACCTCGTGTCCTTTTCGGGCGTCGTGGCAGGCTGCGCCCCTGGCGGATATAGATCTCGCCACCCCCAGGCGACACTCGCGGCCGAGAGCGCCAAACAAAAAGTAGCGACGGCGAATACCGTCAGATGTCCTGTGAGGCCAAGTATGAGTATGGTCAGAGAGATGACTGCTGTTCCGAGTGGGACTCCGCAAACGAGGTAATCAATTGTCGCCTCGTTTTTGCCAACTACTTTTCGCAGGATGAATGCGCCCACGCCGGCGGACAGAAGAAAAAGCCACAGCGCAGCAAGCGCAGGCCCGACGTTGCCACTCAAATACACGATCGCGATCGCCGGAAGCAGCGGAATCAGCCAAATTCGCCTTTTTCTGAAGGTCGAGGTCGCGGCTAAAATCGGGAGAACTGCGCAGCAAATAGTCCACCCACTGCACCACATCCAGTCCCATCCACTATTGAACGGGTTGGCAACGCTTCTGATGAGAGTGATACAGAAGCGCACTGCGACAACAACCAGCCATATTCCAAACGTCAACCGCAGTACGTTCATATGCTACTTTTCCCGACAGGCTAAATCGCCGTCTAGTCGCACCCGGCGGGAGGGGCGACAAATGCATTGAGCTTCCGGCAGTGTGGACACCGATAAAAACCCACTCCACAGAACTGTTTCAACTGGCCTTGGTTGCGAAGTCGTATTGCCGGTATTCCGGAACCACAGTTCGAGCAGACATTGAAGTAGGGGCGATGCAAGGGAGTCAGAGAAACGCTGTCGGCCGCGAACACAAAACCCCAACCATACTGACTGACTCGGCTTCCGAATAACTTATCAATCAGACGCGTGGCTGCATTCATAACCAAGATACCCGTTGTGCTGGTTCCGTCCGGAATATGGAAGAGGAAGCGAGCCGTTCGAGGATAGAACTGGTATTCCTCAGCGGTGGGTTTCTTGAGATAAATAAAACTGCTGAAGAGATCGACCTCCTGAATGAGTCGGAACCTCGTGAGGCGATGCACTTCTTCTACTAACTGATCCCGGCTAAAGCGGTTTATGTGTCCACCTCCGGAGAAAACAAAACGGTAAAGCGTGTCATCGAAGCCATAACCGTTGGGAATTGCGATCCAGATTAGGCCGTCGTCTTTTAAGATCCGATTGACTTCTCCCAGAGTCGTCCTGAAATCACCAAAATGTTCCAACGTGTGGTGGCTAACGACAGCATCCACGGAATTGCTTGCCAGTGGGATTTGCGATGAATTTGCTTGAACAAAACTGACGTGCGCTCGAGGGGCCCTACGAGAAACAGTCAGATCAATTCCAATGATTTGACATGTGTACGATTCGTAATGAAAGCTACCTGGTCCGCAGCCTAAATCGACCACAACTTGCCTTCCCGTTAATCTGGATAAAACGTTTTCCATTACGATGCGGTTCCAGTTAGCGTTCTATCGGGCTTGCATTCGCTCCCCTTATGACCGTCTCTGCTTGGAAGCCTCGTACAGAATAATGGCGGCGGCGATAGCCGAATTCAAGGACTCGACGGTCCCTTTGTGTGGGATCCGTAGCACCTTATCGCACGTTGCCAATTCTTTCGGATCCAGGCCCTGTCCCTCATTTCCAATCAAGATTGCAGAAGGCTTGCGCCAATCCCATTGTTCGATTGTGTCCGCCGCATTGGGCGAAGTGCCGATGAGGCCGATTCTTCGGGAGCGCAAGAGTGAGACGGTTTCATCCAGGGTTTCAGATCCGATATGGGGAAAACGAAATACGCTGCCTGCGCTTGCGCGAACGACTTTGCCGTTGTAAAAACTGACTGTTCCGCGCAGAGCGATACAACCGGTCGCACCAAAAGACTCGCCAATCCGGAGGATCGTGCCGACGTTGCCGGGGTCCTGGAGACGGCCCAAGACCATGATCAATTCTGGCGAGACTGCGAATATATCTCCGAGCGTGTATTGGCGCGGCCGAACTGTCGCGATGATTCCTTGGGAGTGTTCCGTGTCCTGGACTGTCTTGAAAGCCTCCTCCGAAACTTCAAAGATCGCGTCCGGTTCTACTGCCGGCATTGGCGCGCCGGCCTTGCGAAACACGTCGACAATTTCAATTCCGCTGCGCTGTGCTTCTTCCAAGAGGATCGGCCCTTCGATCGGAAGCAACCCATCGCTCGTGAGATTTCCATGCTTTGTGGCTTTCCTTAGCGCCGCGAGTTTTCGACTGTGTTTGCCAATCTGCATCAAACGGACGATTGAGAGGCATTGTACTACGAACGCTCGTAGTACAATCCGCGGGTGAGGGTGTTTCGCACCGAAACTCTCGAGGATTCAGGCTACGATGAGATCGTCAGCTTGCTTCGTTCCGGCGGCGTTATCGCCTTCCCGACGGATACGGCTTATGGCCTGGGAGCCGACCCATTCACTGATGCTGCGATCGATCGCATTTTCGAAGTCAAGGGCCGTTCGGAAGATAAGCCGATTCTACTGCTCGTCGATTCGGTGGCAATGGCGGAATCCGTCACCACGCCGTCCGCCGCCTTCTATAAACTTGTAGAGCAGTTCTGGCCGGGACCGTTGACAGTCATTTTGCCGGCCGCGAAATCTGTACCCTTGAAACTGACGGCCGGAACACGAACTGTTGGAGTGCGTTGGCCCATGGCGGGTTTTGCGGTGAATCTGATGAGACACTTTGGACGGCCGATCACGGCGACTAGCGCCAACCGGAGCGGCCGGCCGGCGGCTGTGACAGCCGAAGAGGTCCGTGCACAGCTTGACGAGCGCATTGATGCTTTGATTGACGGCGGGCCGCTGCCGTTCGGAGGCGGCTCCACGGTGATTGATCTCTCGATGGATCCTCCGGTACTTCTCCGTGAGGGCCCGATTTCTTTCGAGACTCTGCAGACGCCGTTCCATGGCAGAATTCGGAGACAGGCATGATTCCTCGACTGGTTAAATGGGGGACGCTGCTCGCCATCGCTGCCATTTTAGCGATTTCAATTTACGGCATGTACCTCTACGGCCAAATTCGCAATTACGCTATGCGAGACGAGGCACAGAAAGCGGACGCCATCGTTGTACTCGGCGCCGCGCAATATAACGGCAGGCCTTCGCCCGTCCTGAAGGCGCGGCTGGACCACGCCTATGACCTGTATAGGAAGGAGTACGCGCACGCCATTATCACGACGGGCGGCTACGGCCCCGATCCAAATTTCTCGGAAGCTCAAGTCGGAACAAACTATCTTGTCCAACGCGGCGTTGGGATTGGGAACATTGTGACGGAGCAGGGAAGTGGCACCACATACGACAGCATCCGGGCCGCATCGAACCTGATTCACGCTAAAGGCTGGAAATCGGTCCTTGTCGTCAGCGATGGTTTTCACCTCTTCCGCGTGAAAAAAATGTTCGTCGATAACGGAATCATCGCCTACACATCCCCCGCGCCCAATAGTCCGATCGAAGGGGCAGCCTCACAGCGTTTTTGGCATAGCGTGCGAGAAGTCGTCCTGTTTTCCGTTTATCGCTGGATGGACCTCTAGACCGTTTCAGGCGGTCAGCCGTTTATGGCCGGCGTAACCGCGGGAGCAGCATCCCGACAACCGAGCCCTGTCACAGGCGTATTGCTGCGTGTGCCTAATGCCTGATTGCGATTGCAACTTCTGCCAGCTAAGATCATGCCCATGAGACGAAACCTATTTCGCTGGAGCGGCATCCTCATCATGGTGGCAGGCTTGCCGACGTTAACGTTGGCGCAGGTCAGTAAACGGTTGACGGTGCCTGGCATCAACAACTTTTGGTTTGTGGACAAAACAGTGTCGACGGGCGGATCGATCACATCGCGCGAGGTGGCGATGCCGGCGCTGAAGAAGCGCGGTATCAAAACCGTGATCGACCTCGCGGGCGGCGCTCAAAGTGATGCCGAACGTGCAGCAACGGAAGCGGCCGGGATGAAGTATCTGGTCTTTCCGATCAATCCGACGACGCTCGACCCTGCGCCCATCGGGCCATTTCTGAAGGCAGCCAGCGATCCCGCGAACTTCCCCGTCTTCATCCACTCGGGCAACGGACACCGCGCAGGAATGGCGCTGATGATCAAGAGGGTGCTCGTGGATGGGTGGACGATCGAGAAAGCGGGCATCGAGGCTGCCGCCTCGGGCCTCATCGACGACAACCCAACGGCGCCGGTCTGGTGGAAGTTCGCTCAAGACTACATTATGAGCCACAAGAAGTAGGCCGCCCTGTTCAGCAGATCCCAACCGGACTTGCAATTAATTGCTCGAAGCGATTCGGATATCGTTAAGAAAGTCGAGGTCCGCTGCAGGGTATAGCCTGATCCCTTCAATGCGCTTGTTGTAGACGCAGACGTTATCCATATAGAAGAGAGAGACGTAGGGAAGGTCTTCTGCGACGATGTGCTGGATCTCGTGGTAAGCCGCTTGACGCTTTTCCAGATCGAGATCTCGACGCGCCAATTCGATGAGCTGATCAACTTTCGGATTGGAATAATGGCCTCGATTTGCTCCATTTGGCGGCGTGGACTTGGAATGAAACACGTAATTAAACACGTCGGGATCATTGTTCGCCCCGAGCCATCGCAGCGAATAGACCTGGAAATTACCTTTCATCACATCGGCGAAAAACGTCGCGAATTCGTTGCCTTGAATCACCATCGTGACGCCGATTTCGCGCAGCTGCTGCTGAAAAATCGAAGCCATTTGTCTGGCTGTGTCGCTATCATTGTTCAACCGGTATGTGAACGTCAGATGTTGGTATCCTGCCTCGCGTAACAGCGATCGCGCCCGTTGTGGGTCATACGAGTACGTTCTGACGTCCCTGTTGTATGCCCAGTTGTTCGGAGGAAGCAAGCCGACTGCAGGGCGTGCCAGTCCGCGCCAAAGATATTTGATAATCTGTTCGCGATCGATCCCGTAGGCGAATGCCTGCCGGACACGAAGATCGCGAAAAATAGGATCATTCAGATTGAATGCCATGTACTGATAGTTTGTCCCTGGGGCTTCGACAACTTTCAAATTCGGATCATGTTTGAGAACTTCGACCATATCCGGCGCCAAGACTTGTAAGGCGATGTCGAGCGCACCTTTCCTTAGTTCCAAAGCGACAACCACTTCTTCCGGTATGATCCGGAACCGCAGTATCGGCACTTCCGCCCGTTTGCCAAAGTAAGAATCGTTTCGCTCGAGCACGATTTCCTGATCTTGGATGTAGCGAACGAGCTTGAATGGTCCTGATCCGATCAAATGGCGGCTGAAATCTTTCCCCGAACCTTCCGGAATTACGCCAATCACACCCACAGCCACGTTCCACAAAAATGGCGCGTACACATCCTTTAATTTGAAGACGACCGTGTAAGGATCGGGCGCCTCGACTGAATCAATCAGGTTGTAGGGGTGTCCTGCTTTAATTGTCGATACTGTCCCGTCGAGCAGACTCCGAAATGTGTACTGCACATCTCGGGAGGTCAACTGTGTCCCATCGTGGAACCGGACGTCATGACGCAAGTAAAACACGTACGTTCGAGGATCCGGCATTTCCCAATCCGACGCCAAGTCGGGAACAATCTGGTATTTTTCGTTCTTTCTAACCAGCGAACTGAAGATCAGAGCGGCCAGATGCTGCGACGCTGCGTTCTGTCCGATACGGGGATCCAGACTATCGGGATTCTGATCTAGAGCAACTGTAACCGCACCGGGTTCCGCCGAGCTCGAACGCGTACAACCCGACAGCAGGACCGCGCACAAGAAGAGGAGAGCGAACACGTGGACATTTTAGCAACATTGACTTCGCTCTTCGCAGATGAGCGAAGCGTTTTACGTTGTTCGCGTGACGAGTGTTCTGGCAGGTTCTACCGATTTGCGCAACTTGTCGATTTGTCGGTTGACACGGGCTCTCATATGCGTGCGATATCGAGGCGGAACAAACTCCAATCGCGTTTTCAGCGTTAGAATACGTCCCACGGCTTCCTCGACTCGCCCGCGCAGCGCGGCGCTGCTGCGCGCGGCTTTCACGATAGCGTGAAATGCCCGCTCTACCAGTGGTGTGGTCTGAGAGAAGAGGAGCAGGTCATTGCCGGCTTCAAGGGCACGGAGGAAAATATCCGTTGTCAGGCCGAGACTGGTCACTGCACCCATGGTGAGATCGTCGGTGATGGCGATGCCTTTGTAGCCAAGTTTCTTCCTCAGGAGACCCCCGATCACGCGGGATGAGAGCGAAGCGGGCGTGGGTTTATCGTCGCCGAGACTGGGATAGTGCGCGTGACAGATCATGATCATTCCGATCTGATCGAAAAGCCGCACGAACGGAATGGCATCTTCGTATTGGATCTGACGCTTGGTGCGTTCAATCCGCGGCAAAGAAAAATGAGGGTCCGATACGGCGCCGCCGAGCCCCGGAAAATGTTTCGCGCACGTTACAACGCCGCGCTTTGAGAGCTCTTCGATGAATGCCGCGGCGAGCCGGGCAACCTCCAGAGGACTGCTGGCGAGGCATCGATCCGTGATGATCGAATGCGGCAACCGAATGTCCACGACGGGTGCGAAGTCGACATTGA
This sequence comes from Acidobacteria bacterium 13_1_20CM_2_55_15, assembly GCA_001920875.1. Classification (GTDB taxonomy): domain Bacteria; phylum Acidobacteriota; class Terriglobia; order 20CM-2-55-15; family 20CM-2-55-15; genus 20CM-2-55-15. Next base: position 21,534 of record MNKP01000139.1, read on the forward strand.
AACCTGTCGCTTCAAGTTCCGCCGCAATTATCCGGGCTCCCAGTCGTAGCGAGGCGGTGCCGGCTTCAGCCAGTTCCGCCATGGAAGGAATTGGCGCGAAGAGTTGTTTCAACCGGTCCACACGGCCACCTTCGTGATCGATGGCCAGCAATCCCGGAGTGCCGGCCATGTCGCGGAGACGGCTCGTGAGGTTGTAGATTTGATCGAAATTTTCGATGTTTCGCTGAAAAAGCAGAAACCCGCCGGGCTGAATGGTTTCGATCAGCATCCGGGTTTCACGGTCCAATTCGTATCCCTGGAACCCAAGGACGAAGAGCTGACCTACTTTTTGTTCCAGCGTGAAGTGATCCTTCATGGATCTATGTGGCCTTTTTTTTCAGGTCCGCCAAAACGCGCAACGCCTCCAGTGGTGTGAGATTTTCCACATCCACTTCGCGCAGGGAATTCCTCAACTCTTCTTCAAGAGCAGTGAAGAGCGAAAGTTGGTTGACGACGATCTTTCTCTTACGTCTGGCCTGAACGGTGAGATTATCGGATAACTGATGTTCATTTTCCTCATGTTTTTTGAGGATTTCGCGAGCTCGTTGAGTAACTCGGGCCGGAATGCCGGCTAGCTTTGCGACCTCGATGCCATAGCTGCGATCCGCCGCACCGGGCTCAACGGTCCTGAGGAAAATGATCCGGTTCTGCGCCTCCTTCACCGCCACCTGGTAATTCTTGATGCCGGACAATAGCTCTGCAAGCTCTGTAATCTCATGATAATGCGTCGCAAAGATCGTTTTCGCGCGCAGATGCGATTGAATGTGTTCGATGACCGCCCACGCCAGGGAGAGGCCATCAAACGTCGCGGTTCCACGCCCGATCTCATCCAGGATGACCAGGCTCTTGGGCGTAGCAGAATTCAGGATGATTGCTGTCTCCGTCATTTCCACCATGAAAGTCGACCGGCCCCGCGCGAGATTATCCGAGGCGCCGAGGCGTGTGAAGATTCGATCGACGATCGGAAACCGCATCAATTGGGCCGGGACGAAGGAACCCATTTGCGCCAGGATCACGAGTAATGCATTCTGCCTGAGGAACGTCGACTTGCCGCCCATGTTTGGACCGGTCACGATCAAGATCTGATCCGTAGAGTCGTTCATGAATAGATCGTTAGGAACAAAACGGTCCGCCCGGTGTTCCTCGGCCAATGCTTCGATCACGGGATGACGGCCTTGGCGAACGATAAATTCGTCGCTGTCGGAAATCTGGGGCCGGGAATAACCAAAACGCTGGGCCGTCGCAGCAAATCCGGCGAGAACGTCGAATTCGGCAATAACTGCGGCGGTTTGGCGAATCCGTTTTGCCTGTTCGGCGATACGGCCGCGGATTTCCTGAAAAAGCGTCTTTTCGATGTCGAAAATCTTCTCTTCGGCGGTAAGGATCTTCTCTTCGTACTCTTTCAATTCCGGCGTCACAAAGCGTTCGGCTCCCACGAGCGTTTGCTTGCGGTCGTAGTCATTGGGAACCAGGTGAAGGTTGGCTTTGGAAACTTCGATGTAGTAGCCAAAGATCTTATTGAAACGAACCTTTAGCGATGCAATGCCCGTTCGCTCACGCTCCCGCGCTTCAACGGAAGCCAGATACGTCTTGCTGTTCTTTGATAACGAACGCAGTTCGTCGAGTTCGGCATGATAGCCGGACCGGATGACGCCTCCATCGGCAATCGCAAAGGGTGGATCATCACTGATAGCTTTGCTGAGAACTTCGTTGACGTCCGAAAGAAGATCGAGATTCCGATGCAATTGGAGAAACCTAGCCGATTTCAACTTGGCAACAGCGGCTGCAACAACGGGCAAGCGCCCGATTGATGCGCGCAGTGCGATCAACTCCCGTGGGCTCGCCGTGCCGACAGTGATCTTGCTAAGCAAACGTTCCAGGTCGAATACCCCTTCAAATGACGAGCGCGTTTCCTCCAACAGTACAAGCGAACTGACTAGCTCACCGACGGCTTCCAAACGCGATGAGATTTCGGCAGGAGCAATTGACGGCCGGACCAACCAATTGCGCAACAAGCGCGCGCCCATGCCTGTCCGTGTTTTGTTGATAACGCCGAGCAGCGAATCTTTCGTATTGTCGGTAGTGGGGTTCGATGGCTCGAACAGTTCGAGGTTACGGATGGTCGCTCGGTCGAGCACGAGATAATCGGCGGATTCGGAATAGGTCAGTCCCGTAATGTGATCCAATGTCGTCTTTTGGGTTTGGCGCACATAGTGAATCATTGCTCCAGAAGCTGCGATAGCAGCGGACTTACCGGCGAGACCGAACCCGTCTAGGGTTGCTATGCCGAACTGCTCGTGCAGTATCCGCGCTGCATAATCCGCATCGAAGAGCCAATCGTCCAACGGAGTCTTCGCAATTCCACCATCGAAACGTGCCATTTCTTCTTTTGCTCTTTCGGGAAATAAGACTTCCCGCGGCGCGAAGTGTTCCACATCCAAAAGCAGATGGTTCCAGCGCTCGTCCCCGCCAAATTGTGAAACTCGCAGTTCACCGGTTGAAATGTCCAGGAATGCGCAGCCGAGTTGGCCGTCCTGATCGGAGATCGCCAGTAAGAAATTGTTTTCCCCCGCAGTCAGTACGTTCGTGTCGGTCACCGTGCCGGGCGTGATCACTCGCGTCACTCCGCGCTTCACGAGCTTGACGCCTTTTTGTGGTGTTTCCATCTGGTCGCAGATCGCAACCTTGTAGCCTTTACGCAAGAGGCGGGCAATATAGCCGTCCGCAGCATGATAGGGAACACCACACATCGGAACGGGCCTATCGCGGTCCTTATTACGAGCCGTGAGTGTGATTTCCAGTTCGCGGGATGCCGTAACCGCATCCTCGAAAAAAAGTTCGTAAAAATCACCCAGACGGAACAGAAGGAGGGCGTCTGGGGTTTCCTGCTTGACGGCATGGTATTGCCGCATCATGGGGGTGAGATCTTGATCTTGCATGCTAACCGAAGAAGACGGCCGCATCATCAAAGACTTTGGGATCGAGCAACTTTGGGTTGAGTGCTTCTTCAATGGGAACTGCCACGATCTCGGTCCCGCGCAGGGAAGCCATGTAACCGAATTGTTTTTGCTGGATCAGTTCGACCGCTTTGAGGCCAAACCGCGTCGCAAGAACACGATCGTACGCCGTCGGCGTTCCACCGCGCTGGACATGTCCCAGCACCGTGACGCGCGTTTCGATCCCCGTCTTCTGCTCGATGAGGGCTCCAAGCCAATCGCCGATTCCACCCAGCTGCGCGTGACCGAATTCATCGATGTGGCCGGTTTTCGTGAGCATGGGGTGCGTTTCATCAGGCGCCGCCCCTTCGGCAACGACAACGATGGCAAATTCCCGTCCTCGATCGATGCGCTTGCGGATCAGGGCACATACCTCGTCCACATTGAACTTTCGTTCTGGGACCAGAATGCAATCGGCACCGCCCGCCATCCCTGAATAAGTGGCGATCCAGCCGGTATGCCGGCCCATGACTTCGACGACCATCACACGCTTGTGGGACTCGGCCGTGGTATGAAGACGGTCAATCGCTTCTGTTACGATCTGAACGGCGGTATCGAAGCCGAACGTGTAATCGGTTCCTGCCAGATCGTTATCGATTGTTTTGGGGACACCGACAATCGGATAACCCTCCTCGCGGAAAAGCTTGTGAGCAACACCCAGCGTGTCCTCGCCGCCAACCGCTACCAGATAATTCAAGCCAAACTTTTGCCAATTGGACTTAAGTTTTTGAATGTAATCCATATTACGGAATGGATTGGTCCGAGACGTTCCCAGGATCGTGCCGCCGCGCGGAAGGATGCCGGTCACGGAGAAATCCGTCAGAGGCTCGGTATATCCATGGATGAGACCGGCCCATCCGTTCTTGATGCCCAGAAGGTCGTAAGTGAGGGCGTGCGCCCGCCGAACGACCGCGCGAATGACGGCGTTCAAGCCGGGACAATCACCGCCGCCGGTCAGGATACCGATTTTCTCCATGTCGTCTCCTTCACATCCTTCTCAGTCCTATAATAAGGCATGCGTGTTTTAGCGGTCGATACGAGTTCGGAATACGGAAGTGTCTCCGCAACTGATGGGGGCGAAGTCATCGGGGAGATCCGCCTCGCCTCGTCGATTCAGCATTCCGAACGGCTATTTCACTCGATCGAATTCCTGTTGCGGTACCTCCCGTTCCAATTACACGATATCGACATTTTTGCCGCCGCCTGCGGGCCGGGATCCTTTACTGGATTGCGCATCGGAATCGCCGCAATGGAAGGTTTCGCTGCGGCGAATGGAAAGCGCGGGGCCGGTGTGACAACTCTGCGGGCATTGGCGTGGAAAACTGGGCTCCGCGACGTCCCTATTGCAACGATGATCGACGCGCGCCGTGGAGATATCTATGGCGCGGTCTACCGACGGATTAATACCAATGGCAGGTCCGATACTCTTATTGAAGAAAAACCGCCGCTCGTGCTAAAACCCGACGAGTGGTTGGCGTCTTTGCCGGGACAACCGCTGGTTTTTTGCGGTGACGGAGCGGTTCGTTACCAATCGTTACTACAGGAGCGGGAATGGAGAATCCATTCAATGGATTTGTATCTCGCCGGAACGGTCGCGGAATTGGCAACCACTCCCAGCAGCGGCTCCCTTTCGCCGGTGTATGTGCGCAAGCCGGACGCGGAGATTGCGCGTGAAAGCATTGGAAGTCCGAATTCGTAAGGCTCGCAAAAGCGACGTCGACCGGATCATCGACATCGAGCGCTCCTGGCAACATCTTTCTCACTGGTCCATCGACAGCTATTATCGGCTGCTCAATGACGACGGTCTTATATCCAGCTTCGTCGCCGAGACCGAAACGGATAAAGAGCGCATTGGTATCGTCGGTTTCGTGATCTTCCATATCGCGGCCGACGTTTCGGAAATCTACAACATCGCGGTCGAGGCCGCTCATGCCCGTTCCGGCATTGGATATCAATTGATGACGGCCGCTGTCGAGGAGTCCGGACGGCGGAGAGCCCGCAAGGTGATTTTAGAAGTCCGCAAATCCAACAGTCCGGCCATCAACTTCTATCGGAAATTTGAGTTCAAAATCACAGGAGAACGTAAGAGTTACTATTCAAATCCGATTGAGGACGCCTACATCATGGAACTCGATATTTCGGATTGAAGTGCGTGGATGCGTATGTTACGGTGGCCATAAGCTCAAAACTTCGTAATCATACAGGAGGAGCGCGATGATGATGAAGGAGGAGGAGATCAAGGAGCACCTGATGTCCTCCAACCCGGAGTTTCGCCGTCTGGTTGAAGAACACAAGCTCTACGAGGGGCAGCTCAACGAACTGCAGAGTCGCCATCATATGACAGAACGAGATCATCTGGAAGAAATCCGGCTAAAGAAAAAGAAGCTTCACTTGAAAGACCAGATGAACTCCATGATCCAGAAGTTCCGGAGGGAACTGAGTCATCAACATACCTAGAGGCGTTCTGCAGACAGACACCGATTGCGGATTCGCGTTCCGTGTCTGTCCCGGAATTCCGGAATTCCTGAAGACTGCCGCGCTCTCCTTTACCCGAATCATGATTATTAAAGACGCATTGAGCTTTATTGTCCCGTTGCTGATTTCGGCCAGTCTGGCTGCTGTTTTGGGTTTGTACGTGGCGGTAGTTTTATTGCTATTGCTCTCAGGATTTGTGGGATTCTTCTTCCGGAATCCGGCGCGCGAAATTCCGTCGGATCCTCGGGTAATCGTTTCACCCGCAGACGGCAGGATAGTAAAAATAGAACGAGTAGGCAACGTAACGAAACTCAGCATCTTTCTTTCAATTTTTGATGTGCATGTGAACCGCAGCCCGATAGGGGGACGAATCGAAGCGATCGATTACAAACGGGGCAAGTTCAAACCGGCCTTTAAGCATGCGGCGAGTGTCGAAAATGAACGCAACACGATTATGGTCAGCCGCGGGGATGTGAAGCTTGTCTTCACGCAAATTGCGGGTATTATCGCGCGGCGGGTCATATGCTGGAAAGAAGTGGGGGATACAGTGGCGAAAGGAGAATTAATTGGATTGATCCGATTTGGCTCCCGAGTGGACGTGCTTTTTCCTGCCGGTACCGACGTCACCGTTCGAAACGGCGCGCGGGTTCTCGGGGGATCGACGCCCATCGGAATCATCTTGTAGAACGAAAAGGAATTTATGCTTGGAAGACGGCCAAGACGGCGTATTCAAGATCGGACTCGGATCCGAACCGGACTTTCAATCGTTCCCAGCCTTTTCACGATCGGAAACATCTTTTGCGGGTATTATTCCGTCATCTCGACGCTCCGTGGAAGTTGGGACTATGCTGCCGTGCTCATCGGAATCGGCTACATTCTCGATGGACTCGACGGCCGCATTGCCCGTTTAACGAGAACCACGAGCGACTTTGGTCTCCAACTCGACTCCTTGGCCGATGTCGTCACGTTCGGCCTCGCTCCAGCGGTATTGGCTTTCAACTGGGGTTTCGGCGCCAGTGAGGGCATCGAAGGCAGTGCTGCCAGGCACGTGCATCAACTTGGATCGCTGGCCAGCTTTGCTTTTGTCGTTTGTGGAGCGCTTCGCTTGGCGCGTTTTAATCTGCAGGCCAAGTCCGAGACGAGTTCGAAACGTTACTTTGTCGGCCTGCCGATTCCGGCCGCAGCCACAATGATCGCGGCCGTTGTGCATTTCTTCAAAACCCCGACGTTGATGGTGGGATCAGCACTTTTGTGGTCGTTCTTAATACTATTTATGGCCTTTTTGATGATCAGTACCGTACGGTATTACAGCTTCAAGGAATTTGATGTCCACAAAGCCCGTCCCAGTCGTGCTCTGTTCGGAACCGCGATGCTGATCAGCCTGATTTATTTGTATTCGGAGATCATGCTGCTCGTGATGGCGTCGCTTTACGTCAGTTCCGGCCTGATTTACGAACTCGTACATACCGTCCGCCGTTTCCTGCCTTCCAGCGCCGGCCGTTCCGACCCTGTGCATGGTAACATCAAAAGCTAGATGAACCAGGATCGGCTGCGCAAATCTCCGAATATTGCGATCGTTGGGTCCACCTCCCTTTTAGGTAAAGAACTGCGTCAAATGCTGGACGATCGTGGCCTACCCGTTGGCCGGCTAGCTCTGCTTGAAACCGAAGAATATGCCGGGCTGCTTCAGGAGTTTGCTGGAGACATTCAGATAACGCAGGTCATTGCGCCTCAGGCTCTCCAAGATATCGACATTGCATTCTTCACGTGCAGCCCCGAGATCATGCAATCGTATGTGGCGAGCGGCGCGCCATTCCCGGAGTTGACGATCGACCTGACTCAGGCCGGCCAAACGGGCATCCTTTTTCTTCACGGAATATCGGGTGCGGGGGTACTCCGCCGAAAAGGTTATTACGTGAATCCGCATCCCGCGGCCATTGTTCTGGGCCGGGTGTTATCGGAGTTGCATAACAAATTCGCAGTGCAGTCCGCTGCCGTTACCGTCCTCGAGCCGGCCTCCGAACGCGGCAACGCCGGCGTGGATGAACTTCAAGAACAAACTGTTAATCTTTTGAATTTCCAAAAGGTGGAGAACAAGATCTTCCGGGGCCAGCTTGCTTTCAACATTCTGCCGGAAGCGGAAACCGCGGTGCGAACCGAGTGCCGGATCGCGGAACAGCTCGCCGAAATTCTCGGAAAGACGTTTCCGCAACCTCTCATCTCAGCCGTCCAGGCCCCGGTGTTTCATTCGCACGCGTTTTCTATTTTTGTCCGGTTACTGGCTGCTCCCCCACCCGAGGAATTGTCGGCGCAGCTTCGAGGCAACACGTATTTCTCGACGGGCTCGTTTGTAGGAGGCCCCTCACCTGTGGGTGTGGTGGGTACCGAAAGAATCCATATAGGCCGCGTGCAATATCTGTCGACCAGCGACACCTACGCGCTGTGGGTGGTGGCAGACAATCTGCGAATCGCAGCCTCGAATGCGATCCAAACCGCAGAGCAGATCATGTTGGCGCCTGCTCTAGAAATGTGATGCTGGATGATTTGCTTCGCGGCGCGTTTCGGTTGGCCCATCGCCGTCTCGGTGTTGTGTTTCTCGATCTCCTCTGGAAGGCAATTTGGTTCGCCCTGACGGCAACAGCCCTGCTTTTGGTAGCCGCGTGGTTTGGATTGATGCCACGGTCGATTGCCTGGCTCGATACCGGGAATCGCAGTGCCAATATTGCAGTTGGTATTGCCGTTGTCCGCGAGTTTTGGGAGGCTCACCGGGCCCGGGTCTTCCTAGCGGTTGCCACGGTGCTGTTCGCGTCACTAGTCATCTGGTTTGTTCTTGAAGCAGCGTTTCGAGCGAAGATTTTCCCTCTTCCTTTGGGAGAGGGCGGCGCCCCTTTGGCGCGCCGGGTGAGGGTCTCAAGATTCGGCGAGACCTGTGACCCTCACCCGGCGCGCCAGCCCGCTGGCTGTCGTGCCGACCTCTCCCAGGGGGAGAGGTTTGGCACCTTCCTTGTGGCAAGCGTCCTGAAGTGCCTCTTCCTTACGAACGCTGGACTTGCCTTCGGAGCCATTTGTTTCTCGCGCTATTTTGTCAGTCCGTTTGCGGAATGGGGTCAAATGTGGCCGGACACGAGAGGCGCAGCGCTTATTGTCGTCCTTACGCTAGCTGCGCTGGGGTTTCTGCTCACGACCATAGAGACGCTCGTTCGCAGCGATGCTATCGAGCTTCTCGGAACGGACCTCTTTCGGGTCGCTGGTCTGATAGGAATTCTGTTGTTGTTTGAAACGATGATTAGTGGATCGTGCGCTCTGATGGTCGGTGTGGGTTTCTTGAGTGTCTCGGGGTGGAGGGATGCACTGCTGATGCTCGGAACAGCGGCTGTCGGGATGGCTTTTATGACTGTCCTGCACAGTTACCTGCTCGTCGTGAGGTTCTCGGCGGTTGTTATAATGAGGCAGAATGTCGTCGAAGTTTGAAACAATTCTCATCATCGATTTCGGTGGACAATATACACAACTCATCGGCCGCAGGATTCGGGAAGCGAACGTCTACACAGAAATCGTCCCTTTCAGCATTTCTCTTGAGAAGCTGAAGGCGCAACAACCCAAAGGTATTGTGTTGTCCGGCGGCCCGTCTTCGGTTTACGAAACGGGCGCCCCAGTTTGCGATCCGGCCATTCTCAAGCTCGGAATCCCCATTTTGGGAATCTGCTACGGGATGCAATTGATCGGAAAAGAATTCGGCGGACGTGTTGAATCTGCCGCACAGCGCGAATATGGATCGCGCTCTCTGGAATCAGTTCGGCCATCATGCCTCCTCGATGGCATGCGCCGCGTCTGGATGAGTCACGGAGATCGCATCCTCGAGGCTCCCCCGGGATTTGAAGTGACAGCCCGCACGGACACGACAATCGCGGCTATGGAAGATCCGGTCCGGAAAGTTTTCGGTGTTCAGTTTCATCCCGAAGTCACCCACACCGAAAACGGAGAAGCACTGCTGCGCCGTTTCGTGTTTGATGTATGCCGATGCCGGGGGGATTGGACAGTGGGCTCGTTCATCGAAACGGCCGTCGACCGCATTCGCAACCAGATCGGCAATGGCCGTGCGCTGTGCGCAATCAGCGGCGGGGTGGATTCGACGGTCGCCGCGACTCTGGTTTCACGAGCGATCGGCGATGGTCTCGTCGGCGTTTTCGTTGACACCGGATTGCTGCGAAAGAATGAATACGAGAAAGTCCTTTCGATGCTGAAGGACAATCTCCATCTCAACATTCACGGTATTGATGCGTCTGAACGCTTTTTGAACATGCTCACCGGTGTTACCGATCCGGAGAAAAAACGGAAGCTGATCGGGAATGAGTTTATTCGTGTTTTTGAAGAGGAAGCACAGCGGATTGGTTCTGTCGATTTTCTTGTGCAGGGGACGTTGTACCCGGATGTCATCGAATCCGTCTCGGTGAAGGGGCCCTCGCAGACGATTAAATCGCACCATAACGTGGGCGGTTTGCCGGAACGAATGCATCTGAAGCTCATCGAACCGTTACGCGAGCTGTTCAAGGATGAGGTACGGCGTGTCGGGCTTCAACTCGGGCTCCCAGAAGACGTGGTGTGGCGGCAGCCGTTTCCGGGACCCGGTCTTGCTGTGCGAATCATGGGCGAGATTACACGGGAAAGCGTCTATATGCTCCAAGACGCGGATGACATTTTGGTTTCTGAGATCAAAAGGGCCGGCCTATACCGGCAGATCTGGCAATCTTTCGGTGTGCTTCTTCCCGTTAAGAGTGTCGGCGTCATGGGCGACATTCGAACCTACGAACACACGCTCGCCGTTCGCGCTGTCCACAGTGCCGACGGTATGACGGCCGATTGGGTTCGGCTTCCATACGATGTGATGGCGGTGATCTCGAATCGGATCGTCAACGAAGTAAAGGGAATCAACCGCGTCGTCTATGACATCACATCCAAACCTCCGGCGACGATTGAATGGGAGTAGGGGTTGTTAATCTCGCTGGGATTCCCTTCCTCTGCGAGGAGGGGAATACTTAGAAACTATGTCAACGTTCGTTCATCTCCATCTGCATTCGGGTTTCAGTCTTCTCGATGGAGCCTGCGATCACGACACGCTGGCCAAGACTGCTGCCAAATACAAAATGCCGGCGGTGGCTGTGACCGATCATGGGAATCTTTTTGGCGCAATCGGATTCTACGAAGCCACGACCAAGTACGGTGTCAAGCCGATCATTGGCTGCGAGATGTACATCGCGAAGACGAGCCGGTTCGATCGCGATCCCGCCAGCGGCCGCCCGTATCATCTGATTGTTCTCTGTGAAAACGAGAGAGGGTACAAGAACCTCGTCAAGCTTGTCTCGAAAGGGTACCTTGAAGGTTTCTATTACAAACCACGAATTGATAAGGACTTGCTCAGCCAGCACAGCGAAGGACTCATCGGCCTATCGGCCTGTCTAAACGGCGAAGTGGCTTCAAACGTCTTGGGTGGGCGCGCGGACCAGGCCGAAAGAGCGGCCGGCGAATATCTGGACATTTTCGGCCGAGACCGTTTCTTCCTGGAGATCCACAATCACGGCCTGGAGAAACAACGCAAAATCATCCCCGATATGCTGCAGATCTCGGCACGCACTGGAATTCGTCCGGTCGCAACCAACGACTGTCACTACATGCAGCAGGATGACTGCCGGGCCCATGACATTCTGTTGTGTATCCAAACGGGAAAGACTGTCAACGATCCAAACCGGATGAAGTTTTACACGGATCAGTTCTACTTCAAGACGCGAGAAGAAATGAACCGTGTATTCGGCGAGCTTCCCTTCGTCCTCGATCAAAGCGTCGAGATCGCCGAACGCTGCTGTCTCCAGCTTCAGAAGGTTCAAAATCCCTTTCCGGAATTCACAGTTCCGCCGGGCTATACGATCGACACCTACTTTGCGAAAATCGTCCACGACGGTTTTCAGGACCGGCTGGAACTTCTGAAACCGCTTGCCGGCCGCGGGCTGCTCAAAAATCCACTTTCCGCCTACGAAGCCCGCCTGGAAGAAGAAATTCGGATCATTCAAGGAATGAAGTACTCGGGATACTTCCTGATTGTTTGGGATCTTATCCGGTACGCTCGGGAAAACGACATTCCAGTAGGCCCCGGCCGTGGTTCGGCCGCAGGCAGTTTGGTTTCCTATTGTATGCGGATAACTGACTTGGATCCCCTGCAGTACGGACTTCTCTTCGAGCGTTTTCTCAATCCCGAGCGCGTGACGTTGCCGGATATCGATATCGATTTTTGCATGAACCGGCGGGCTGCTGTTATCGATTACGTGACAAAAAAGTACGGGCGCGAGAATGTTTCGCAGATCATCACTTTCGGTACTATGGCTGCACGTGGCGTCATTCGAGATACGGGCCGGGGCTTGGAGATGACCTATGCCGAAGTCGACAGAATCGCCAAATTGGTTCCGGCGGAGTTGCACATTACGCTCGAGAAGGCGATCGATCAGAGTGCCGACCTGAAGGCTTTGATTCAAAGTGATGGCCGGGTCAAGGAACTCATCGAAATCGCCAAACGGCTCGAAGGCCTGGCGCGGCACGCTTCCACACATGCCGCCGGTGTGGTGATTTCACCTCAGCCCTTGACAGACTTTGTTCCTTTATACAAGACGAACAAAGACGAAATCACGACAATGTATCCGATGATGGATGTCGAGAAAATCGGGCTCCTTAAGATGGATTTTCTCGCCCTTACGACGCTAACGATCATCGACGATACGCTGAAAATGCTGAAGCAGTACGAAGGTCTCGACCTGAATATGGACACAGTTCCGCTCGATGACGAAAAAACGTACGAGCTTTTCTCGGCCGGTTTGACCGACGGCGTATTTCAGTTTGAAAGTTCGGGCATGAAAGACATCCTTCGCAAGTTCAAGCCCTCCAGCATCGAACATCTCACTGCTCTCAATGCCCTATATCGCCCCGGCCCTATTGGCGGCGGCATGATCGACGATTTCATCAAGCGCAAACATGGCGTAAAAAAGATCGAGTACGAATTGCCGGAGCTGAAGGCAGTCCTCGAGGAGACATACGGCGTTATCGTTTACCAGGAACAGGTGATGCAAATTGCCAATGTCATCTCCGGCTATTCGCTAGGTGAGGCGGATTTGCTGCGCCGTGCGATGGGGAAGAAGAAGGCCGAAGAAATGGCCGCACAACGCGAAAAATTCTTGGGCGGTGCGCGTGCCAAAGGATTCAAAGATGAGAAGAAGATCACCCGAATCTTCGACCTGATGGAGCAATTTGCCGGATACGGCTTCAACAAGTCGCACTCGGCGGCGTATGCCGTTCTGGCCTATCGTACGGCTTATTTGAAGGCGCGCCACCCCCAATACTTTATGGCGGCGCTTCTGACGAGTGAACGTGGAAACCAGGACAAGGTTGTTAAGTACATCAACGAATGCCGCGACATGGGAATCGCCATCCAGCCTCCCGACATCGATTCCAGCGATGTGCATTTCACGCCTACGAAAGACGGCATCCGCTTCGGCCTCGCAGCGATTAAGAACGTTGGAGAGACGGCCATTACGTCCATCGTCGCCTCCAAACCGTTCGAATCGCTTTTCGATTTCTGTGAGCGGGTTGATCTTCGCACCGTAAACAAACGCGTTATTGAAAGCCTCGTCAAGGCAGGGGCGTTCGACAGTATCGAGACAGATCGATCTCTGCTCTACGCGAATATCGATCGGGCTATGGACTGGGGGCAGCGTAAGCAGCGCGAGAGGGAAATAGGGCAAGGCGGGTTATTCGGAATGATTACTGTTGTGGGCAACCGCAATAACGGCCTTGATCCAGCCGATCCCTGGCCGGAGGGTTTGAAGCTGAAGCATGAAAAGGAAACGCTGGGCTTCTACATCACGGGACATCCCCTTCGGAAATACACCAATGAAGTCAAGACGTATGGAAATGCAACCACAGGAGTTCTGTCGGAGAAGCCTTCCGGATTCGATGTCTCGATTGGAGGTCTGGTCTCGGCCATCCGCCTTATGCGGACCAAAAAGGGCGATGCAATGTGTGTGATTCTGCTCGAAGATTGGGAAGGAATCGTTGAAGTGCTGGTTTTTCCGGAAATCTACTCAAAGGTTCAGCGTTTGCTTGAAGTCGATGCACCTGTATTCGTTCGCGGCAAACTCGACAACGACGAATCGTCGAGCAAAATTTTGGCCACCGATCTCCTTCCGATGGAACGCGTGAAAGAAGTGCTGAGCCGGATCGTAACGATTCGAATCGACGGCTCAATTGCCCCTCCGGATCTTGCCGAGCGGCTTCAGCCGATCATTGACGAAAAAAGAGGCTCGGCCGAAGTAATCTTTGAGCTAAAATTTCCCGGCCGGTTTACCGCGCTGGTCCGGCCGAACCCTTACGTGAAGATCTCCCCGGACCGTGAGTTCGTGGAGTCCGTCGAACGCATCTGCGGACGCAATACCGTGCAACTGTCCTAAAATAGGCCCCGCCATGGATTACGTCTAATCTACGGGGCCGTCCATTGGATTCAACGGAGTCCCAGAGCGGGACTTAGAATATGGATCAGCTCTCAGCGTACCAAAAGGTACAGCTCGCACGTCATCCGCAACGTCCGTACTTTCTGGACTACATACAACACCTGTGCCCGGATTTTGTCGAGATGCACGGGGATCGGAGATTCGCCGACGATCCCGCCATCGTCGCCGGTTTCGGTAGCTTGGGCAACCGGCCCGTGTGCATGCTTGGCCACCAGAAGGGAAAGGACACCAAACAGCGGCAATACCGGAACTTCGGAATGCCTAAACCTGAAGGCTACCGCAAAGCTCTCCGCGTCATGAAAATCGCGGAGAAATTCAACCGGCCCATTTTGACGTTCATTGATACGCCGGGAGCGTACCCTGGCATTGACGCTGAAGAGCGCGGGCAGGCGGAAGCCATTGCAAATAACTTAAAGGAAATGTCTCAGCTTCGTGTGCCGGTCATCGCAACCATCACGGGTGAGGGAGGCTCGGGAGGCGCTCTCGCAATCGCCGTCGGCGACCGCGTAAACATGCTCGAATACTCGATCTATTCGGTTATCGCTCCCGAAAGCTGCTCGGCTATCCTGTGGCGCGATCGACTACATGCGGTCGAAGCCGCCGAAGCCTTGAAGCTCACTCCTGAAGATCTCAAGCGGTGTCACTTGATTGATGAGATCATTCCCGAACCTGAAGGGGGCGCTCAAAACGATCCAGCCGGAATGGCGAAATGCCTCGGTTCAGTACTCGAACGCCAGCTCCGTGAATTGCAGAACGCTAGTCCGGACGAGCTCGTCGATTGCCGTCATAAGAAATTTCGTGCTATGGGCGCTTTCGGGGAATAATCCGCAGCGGCTTTTTTGAGGCTCCGCCTTGTCGGCTCGCACTTCAGGCGGCGGGTGGAAACCGTGTACTGTCCGGATCAGAAGGGGTGGTGGCCACTGGCTTGCTCACCATTATGATTCCGCTCGAGAGTTGCGAGTTAGTGATGTGCTGAGCCGCCTCCGGTCCGCTTGACGTCCTCTGCCATTGCCACTTCGCCTCGCCGGACAGTAACGTAGCTCACAACCACGATGAAAATAACAACGGCAATGAGTATTGAACCGGATATCGCAAGCGCCCGTAAAAGATCAGGCATTCCTTTTGCTTACCTCGTATGAAAATTCAATC
>MNKP01000121.1:0-3532 GCA_001920875.1 Acidobacteria bacterium 13_1_20CM_2_55_15
CGTTCCGTTGCAGTCGGAAAAATCCGGGAACTGCGGAGGCTTCTCGAAGCCAAGCGTGGTTTCGGGTTGCCCTTTACCGTTCGGACCGTGACATCCGATGCAAGCCGCTTTGTAGATCTCTTCGCCGGTGTCGAGCTTCAGTTCGTTGGTTTGAGCGAATAGGTATGCGGGGATCGAGAGCATCATCAGAGGGATATAAAAGAAAGGCGACCTCATGAGAGTCCGCGAATATAAGACTCCGGGTCCAGAGCGTCAATGGGGTCAATGTTGGAGATGAAACTCATTCTCTTTTTTTAGTCCCCTCCTCTGCGGGGAGGGGGAATCTTTTGCGCCAGAATCCCAGCAACTGTACAATCGGCGAGTATGGCCAAAACTCAACGTATTGCGGTAGGCGCGGTCGCTTATGATCCGAAGGTCGTGACGATCTGGGAAATGATCAATGATTTTTTCAGAGCGCGCGGGATTCCAAGTGACTACGTGCTGTTCTCGAATTACGAAGCCCAAGTTGAAGCGCTTCTCAGCAGGTCGATCGACATTGCGTGGAATACGAATCTTGCATATGTCCGGGTGCATCGCCGGAGCGGCGGACGTTGCAAAGTCTTGGCAATGCGCGACACCGACGTTGAATTCACGTCGATTCTCATTGCAGGAACGAACACCGGCATCACTTCGATCTGGGACCTAAGAGGCAAACGTTTGGCCTTCGGCAGCCGGGATTCTGGGCAGGCGGCAATTCTGCCTGAGTATTTCCTCGGCATAAACGGTATCGATGTTCAGAAGGATGTTCGTCTCACCCGTTTCGATCTGGACGTCGGCAAGCACGGCGATACGGGTACGAGCGAAGTTGCGGTGCTGGAAGCGGTGACGAAAGGTGAAGCCGATGCCGGCGCCGTCGGCGATACGTATTGGGCACGCACGTTGGCGGCGGGTGGAGTGGATCGAAACAAAGTGAAACCATTTTGGACATCATCGCCTTATTGCCATTGCAACTTTACTGTCCTCGAAGAGCGCTATGGAAAAGATCTGGAAGAATGGACGGAAGCGCTCCTCCAGATGGACTACAACAATCCCGCCCATCGAACCATCATGGACATGGAAGGACTTAAGCGCTGGGTCCGCCCACAGCTCGCCGGTTATAAACCTCTTTTTGAGGCCGTCCAAGCCGTCGGATATTAACTGTAGCGGCGGTCTATGACCGCCGGCGATGTCGCAAGTTGCTGGACTGTGGGCGGTCATAGACCGCCGCTACAGCCTCCTCGCAGAGGAGGGGATTACAATAGATTGATTATGAATTTCAGGTTGGTGTCCTCCTATTCGCCGCGAGGCGATCAGGCGACGGCGATCGATCAACTTGTGCGTGGATTGGGCGATGGCGAAAAGCATCAAGTGCTGCTTGGGGTGACCGGTTCGGGCAAGACGTTCACCATGGCGAAGGTCATCGAGAAGGTGAACCGTCCGACGCTGGTACTCGCGCACAACAAAACGTTGGCGGCGCAGCTATACCACGAGTTTCGAGGATTTTTTCCGGAAAGCGCCGTCGAGTATTTCGTCAGCTACTACGACTACTACCAGCCTGAGGCCTATATCGCCGCGACCGACACCTACATCGAAAAAGAATCCACGATTAACGACGAGATCGACCGTTTGCGGCTTTCCGCCACGCGGTCGCTATTTGAACGGCGCGACGTGGTCATCGTCGCGTCGGTTTCCTGCATATACGGTTTGGGATCGCCTGAGGCTTATTACGGCATGCTGTTGATGCTGGAGAAGGGCCAGCGTATTTCACGGCGCGATATTCTGTCGAAGCTTGTTGAGATTCTCTACGAACGCAACGACCTCGACTTCCGGCGCGGAACGTTCCGTGTCCGCGGGGACACGGTCGAGGTGCATCCGACGTACGAGAGTATCGGATTCCGAATTGAGCTGTGGGGAGATGAGGTTGATAAGCTCAGCACGTTTGATCCTCTGACCGGCAATGAACTGCGCGTGCTCGATCGCCTTACCGTTTACCCCAAGAGTCATTTCGTCATGCCGCGGTCGCGGATCGAGCAAGCGGTCGAATCGATCAAGACCGAGCTTACCGGTTGGGAGGCGTTGCTCGAACGGCAAGGACGCTTGCTTGAAGCGCAGCGGGTTCACCAGCGAACGCTTTTCGATATGGAGATGGTGAAAGAGGTTGGCTACTGCCACGGCATCGAGAATTATTCGCGGCACTTCACAGGCCGCATGCCCGGCCAGCCGCCGCCGACCTTGCTCGATTACCTGCCTCAGGATTCGCTGATGTTCATCGACGAGAGTCATCAGACCGTCCCGCAGCTTCGCGGTATGTATCATGGCGACCGCTCGAGGAAGGAAAACCTTGTCGAGTATGGTTTTCGCCTGCCTTCAGCTCTGGATAACCGTCCGCTCGCATTCGAGGAGTTCGAGAGACGGACCAATCAACTGATTTACGTTTCAGCGACGCCGGGTCCCTACGAGTTAACCAAAGCCGGCGGAGTGGTGACTGAGCAGGTCATCCGCCCAACCGGACTGACGGATCCGGAAGTCGAAGTCCGTCCCGTCCGTGGGCAGATCGATGATCTGCTGCACGAGATCCGCAAACGAGCGGAAAAGAATGAACGCGTGCTCGTGACGACGCTCACGAAGCGAATGGCGGAAGATCTCGCGGAATATTACACAGAAGTTGGTGTGAAGTGCCGGTATCTCCATTCCGAGATCGAAACGTTGGATCGCATCAAGATCCTGCGCGGGCTGCGGCGGGGCGAGTTTGACGTGTTGATCGGCATCAATCTCCTCCGTGAGGGATTGGATCTCCCCGAGGTTTCTCTGGTTGCGATACTGGACGCAGACAAAGAAGGATTTCTAAGATCGGGCGATTCGCTCATTCAGACCATCGGCCGGGCCGCCCGCCACATTAACGGACGCGCGATCTTGTACGCCGATACCTGGACCGACTCCATGAAACGCGCGATTGACGAGACCAACCGCCGCCGCGAAATTCAACAACGGTTCAACGCCGAAAACAACATCACGCCGGAGAGCATCGTCAAACCCGTCGATATGACACTCGTCGCGATCGCCGAAGCAGACTATGTCAAAGTTCCGGAGGAGGAGATCGAAGAGGCCGTGATCGACGATCCGGAAAGACTCGCCGAAACGATCGCCAAACTCGAAGCCGAAATGCGCAATGCCGCCAAAAAATTCGAGTTCGAGCGCGCCGCCGAACTGCGCGACAAAGCGCGAGAGTTGCGCGCAAAAGTGCTGTAAAATCCACCAGTATGAGTCGGATTCTAGCTTTGCTTTTGTTCGTCAACGCCAACGTTTTCGGCCAGGCTGCCGCAGGCAACGAAAAATACGATCAAAAGCAGTATGTCGATGCGGTCAACGCATTCCAAAAGATTCCACCCGCCGAACGGGATGCCGGAATTCTCAACAGGCTGGGCATTTCTTATCACCTGCTGAAGCAATTCAAAGCAGCGGAAAATGCCTACAGAGCAGCTGTCTCGAAGGACCCGAAGAACACCGATGCGCC
>MNKP01000121.1:3648-12519 GCA_001920875.1 Acidobacteria bacterium 13_1_20CM_2_55_15
TGATCGAAAAACGCGACGGCGACCTGCTTCAAGTTCAAATCCTCATGCCTCGGAAAGATCTCGAGGAAGCGACACTTCATGAGAGGCGCGGCGATTCATTCTTCGCGAGAAAGATTTACGAAGAGGCCATCGTGGAGTACGGAAAGGCGGTTGCCCTTGACCGTTACAATGCATCCGTATTGAATCGTTTGGGTCTGGTTTATCATCAGAGCCAGAAACTTGCCGAAGCCGAGCGGTACTATCGCGAGGCGTTGAAGCAGAATCCCTATTTCATTGAAGTCCTCAACAATCTCGGCACGGTTGAATACGTGCGGAAAAATTACGACCGCGCGCTCGAGCAGTACGAAAGGGCTCTCAAGATTCGGCCGGAATCGCCGACGATTCTTCTGAATATGGGAGCCTGTTTGTTCGACATGAAGCGATATGACGAGGCGTTCAAGGCGACCCAGCGCGCGATAGAAATCGATCCTCGAGTTCTCGATCGCACTTCGGGTTTCGGCACGTTAATTCAAACCTCGCGCAGGAATGATCCCACCGTCAGTTTCTACTTCGCGAAAATCTACGCTGCCCGCGGAGAGAAAGAGCTGGCCATTTCCTATCTCAATCGAGCGTTGGATGAGGGATTCAGAGAATACGACAAAATCAAGTCCGAGCCCGCGTTC
The DNA here is from genome assembly GCA_001920875.1 of Acidobacteria bacterium 13_1_20CM_2_55_15. Lineage (GTDB taxonomy): Bacteria > Acidobacteriota > Terriglobia > 20CM-2-55-15 > 20CM-2-55-15 > 20CM-2-55-15. The sequence goes on from MNKP01000121.1 coordinate 4,311, forward strand.
GTCGCTCTTGCACAGGAAGAGGGTTTCATCAAGATCATGGAGCGAATCACCTCCGAAGCGACCTCCCGCTAGACGCAAGCCTTCAATGGAATATTTGGATTTCGCCATCGATGTCGCCCGAGCGGCCGGTGATGTCTTGAAGCACTACATGGACCGGGAAAAGCAGGTTGCGCTCAAAGGACGAGCCAACCTGGTGACAATCGCGGATAAAGAAAGCGAAGCGCTCGTCATTCGCCGCATTCTAGAACGATACCCGGCGCATGCCATTCTCGCCGAGGAGTCCGGCATCTCGGGCGCCGATGCCGGCGATGAGGGGAAGTGGATCATCGATCCCCTGGACGGGACAACGAATTTTGCCCATCAGTTTCCCTTCTTTTCCGTCTCTATCGGATTCGAGAAGGCCGGGAAGGTCCTTTGCGGCGCCGTCTACGACCCCTGGCGCGACGAAATGTTCAGCGGCGCACGCGGACTGGGGTCGTTTATGAACGGGCAACGGCTTCGCGTTTCGAATATTGACAAGCTCGGCAGCGGCTTAATCTTGACGGGCTTCCCTTACACGATGCGCGAGAAAATGAAGACCGCCATCAGTCAATTCGAGGGCTTCCTGTTTGAGAGTCAAGCTGTGCGCCGCGCCGGTTCCGCCGCTTTGGATCTGGGCTACGTTGCGCTTGGACGTGCCGACGGTTTTTGGGAGATGGACCTCCATCCCTGGGACACCGCCGCCGGCCTTGTGATTCTTGAAGAGGCCGGCGGCCGCGTCACGGATTTCGCGGACAACCCCTTCTCGATATACGGAAAACAAATCGTCGCCTCCAACGGCCGGATCCACGACGAGATGGTCGCGGTGCTTACTCGCCTGCCATCTTGATCACAATCATGGTCCGATCGTCTTGGGGACGCACGCGGCCGATAAAATCGGCGAGGACGGCACTGATAGACTTTACGATGTCTTTGGCAGATTTTTCGTGATTACTGCGAACGGTTTCGGCAAGGCGCTTCAACCCGAATTCTTCGCCACCATCATTTCTCATCTCGACAACACCATCGGAATAAAAAACCAGAATGTCGCCTGTCTGTAGCGGCAGTTCGGTTTCCTCATACGTGGAATTCGCGAAAAGGCCGAGGGGAATGCCCCCGATGTCCAGAAACGTGGGTTGGCCGGCACGCACCAGTAGCGGATAAGGTAGACCGGAATTTGCCAGATTGATGATCCTGGTTTTGGGTTCGTAGATCGAATACGTCACTGCGATATATTGCCCTTCGACAGGCCGCTGGAAGAGTGTTTTGTTGACCAACTCCAGCATCTGGCCAGGAGGGTACTTCCGTCCGGCTCGCGTCCGGATCACACCGCTGGCAAGCGCGCCATAGAGCGCTGCCGGCGCACCTTTCCCTGCGACATCACCTAGAACGATCGCGAGACGCCCGTCATCGAATTGGATCCAGTCGTACAGATCACCGCCGAGTTGGGCGACCGGCTTGAAAAGGACCGCGGTCTCGAGCGCCGGAATCGGCGGAAACTCATCGGGCATCAATTGACGCTGGATCTCTCGCGCGATCTTCATCTCGCGCGCCATGCGGCGTTCATTGTGGGCCACGCGTTCATAGAGTTCCGCGTTCACCAGCGCCGATGCGATGCGGGATGCGAGCGTCATCAGGAAGCGCTCGTGGTATTCCGTGAAATAGTTCACCTGTGTGCTTTCCAGATCGACAACGCCAACGACTCGACCCTTCGATGTCAGGGGCACCACCAACTCCGAACGTGTCTCCGTATGAACATTCAAATACCGTGAGTCTTGTGTAACGTCGCCAATGCGCAGCGGCGTGTTTAGCTTGGCAGCGGTGCCGATGAGACCAGTACCCACGGGCAAAACGAGTTTTTGGTTCTCGCGTTTATTGGATCGGATGACGAAGGTAGGTCTCAGCAATCCCTGTTTTTCCTCGATCAGGAAAATTGAGAACGTGTGGTAGTCGATCTTCTGCTTCACGGCCGCCGCAATCTTATGAACCAGTTCGTCGACCTGGAGCGTCGATCCCATATCGAGGCTGATGTCATACAACAGCGCGAGCAGTTCGCGGTTTCTGCGTTCGCTCTCGTACACGCGGGCGTTTTCAATCGCGATGGCGATTTGGCTCGCCAACAGACTGAGCAGCCGGCTCTGATCCTCGCGGAAGTAACGCGGTTCCGGACTCTGGATATCGAGCACCCCCACGACGCGATTCTGACTGATCAAAGGCACAGCAAGCTCGGATCGGATATTTTTCACGGCCTCGATGTAGCGTGGGTACGTTCTGACGTCGTCTACGACGACGATTCTTCGTTCCATGGCCGCGGTGCCTGTAACACCATTGCCGATCTTGATGCGGAGGTTCTTGACCACGTCCGGCGGATGGCCGATAGTGAATCGCAGGTAAAGCTCCTGTTTTTCGTAGTCGACGAGGAATATCGCGAAGGCATCAAAAGGTACGATCCGATTTGTGAGTTCTGCAATCTTCTGCAGCAACTCGTCCAGATCGAGAATCGACGTGATCTCGTGATTGATCTCGACCAGCGTCGATACAAATCGTGTCGCTTCAGGACTGATTGCTGCGGGATCCGGCTTCATAGCTTGCTGGCCTCTTCAATGATTTTGATACCTGAACTGGTGCCGAGCCTCGACGCCCCAGCCTGCAATAACTGCAGCGCTTCCGCGTATGAGCGAATGCCCCCAGCCGCCTTGATCTGAATTTCAGGAAGCAAACTCGATCGCATCATGCGCACGTCTTCCACCGTGGCGCCCGACGGGCCATAGCCGGTGGAAGTCTTCATGAAGTCCGGCTTCACACGATTGGCGACTTTGCAGACACGCACCTTTTCATCATCCGTGAGATAAGCGGTCTCGATAATGAATTTCGTCCGGACGCCGATGGTTCGTGCCTTGGAGGTGAGGTATTCCATTTCCTGCTCGATCGCTCTGTCGTCTCCCGATTTCAGCGCGGCGATGTTGATGACAAAATCCATTTCATCGGCTCCACGCGCCGCGCTGGTTCGCATTTCGGCTTCCTTGATTTCCGTGTATGTGACGCCGAAAGGAAACGCGATGACGGTTGCGATTTTCACTCGCGACTCTTTCAAGATCTCACGAGCCATCGGGACGTACGATGGAAAAACGCAAACAGCCGCCATTCCGTATTCGATCGCCTCGGTGCAAAGGCGGCGAATATCGGTTGTGGTCGCGATAGGACGCAAGAGAGTGTGATCGATATGCCGGCCGAAATCAGATTTCATCTAAAACACGAATATCGGGAAGATTGCGATAGCGCTGCGCATAATCCAGACCGAAGCCGACGACAAACTTGTTTGGTATCTTGAATCCCAGGTAATCGATCGGGCGGTTGTACTTCGACTTGCCCGGCTTTTCCAGCAGTGCCGCTACGCGAAGCGATCGCGCTCCCCGGCCCAAAAGAATGTTGTAAACATGAAACAACGTAAGTCCTGTGTCCACGATATCTTCAACAATAATGACATCTTTGCCGCCCACGGAAATTCCCAGGTCTTTTTCAATATGAACCGTACCCGACGTCGTTGTTGCGTCGCCATAACTTGACACTGACATAAAATCTACTTCGACGGGAGTTTCCAACGAAATGGCGCGAATCAGATCCGCAAGGAAAACGAAGCTGCCTCTCAGAATCCCAACGAGGGTGACCGGCGTTTTCAAGTAATCGTTGGAAATCTGGCGGCCCAGTTCCGCAATCCGGCGCCGGATCTCTTGTTCCGTGATGAGAATCGTGCCCAGCGCCGTCTTCATCGCGCAGTTAGTTTATGGTATAAACGCGGCAGATACCAGCGAGGTCGCCACAATGGCTAGAACGGCAGTCGTCGGATTGGCGCTTGTTTTATTCACCTTTTGTGCTTTCGGCGCCCAGGTTTTACCGCAGCAGAGAAACCGCGGAGTTGACCTGGCGATTCGCGGCAAAGTAGTTATCGGCAACGGCGGTGACGTCGGGCAACGCGTTGAAGTGCGACTCGAAAAAACGACGATGCAGGTGGTTCAAACCACCTATACCGACGGCGGCGGTGGTTTTGAATTTCGCAATCTCGCTCCCGGTTCGTATTTCATCTCCGTAACAGCCGACGGTTATGAATCGGCGCGGCAGCAGGTCGAGGTGTTCAACAACTTCGGCGCCTCTAACGTCACGATCTTTATCAGTAAATCTGCTGCGGATCCCCGCTCCCGCCTTTCGGGACTGGATGCCGAAGATCGCGATGTGATCGACATCAGCCAGATGAAGGAGAACCTTCCTAAGAAAGCCGTCCAGGAATATGAAAAAGCGATAGAGGAGAAGAAAAGAGGGAAGCTCGAAAATGCCATCAAACTGCTGGAGAATGCGGTTCGCCTCGCGCCGAATTTTTACCACGCCCATAACAATCTGGGTAGCCTCTACCAAAGTTTGAAGCGATACCCGGAGGCTGAAAAGGAGTACACGCGCAGCCGTGAGTTGAACGCGAAGAGCGAGAGGCCCTTGGTCAATCTCGGCAGCCTTTACATTGAAGAGGCCGAACTGGAAAAAGAGAATGCCGAGTTAACCGGCCGGATTCTCGATCAGGCGTTGGATGCCCTCGAAGCTGCCGTAAAACTCAATCCACGTTCTGCGCCGGCATACTTGCTGCTTGGAACCGCAAACTATAAATCTTCTTTCCTCGAAGAAGCCGAAGCCGCTTTCAAGAAGGCCCACGATCTTAATCCGAATCTTACCCGGATCCATTTGTGGCTCGCGAACATCTACGTAATGCAGCACAAGTGGCAGGAGGTCATCGACGAGACCGACACATATCTGAAGGAGAATCCTAACGCTCCCGACCGCGCCGCTGTCGAAGACATCCGCGCCAAGATCGCAAGGGAGCATGCGCAGTAATTGAATACCCAGGAGCTTCGGCACTCGGCACGGCTCATTTGGGAGGCCGCGCTGAATGCAGCGAATCCTGCCACATGCATTCGAAAATTTCTTCAACTCCGTGACAAGGTCCTTATCGCCGGGGGCAAGGAAATCGCGATTCGCGGCCGTTTGATCGTCATCGGCGCCGGTAAGGCGAGCGCGAAAATGGCGCAGATTGCCGAGGAAATTTTGGGCAGCCACATCAGTGGCGGGCTTATTGTCACGAAGTATGGCCACGCACTGCCGCTTCAACGGATGCGGCTTGTTGAGGCCGCCCATCCTATTCCCGACGCTGCCGGCGTTCGCGCGGTGTACGAGACCCGCGAGTTGCTCCGGGGAGTGAGCGAGGATGACATCGTTCTTGTTTTGATCTCTGGGGGAGGTTCGGCTTTGTGGCCCGCCCCGGCCGAGGGAATCACGCTGCAGGAGAAACAGCAAACGACATCTCTTTTGCTGCGCGCCGGCGCCACGATTCGAGAACTGAACGCAGTACGCAAACATCTGTCCGACATCAAAGGAGGACAGCTCGCCAGGTGGGCGTCTCCGGCACGCGTGATTTCGTTAATAATGTCCGACGTCATCGGAGATCCCATCGACTTTATTGCTTCCGGACCTACGGCTCCGGATACGACGTCATTCTCCGACGCTCTCGCCATCGTTCAGAAATACGCTCTCGATATTCCGGACGCTGTGCGCAAAAGATTCCACGAAGGCGCGCGGGGAGCTATTCCGGATACCCCTGAACCTGGGGACCCGGTCTTCAAGAAGGTTGATAATCACGTGATCGCCAACAACCGGTTGCTCGCCGATGCGGCCGCCGATAAAGCGCGCGAACTGCGTTTCAATACGCTGCTCCTCGGGACCGAGCTTGAAGGAGAAGCGAAGGATCTGGGCCTTTTCTTCGCTGCAGTCGCGCGGGAAACAGCGCGCACAGGAAATCCTATCCAATCGCCCGCGTGCATCCTGGCTGCCGGTGAGACCACCGTGACTCTCCACGGTAACGGAACCGGAGGAAGAAATCAGGAAATGGCGCTCGCGTGGGCGATCTCCGTCGCGTCGCGTCCGTTCTCATCACAAGCCTGTTTCGCCAGTGTGGCGACCGACGGCAGCGACGGTCCAACAAGCGCAGCCGGCGGACTGGTGGATCCATTCACGTGCTCACGCGCGATCGAACTCGGATTGATGCCCCAGAATTTTCTTCGCTCCAATGATTCTTTTAATTTTCTAAAAGCGACGGAGGATCTCATCATCACCGGTCCGACACAAACGAACCTGATGGACCTGCAAATCTTGCTGGTTGGATGATGTGTGCATTCCCCTCCTCGCAGAGGGGTGGCCGAAGGCCGGGGTGGTCAGTTCGGCCGAAAGCGTCGCCGAACTGACCACCCCGGCTGCGCCTTCGCTGCGCTTGGCGCATCCGCCCCTCCTCTGCAGATTTCCACCATGTGATCTCCTTGTTAGAAAAAACGGGGTGGTCCCCGCAAGAGAACCACCCCGTTATTCACGGCTGCGCCCTGTCGGGCTTGCGCTTCGCGCGGTTAGATGACCATCCGTTCGACCGCATCGCTCCAGTCGGAGAAGCCCAGTTTCCCGTATGCCCGTACCTGGAACGTGTAGGTCGTACCAGGTGTGAGGTTGTTGACGGGGGTTGCCGGTTTCGTGCTCGGGACCACTATCGTTGTCCAATTGAGAGTGGCTCCCGAAGCCGGAACCGGTCCATACCGCAGTTCGTAGCTTCTGGCTTTGACCGATTGGATCGTCACTAAGAGCTGCCCGGTGCTGCCCTGATCGATCTTCACGATCGAGGGTGTGGATACCGGCTGCGATGGAGTGCGCTGGCGCGCCGACGCGGGAACGAAACCGCTAGAGACAAACGTGTGCGGATCACCCTTGCAGGCGACCTCGACGTAGTGTCCGAGTAGACGCAGCATGATGACCGCATCCGCACGGCGCTTGTCCCGCTCCGTGATGGCCGATTTTCCCCCATCCAGAGCGGCAGCGGCCGTATAGGCGTCGATGGCTGCCTTGAAGCCCGCCATATCGACAGGTGGATTGGGATATGCCGGATTGTTCAACATTCCGGCCCCGCGGGTGGCCGCCACTGCACAACTTTTAACAATCGAGCCAGGTAATCTCAGGTAATTAGAGAGAAGATGAAGAAGATTGCGTTCCTCTCCTTCGTGCTGTGGGCGGAGGTTGCGTCGGGTCAGGTTACTTACCCGCCTGTGACGATTGCTTTTCCTCACGTTGTTGCCGGCGGCGATCCGAACGGACCGCACTACGTGACCCTGCTTCAAATCGTGAACAACAATTCAGCTTCGACGACGGCGCATGTGACGTTGTTTTCAGATAGCGGATCGCCTCTCGCCGTTCTGTTCGATGGGCAGGATCCGCAATCCACGATCGATCTCAAATTGGACGGCGGGCAGAGTAGACAAGTACAAATTAATATCAATGGCGCAATCACCGTGGGCTGGATGGAGATCGTCTACTCGCCTTGTGACGCGCTCACGACAGTTCTTCTCGATTCATTCTCCGGAACGACGCTCATTTCAGAGATCGGAGTCGATCCCGCCTCTGACGTCATGCCGGCTACGGATTTCGCCGCTGAAACGGATGGCGTCCTGAATACCGGAATCGCGATCGCCAATCCCGACACGGCTGCGGCATACGTCCTGGCTCGATTATGGGATCCGAGTACGGGAAATGTGCTGGCAAGCAATGCGTTATCTGTACCGGCCAATGGGCATGTTGCCCGATTTCTGACAGAGCTGTTTCCCAGCGTTTCCAACATCAAACAGATTCGCGCGAAAGTCTCTCTGGACTCATGTTCCAGTTCGGCATGCAATCTCGCCGGCGGGAACGGCTTCATTGCCACAGTCGTGCGGATCAACGGTGATCAACTGACGACCATACCGGTCGCTGATAGACCCGACGGTGGAAGCCAGGTCCGTATTCTGCCTCAAGTCGCGTTTGGCGGCCCGGCAACCGATATCAATATCAAGACGGTCTTGTATTTCACAACCAACGTCTCGACCGGCGTTTTCGGTACGGCTGATATTTTCGATGATGACGGCAATCCATTGCCTGCATCCGCTGACGGCGCGGCTCCGGCATCGTCGATCACGTTCACCGTTCCAGGTAATCGCGTCACCCGTGTGGTACTCAGCGGTGACGACACGGTGCGGAGCGGGTGGCTGCGGCTGACTTTGCCCGGGACTGTCCATTTGCTCGTGAGCGCCGTTTTTCAGACGTTTGCCGGGTCTGATCTCGTTTCCGAAGCGAGTGTCCT
>MNKP01000145.1 GCA_001920875.1 Acidobacteria bacterium 13_1_20CM_2_55_15
AGCAGGCGAATCCCTCCAACTTACGTCTTCTTTACTACGAAGTCGAATGGCTCCGTTGCATTGGGTTCGCCTCCGATTGCGGCTCACGCGAACAAGAACAGGACTGGAGCGCGTCGAGGTGAGGGCTTTATGACCGATCGCGGGAATGATCGTCCGGCGGGAGTTGACTTATGCATGTGACGTTGACGTGCGCCAAATGGACCTGTCCACCAACCGCGGATGGGGTCAGTTTCGGCAAGCAGGTCCGGATCATTTCCGGCGAGTGCCGAAGTGTGTCGAACGAGGAAATGGTGGTGTCCGTCTTGTAGACGTCCATTTCCGCCGTGGAAATGATCTGTTTTCCGACGAAGATAATTGCGACGCTCGTATCAAGAATCGAATCCGCTCCAGCAATAGTCGAGCCCGGTCCGGAAATGACCGTGTTGGAATGATCAATGATTGCGGAGGACGCGGAAATTATCTTGAAATTCCTCCCGTCTTCGGGCCTCTCACACTTCGCCGTTAACCACGGTACTTTGGCAACATCCTCAGCGCGTTTTCGCGGTCTACACCGCGCAGTTCCTCTGGTGTGAGTCCCACCTTCTGCAAGGCAGAAGCGATGTTGGCGCTGTTGCCGAATGGATGGTCTGTACCAAACACAATTTGCGAGGCGCCGACGAGCATTTTGAGCGATTGGATGTTCACGGGATTGGTTGACGCGGCCGTGTCGTAGTAGAACCGGCGGAGATGGTACAGCTTTGAATCCGGTTGCGGCGTGCGCGCCAGATTCTCGGCGCTGCCTTCGTTGCCAAGAAAGCGTCCGGTGAGCGCTGTGATCGTACCGCCGCCATGCGACATGATGTAGCGAATGTCGGGAGTACGGGTTGCCGTTCCACTGGAAATGAGATTGATGATCGTACGGCTCACATCCGTGTTGTATTCAATGGTGGTCTCATTGACACCAGGAAGGAAATTCCCTCCGCAGCAGCCCGGCGCGGCCCCGTGCGTATAAAGGATCGCTTTGCGGCGATTGAGTTCATCGAGAACGGGTGTGAAGGATTCGTCACCGAGCCACTTATCTCTCCAGTTGCTCAGCAAGCCCACACCTTCGGCTTTGAGCGTATCAAACGCGTATTCGATCTCGCGCAGGCTGGCGTCGACATCCGGCAGGGGCAACACAGCGAGCAGGCCGAAACGGCCTTTGTAGTCGGAAACGATGCGCGCACCGTATTCGTTTTCCCGGCGAGCAAGACGCCGGGTCTCGTCGATGTTTCCGAACCAGATACCGGGCGTGGTAATCGAGATCATGGCAGTGGATACGCCGCCGCGATCCATGTCCTCGATGGCTCTCGCCGGTGTGTACGGCTGCCAGGTCTGGTAGCCCTGAGTCTGCTTCGTATTCACCATCGAGATCCATGCGGGTGAACCGAAGTGATGATGCACGTCGATCCGGCCGGCTGCCGGAGCCGACGACTGCCCCAACGACTTACTGCTCGGAAAGATGATGCTGGCTCCAAGTCCAGCGAGGCCGGCGAGAAAATCCCGCCGCGATTGAATCTGATTCATGCCGCCTCCTGATGATCCAAGACCACGATTCTGACGCGTGAAGCTTATCGGAGGGCGGGCATCACCTCTTTGGCGAAGCGGTCTATTTTCTCTTTGCGCTCTGGCCAACGGCCGACGATGAATTGAAGAGCCATGTGCTTTACACCGATGTCCTTAAACTTCTTCAGGCTAGCGACCAGTTGCTGGGGAGTACCTTTAAGGTCCTCGTCGCTTTGAGGCGCAGGCTCGTTTGTAAGATCAATCGGGCGGCAACAACAGAGGTCCGGAGGCTGTGGTCTACCCAACTCGGCCGCCCGTTTTTTGACTTCGGCGTACTTTGCAGCCATGTCCTGGGCCGTAATCTTCACGTGATAGGAGAACCAGGCATCGGCGTATTTTGCCGCACGCCTCACTGCGGCTTCGCTTTCTCCACCGGTCCAGATCGGGAAGCGGGGTTTTTGAACCGGCGGCGGGCTGACGGACACCGCCGGGAAATTGTAATACTTGCCGTGGAAACTGGGTCGCTCCGACTTCCAGAGAAGATTGAAGATCTCGAGCTGCTCGTTGGCCATTGCTCCTCTTTTTTCAAAAGGAGCCACACCAAGTGCCTGGAACTCTTCAGGCATCCAGCCCACACCAACGCCCAGGATCAATCTTCCATTTGAAAGCGTGTCGATGGAGGTGGCCACCCTTGCTGTGTAGAGCGGATGACGATAGGGCAGAACAGCGACACTGATGCCGAGCCGAACTTTTTTGGTGACGCCAGATAAGAAGGACAGACAAGTCAAAGGCTCCAGGAACGGAACATTGGGGGCGACGAATCCCTGCCATTTTTGGTCTTCTTTGTACGGATAAGCGGTGTTCATATCCCAGGGATTGACCAGGCGTTCCGCTGCCCAGACCGAATCGTAGCCCAGGTTCTCGGCCTGTTGGGCCGCTTCAGTCAGCACTTCCGGGACAGCTGCCCGGCCCGAGACCGGCAAAAAAACTCCCAGTTCCATTAGAAAAACCTCCTTATTTACATCCCTCGAGAAGAGGGTAGCTTAAGCGCGAAGCGAAGAGGCGCCAGACTAACAGATGCACCAAGTCGGCGCAAGCCGCAATACACTACATCTATGAACCGCGCATACTTCACGGATGCAGAGTTGGATTTCCTCGATCGAGTGCGGGTAGGCAGGCTCGCAACCGCTGACATGACCGCCCAGCCGCACGTGATCCCAGTTGTGTTTGCAACCGATGGCCGGAAGCTATATGTGCCCGTGGATGAGAAGCCCAAGCGCGTTCGACCGCGCGAACTGAAACGCGTACGCAATTTGTTGGAGAATCCAAAAGTGGCATTCATCGTGGACCACTACGACGAGGATTGGACCCAACTCGAGTGGCTGCTGGTGAGGGGCACCGGGGCATTGGTGGAAAATGGCGAGACGCACGCCACCGGCATACGATTGCTGGAAGAAAAGTATGCTCAGTACGAAGAGATGCCTTTAAAAAACCGGCCCCTGATTTTGATTACGCCGTCGCACGTCATGAGTTGGAAAGCCCTTCAAAGATGATGGCTGCCGCCCGGCGGTGAATAGCGCAGAACTGAACGCTGAATTTTCCCCGTGGCTGTCTTCGGTAATTCGCTCATAAATTCGACCCAGCGTGGCCGTTTATATGCAGCCATATTCGCCTTGCAGTGTTCGATTAATGCATTTGCCAACTCGTCCGACGGCGCATAACCCTTACGAAGACCAATAAATGCTTTGGGCTTGATCAGCGAATCGCGATCGGGATATCCCATCACGCAGCACTCGTACACAGCCTGGTGTGTGCGTAACGTGTTCTCTATTTCCACAGGCGAGACCCAGATACCGCCGACCTTCAACATGTCGTCATACCGGCCGGAGTAGTGATAGAAGCCGTCCGCGTCAACGTAGAATTTGTCCCCGGTGCTCATCCATTCTCCGCGGAAATACTGCTGCGTCTTGTGATACTGATGCAGGTAATAGAGGCTGAATGTTTCTCCCTTGATCATCAGATCGCCGATCTCACCGCGCGGCACTTCCTGGCCGTTTTCATCGACAATTTTTAATTCAAAACCCTCGACGACTTTTCCGACGGTGTCGCAACGTGGTTCGGCGGGATCGTTCGAGAGAAAGAGGGCAAAAGCCTCAGTCGTGCCCATCGATTCGACGATTTCTAAACCGGTCTTTTCTTTCCACGAATGCCAGAGCGAAGCCGGCAGCGCTTCGCCGGCGGCAACGCACATTCGCAAAGACGACAGATCGTACCGGTTATTGAAATCTTCAACTGCCAGCATGCTCGCATAGCCGGTAGGCACATTGAACAGGAATGTCGGCTTGAACCGATCGATGGTTTCCAAAATGTTGGCGGCCACGCGCGGTGGTTTGGAGCACAACACGGTACTTGCGCCGACATACCAGGGAGAGAACAGATTGACGCCAAGGCCGAAGGTGAAAAACAGCCTCGCCACAGAGAAAGTCCGGTCATCCTCGCTTAGGCCCAACTTGTTTACCGTATACAACTGCGAACTGATAGGCATGTCCTTATGGGCGTGAGGAATGCCTTTGGGCTGCCCGGTCGTGCCGCTTGTGTAATTCAGTGTGCAAAAATCCTCACGGTGCGTGGGCGCGGCAGCGAGTTCAGTCGATTCGGCCTGCATCCACTGCGTAAACGGTAAATGGGATTTGTGCGAGGGCTGACCGATGACGACCACATGTTCGAGAAATTGCCGTTCGGCCCGGATTGGCTCAATTTGACGTAGCAAAGCCTCAGAAACAATCAAGATCCGCGCGCGGCAATCATCGAGGATGTAGGCGTATTCTTTCGGAGTCAGCGTCGTGCTTAGGCCGACCGCTACACCACCGACCTTCAGGATGCCAAAGAAAGAGGTGACCCATTCCGGAAGATCCAGCGAGAGAATGGCCACGGCGTCGCCAATCCGCACACCGCGTTTTTTGAGGGCATTGCCGACCTGATTGACTTCCTCGGAGACTTGCCGGAATGTCATCTCGCCTTCGACGCTGTAGAGGGCCGTCTTATCGGCTCGATTGACGAGATTGTGTTCGAGAATGTCTACGCAGTTGTAGTGAAGCGGGAGGTCCGAAATTTTCATGACACGCGCGGCGTTGCTCGTCACAGTTTGTTTTCACGCGAGGGAAATACCGCCGGGCGCTTGTTTCGCAGCCCCTCCAAACCGGCGAGCAGATCAGGGCTGAAGAATCCCATCATCTCGAGGACCATGGCATGATCGAAAATAGGTCCGGCTTGCAGCAGCCACTGGTTGAGCGCTCGCTTCGTGAATTTAATTGCATCGCGCGACCCGTTCGCCAACCTGGTGGCCACTTGCATGGCTTTATCGGGAAGTTGGTCATCCGGTACGCACATGCTGACCAATCCGATGCGTTCTGCTTCACGGCCATCGATGAAATCGCTCGTCATCAAGTAGTATTTCGCTTTGGCCATGCCGCATAGCAAAGGCCAGATAATGGCGGCGTGGTCACCGGCGGCCCAGCCCATCTTCGTATGACCATCGCCAAGACGCGCACCTTCGGCCATGATGCTGATATCGGCGAGCAAACCGACGACGACTCCGGCGCCGACAGCGACACCGTTAATCGCCGCAACGATCGGTTTCGAGCAATACAACATTTTGTAGACGATGTCGCGGGTCTCCTCCAGTATCGTGACAACCTGTTCATAGTCTCCGTGCGCGTTCTTGATCCTGTCGAGGTCCCCACCCGCCGAGAAGGCGCGGCCGGACCCGGTCAATACCACAACGCGCGTTTCAGGGTCGCGGTCGATCATAGGCCAAAGATCGGCCAGAGCCTGATGCATTTGGGCATCCGCTGTATTCAGCTTCTCGGGTTTGCTCAGAGTGATCCAGAGAATGCCCGGATCGCGACGTTCAAATATCATGTTTGGAAAAGAGGAATAATCCATGATCAATCCTTCAGTTTTGAGTTAGGAGTTCTGAGTTATGAGTGGATCAGGCCAACTCAAAACTCAGAACTCAAAACTGAGAACTTACCTAAAACACGTGGCTAACTTCGTACACGCCGTACACAGCCCGCAGCCGATCGCAGATCTCGCCCACTGTGGCGTAGGCTTTGACAGTCTCAATCAGCGCAGGCAACACGTTTTCGTTGGCGCGCGCCTGGTCTGCCAAATCCGCCAGGGTCTTTGCGACTAAGGCGCTGTCGCGCTGCTGCCGTAGTGCTTGCAGCCGTTCGACCTGGCGTTGCTCGGTTTCGGGATTCGCTTTAAAGACCGGGATCTTTTGCTCTTCTTCGCTCTTGTGCGCATTGAGGCCGACCAATATCCGATCATTCGTTTCGATTTGGCGTTGATACCGATAGGCTGCTTCGGAGAGTTCGCGATCGTAGAAACCTTCCTCGATGCAACGTACTGCTCCTCCTAGTGCCTCGATTTTGTCGAGATAATTGAAGACATCCGCTTCAATCGTCTCGGTAAGAGCTTCGATGGCGTAGGAACCACCGAGGGCATCGACGGTCCCGCACACTCCCGCCTCGTGCGCGACGATCTGCTGCGTGCGCAGGGCAATTGTGGCAGCTTCTTCGGTCGGGATAGCGTACGCTTCGTCATAAGATGAGGTGGCGATCGTCTGCACCCCGCCCAGCACTGCGGCCAAGGTCTCGATGGCAACCCGAGCAATGTTATTCAACGGCTGCTGAGCGACGAGATTGCCCCCCAACGTGTACGCGAAAATCTTCAATTTCATTGTCTCGAGATTTTGTGCCCCGTAGCGTTCGCGCATCAGCCTCGCCCAAATCCGCCGGGCCGCCCGGAATTTGGCGACTTCTTCCAGAACGTCAATACCGGCTGAGAGAAAAGTCCAAATTTGGGGAGCGAACGTATCGATATGCATGCCGCGGCGGCAGACCTGATCGAGATAGGCCAAGCCGTTGGCAAAAGTAAAAGCCAGTTCTTGGGTCGCGGTGCTGCCTCTATCGCGAATGTGGTAGCCGCTCATCGCAAGCGGCGTCCATTCCGGCAGATTGTGAGCGCAATATTCGATGACGTCCGACGACAGCTTGACTGCAGCTTCCGGAGGAAAGATGTAGGTGCCGCGAGCAAAGTACTCTTTGAGCACATCGTTCTGGATGAACATTCGGGTGTTCCGAATATTCACACCCTGTTTCTCAAAGGCGGCGATGTACATTGCCGCGATAATCGGACCTATGGCGTTGGCGGTTGTGCGAATCTGGCGAACCCTTTCTAAGGGGATATCCTGGAACAGCCGCTCCATATCGGCCAGCGAACCGATGTGCACGCCCGTCACGCCCACTTCGCCTGCGGCCAGAGGGTGATCGGCGTCGTAACCGCATTGAGTCGGAAGGTCAAGAGCGACGGAAAATCCCGTCTGGCCTCGATCTAACAAAGCACGATAGCGTTCGTTGGCTTCCTCCGCAGAGCCATACCCCGAATACATGCCCATGACCCAAAACTGGCTGCGATACATCGTTGGGGTGATTCCGCGAGTAAAGGGATACGCGCCCGGATAGCCTAATTTTTCACCAGGACTTGCCCCGTTAGACAGGCAATCCTCCGAAGCGTAAACGCGCTCCAGCGGCAAGCCTGAACTGGTCGTGAACTCCGCACGGCGCTCCGTTTCGGTCTCCAGGTGCGGAGCTAAAATCTTCTCAGTCCACTCCGCTTTGCTGCTTACATCTGCATCAGAGATTGTCTTTTCTTTACTCATTGATCGACTCTGACAATAACTGCTTCGCCTTCGCCGATCCCGCCACATAATGTCGCCAGCCCGTAATAGGGACGTGTACTGCCCGCCGCTTTCCTCAGCCGCCGCAATTCATAAATTAGAGTGATGATGAGGCGTGCACCAGTGGCCCCCGTAGGATGGCCGATGGCTATGGCTCCGCCATTCACATTGGTCTTGGCGCGAAGCGCCTCAGCTTTGGCTTTATCGCGGCGGGCCATAATGAAGGTTGAAACCAGCGCCACGGCGGCAAAGGCTTCATTGACTTCAATGAGATCGATATCGTCAATACTCATGCCGGCTTTCTCTAAGGCGATGCGAGCCGATTCCGCTGGGATCGAAGCGATTCGATCAGGATGACCCGAAGCCATTGCCCAACCCATCAAAGTTGCGAGCGGCCGTTTATCGAGCCGTTGGGCTTCTGTCTTGGACATCAAAACCATAGCTGAAGCTCCTGTACTGAGACCGGGAGAGTTGCCGGCCGTCACCGTCGGGCTGCCGTAAATCGCCGGCAATTTGGCCAATTTTTCCACCGTCGTGTCCGACCGGGGCGACTCATCTTCTGCGACCACCAAGGGCTGTCCCTTTTCCTGCGGGACCTCGATGGACATCAGTTCATCTTTGAATTTACCGAGCTCTTTGGCTTTGCAGTAATTCTGATGACTCCAAAAAGCCCAGCCATCCTGCTCTTCTCGTGTAACACCATACTCAACCGCCTCTTCCCCCGCCTGAACCGCGCGCGGCTTGCCGGTCATGGGGCACGCAATGACCAACTGATCTTTCAGCGTCACATCACCGAGGCGGTGTCCCCAGCGCAGATCCGTCAAAAAGTAGGGCACTTTGCTCATGTTCTCCACGCCGCCGGCAACGCACACATTGGCTTCACCCAGCCGAATGGAGCGGGAAGCCATATTGACCGCGGCCATGGAAGAACAGCACGCCCGGTCCACAGTGTAGGCGACTCGCCGTGGCGGGATACCGGCCGAGATCAACAACTGGCGAGCAATCGACCGATCGCTGCCGGGCAGATTGACTCCGGTCGCAACCTCTTCCACGTCTTGGGGCGCTACGCCCGCTCGCCGGATGGCCTCAGCAACAACGACGCCGCCGAGTTTGGGTAAAGTGAAATCTTTCAGACTTCCGCCGAATTTACCAAAGGGACTCCGGACGGCACTGATGACAACAACCTCTTCTTGACTCACGATGTTCTCCTCGGTCCTCACGATGTTCCCGACACTTCCAGCTTCCCTATCTCTTCTTCCGTGTAGCCCAGGATCTCTCTGAGGATTTCGGCGTTATGTTCCCCCAATAGCGGGGCGGGACGGGTAAGAGGTTCCGGATTACCGGACAGCTTGGCCACAGGGCCCACGAGCTTGACGGTGCCAAGGACGGGATCGGATACATTAATCAATAATTTCCGGGCGTCAACATGAGGACAATTGAAGATCTCTCCGGCGGTCTGCACGGGGCCAATCGGCAGACCAACGGCCAATAGCTTCTTTACGGCTTCCGCCTTCGTTTGGTTTTGGAACCACTGCCTGATAATGTCTCCAAGCCAACCCGGCATGTTCTTAGCGCGTTCGGGGCCGGACGTTGTGCCTGTCTGGCCTGCCAAATCCGGACGCTCGATGGCCTGGCAAAACTTAGACCAGTCGCCCTCCGTTGCCACAATCAGCCCTATCCAGCCGTCCTTGCACTGGAACGGTCCCCACGGCGCCATGTACGGCTCATTTCCACGTTCAAGTACGTGTCCCGTTAGTGAGTACGCTGTAACGGAGCGTTCAGCCAACCCGATAATGGTGTCGTACATCGAGACATCAATATACTGTCCACGACCGGTCTGAGTCCGCTGGTACAGGGCCAGAATGATGGCGTAAGCTGCCTGCATTCCGGAAACGATATCGCCCAGGGCGACCCCGAGCCACGTCGGCGGTCCATCGGACTGCCCACACGTGTTCATCAGTCCACCCATCGCCTGAGCCACAATGTCGTATGCCGGCCTTTTACTGTAGGGACCCAAGTAGCCGTCCAGGCTGCCAAATCCCGAAATACAAGCGTAAATGAGGCCTGGATTCAATTCCGAAAGCGCCTTGTAGCCAATACCCATTTCCTCCAGAAGGCCAGGGCGGAAATTTTCGACGATGACATCCGACTTGCGGGCCAACTCCCGAAAGATCTGGCGCCCACGATCGCTCTTGAGATTGAGGGTCAGGCTACGCTTGTTGCGATTGAAACGGAGAAAATAACCGCTTTGCGTCTGGCCTTTGTCGTTCTTAATTTTCGGCGCCCCGCCTCGTGCAGTGTCACCCCCTTCGGGACGTTCGACTTTGATGACATCGGCTCCCTGGTCTCCAAGCATCATGGTGCAATACGGCCCTGCCACTTGAATTTCAAAACTTAAAACTCGAATACCATCCAGGGGTTTCCGCTGACGACTCACCTGCCCTCCCTTTTAGTGCCGGGCCCACCGTCTATTACCGGCTGCGCCCTATCGGGCTTGCGTTCGCAGCCGCTCACGCCGGATCGCTTCGGTACGCCGCTTTTACTTGAGGCTGCGCCCTATCGGGCTTGCGCTCCGCGGCGGCCTCTTTACCTCCGGCCGGTCCCTCCACATTCAGCCTTCAACCGGCGATTGCGTGCTACGTTATAGTATTTCTTTTTGCCGCGCA
>MNKP01000198.1 GCA_001920875.1 Acidobacteria bacterium 13_1_20CM_2_55_15
AGCGCTACCCGCTGTTTGGACCTTTAGGCTTCCAGACCGCAATCCCGCAATGCCGTCGAAAGAAAAGCTCTTGTTGAGTTGAAAGTCGTTGAAGCAAAGATGGAGGGAATGCCGTTGTTGACCTGAAAAGGCCGGCATCGGCGGTTCAATTCCGTCCCTCGGCACTAGTCCGGAACCAATTCGCTTGAGTGCGTTGCCGCGCGACAGCATTTATTACGGCTGGAGGATCTACGGCAAAAGCAGAACCCAGCCTGGTCACCCAGTTCAGATCCGCTCCCAAACGCTGGAGCAGGTCGGGGTAGGCGGTAAGGGCTTTTACGCTGGGATGCCAGCCATAGTCATACCCATTGCGCGGCAGGCTGCCTTCCACATCACGAATTTGATGGACCCACTGGCTCGCCTGCACGATCTCGAGCGGATGCGCACACGCCGGGAACAGGTCGCGAAGAATCGCGTCGGGGTAAAGTGCAACCGGGGCCACCAGCGTTTCCAAACTGACGGCCGGCGTGGGAACCAGGGGCTGCGGTACTGGTTGAGGTCCGGGAAAGGGCCCTTGCGGGACGGCCGCACTAAGGGCCGGCCGGGTCTCCACATAAATTGGGGTCATCAGCTTGACGTAGAGTCGCGTCTCCACGGGAAGCACAATATCCGGTCCGCGTTTCGGAATCGACAGGAGTTGCACGAGTGTGGTGGGCGGAAAGAGCAATAAGAAGGTGTCCCTCGTCCGATGGACGGGACCCTGGATTCCGCCATCCGCCTTCACCTCACCTTTTTCCCCTTTCCGCTTTCCCACGTCGATGATTCTTGCCGACACGCCGTCGTAGACGTCTCCCGCAGGAGTAATGATCTCTTCAATGCCGATATCCATTTGGGAGCGGCCAATGAAATGGCCGGCGCGCTGCGATCGGAGGACGCGGCCGACAACGTTTGATCCCCGGGGAATCAAAACAGGACCGCGGTGACCGCCCGCGCGCACGTCGTCAGCCAACGAGAACAACACTGGATCATTATCCTGAACCTTGGCCGTATTCAGGGTTTCATTGAGAATGACCGGAAGAATGGTCCCCGGCGGAATCATCATTTCCGGAGCGGCGGCGGCCAACAAAATCGCCGTAAAACTCGCGATTAGCATCGAACCTCCTTGGGAAATACGCCCTTGAACTCGCTTTTCACCAGCGGCGGCCGTGGTGTTGCGGATAGTAGTACACCCGGTTGTGGTGCGATCCAATGATCGCTGCCGACGCGATTCTTCCTGCGGCATTGATTGCGGCGGTTCCCAGGATGACCGAAGGGGGATACGCAGGTGCGATAACTACCGGAGGAACCGGAGCCGTGTAGACAACGGTTGGCGGCGCTTGATAGACGACAGTCGGCGGTTGTTGATAAATCACGGTTGGCGTTTGATAAACAACTGGCGGTGCCGGCTGATAAATTACAGAAGGTTGCTGTGGACTGGGGACTGGAACCGGGGCTGATTGAGATTGCGCGGGTGGAAGGGCATTGAGAAGCCAAACGCCTGTTGTCTCTTCATAGCACGCCCAGCCTTGAGAAGCACCATCGAACGTCACGTAATGCTGTGGGGCCGGGCACGTAAAGCTCTGCAGTTGCCCGCCCGGCGCCGTCACATACGCCCCATTAACCGTCTGGCCATTGATCACTATGGATTGGGGAATCCGGTTCTGCGCTGCCCGGACCTGGGAAAAACCCGAGACTGCCCATAGCAGAGCTAATCCAGCCGCTAAGAAAACCGCTCTTTTCTTCATAGAACCTCCTTGACTATTCCGTGTCAGTCCATTTAGACCACAGCCTCGAGCAACGATCTCGTTAAAAAATGTAACAGCCATTTCCTCATTTTCTCCGTCTATCCATCCGGAGAGAAAAACCCGGAGAGAAAAACCCGATGGATCGGCATTTACTTGTCATTAGACCGGACGCTTCCTCAATAAGAAACGTGATTGACGGGCTACGAGACCGAGGCTATGCCGTCGTTGCCGTCTCAGACTTTGAATTAACCGTTGATCCTACACTGGCCGAGAATTTTGATCTGATTATCGTCGCGCATGCCCAAAATCGAATCAATGCACTGGAAATTTGCGCTGAGCTTCGGCAGCGGAATGTTGAGACCCCGCTCATCGTGGTTGCGGATCAGGATCTGGCTCAGCACAGAGTCGCTATTTTCAAGGCGGGCGGGGATGACTACTTGTTGAAGCCGTTCGATCTCGATGAGCTGGAGGCCCGGATCGAGGCGCTGTTGGCGCGATTGGTTCGCAAGAAAAAACCGGACCTCGCATCCTATGAATTTGCCGGAGTGCGCGTGGACTTCGACCGTTCCGAGTTGATCAGAGATGCGTCGGTGATTCAGCTTTCCGAACGCGAGAACCGGCTTCTACGCTACTTTGTCGAGAATCGCGGAAAGACGATTTCGCGAAGCGCTCTCTTGCAGCGCGTCTGGGGATATCGATATGCATCGTTAACTCGAACGGTGGATGTCCACATCCTCCGTTTGCGACACAAAATCGAAGAGAATCCCAAGGACCCCCGTCTCATCGTTACTGTTCCGGGATTCGGTTACCGTTTCGACGGCTGAGCCGGATGTGTTTACGGCGCTGTCTTCTCCTTGAAATCCAGTTCTCGTCCGTCAGCAAAAATTACCTTGGTTCCCGGATCCCCAGACCCAATGTACGCGACAGGCGCGCCGTTCTTTGCGGGACACAGAATGATGGTGACTTCATCACCCGGTTTGAGCGACCTCCTCGTCCAACCGGCCCTACTTAGGATGCCTGGACTGTTTGTTTCGACTCCCCAGTGCACAACCCTCCCGTTGCTGTCTTTCACGTCCAGATAAATTTGAGAATGGGGATTGGTCCATACAAATTCGGTGATGACTCCCTTGATGGGAACGCGAGCGGTTTCGTCGTATGCCGAATTGCCGTGGTGCGCAGACGCAGGGCTGCACAGAAATAGCAGGGTAGAAATGACGGTAAGGGATCCTGTTCCTTTCTTCATTGGACCTCCTATTTACCCTCTCCCCAATTCATAAGACATTCAACCAAAGACACTCAACCAAACCTTCATCCAAACCGTCATCGACAGCGGCCACACCTTCTGTTGACAGACCAGCGAAATCGACATATCGTAGCCCCAAAGTTGCATTTTATTCATTTGTGTGTTTTTGCGGAATTAATCAATGACAAGGCGAACACAGATATGAAGAATCGAACCATTTTGATCATTGCTTTAGTGGCGGTGTTGACTTTGCCGGCCTCCGCACTTGCTCAGGGCGGACAAGGCCAGAACGGACCAAATACCCAGGCGAGAACGGCGCAACCATCAATCCAGTTTCCTCCAGGATGGAAGCCATGCCCGCGATGTCAAAACAACGAGGACCGGAGGCAAGATGCGGTCAAGTACAAGATTCAAGGTCACCCGTTTGATCGGCATGATCTGACGGGAGTGTGGGGATACGATGGCAACAATCGCGCTTTCACCAATCCTCCTGAGCTGACGCCTTTAGGAAAGCAACAATACGACGCCACCTTTGGTGCGAAAGCTGCGGATGGAACACCGCTTCACTCGAAAGACACCTCGGGTCGCGGTCTGGGCAGCAAGATCAATTGTGATCCCCTTGGCTGGCCACGCCTGTATACATACAACTATGGGTTTGAATTCGTTACCTTGCCAGACCGAGTGATTCAGTTTTTTGAAATCGGCCACACCTTCCGCACGATCTGGACTGACGGGAGAAAACTGCCCGCCGAGCCGCCGGAACCCCGCTGGATGGGTTGGAACGTCGGCCATTGGGAGGGTGATACGTTTGTCGTCGAATCCAATGGTTATGACGACAGGTCCTGGCTCCAAGAAAGCCGTCCTGACGGAGGCTGGACCCACAGTGACGAAATGCGCGTGATCGAGCGTTATCGCCGTGTCGACTATACAACGCTCGAGTCGGAAGTGACCGTTATCGATCCGAAAATATACAAACAACCATGGGTCGCTCAAAAAGCTATGACGAAGCTGGTACCCGGTGGCGAAATCGGCGAAGACTACTGTGTTCCTTCCGACTACTTGCAATTTAACGAAAACATTTACGGGACCATTTCCGGTACGAAGAAATAGTAGTTTAAGATAGCTTTTCGAACTAAATAACTTGGAGGTACACGGTGAATATTCGTCAAATAGCAAAAAGTTTCGCGATCGGGCTTGTCGTGTCGCTAGCTCTTGCCGGCGTCGTCTTAGCACATCATGGGCGCGCTGGCTATGCGAATGAAATCCAGACAGTGAAGGGGACGGTCGCGGACGTACAGTGGAAGAACCCTCATGTTTTCATCGGCTTCGACGTTAAAGACGATAAAGGAAACGTCGTGCATTGGTTGGCCGAACTGTCCTCCCCCGCGACGATGCTGGCGGCGGGCATGAGCAGAACCACTCTGAAAACGGGCGATGAAGTCGTGATCAAGGGAAAGCTCGGCGTAGATTCTCCAATCGTTCTAGTCGATTCGATCACAAGGGACGGAAAGCCCGTCGTCGGCGACCCGAATGCGGAGGGCCGTTTCGTCAACAGTACTCGTTGACCGATCTGACAAATCTGAAAACACGAGGTCTCCATTGAAGCGAACGATTGTCCGCGCTATGGGACGGGTCGTCTGCCTGGTTGGCATCGCGACGGCGAACGGCCAGGCAGCACAACAACAGCGGCCCCAGTTGGCTGAAGAAGTCTTCAAGAACGTTCAAATCATCAAAGGAATTCCCGTCGACGAGTTCATGGACACGATGGGCATGTTCGCTGCTGCCACGAATATGAACTGCGTCGATTGCCACACTTCCGATAGCACGGAAAGTTGGGAGAACTTTGCCAAGGAGACCCCGCTCAAGCAGACAGCGCGACGAATGCTGCTGATGGTCGATGCGATCAATAAGCAGAACTTCAAGGGCGTCCGTTCCGTGACCTGCTACACATGCCACCATGGAGACCGGCGCCCCAAACAGATACCCAGCCTGGTTGTGCAGTACTCTGCGCCAATCGAAGATCCCAACGAAATCGATGTTTTTTCAAATGCTGGGGGTCTTTCCGCCGATCAAATCTTTGCGAAGTACCTCCAGGCATTGGGGGGCGCCGAGCGGCTCGCGAGTCTCACGAGTTTCGTCGCTAAGGGGACGTATTCGGGATACGACACGGACCAAGCAAAAGCCGCCATCGAAATCTATGCCAAAGCTCCCGCCCAGCGGACAACGATCGTTCATGCCCCCTTCGGGGACAGTGTGCGAGTTTATGACGGCCGCGCGGCTTGGATCGCATCTCCAGATAAACCCCTGCCCTTGATTCCGCTAACGGGAGGGAATCTGGAGGGAGCAAAGATCGAAGCAATGGTCTCATTCCCGACTCCAATCAAACAAGCATTCAACCAATGGAGAGTCACCACAACCACAATCGATGATCGCGAAGTGACCGTTCTTCAGGGCACGAATCCCAGACAGCCTCCGGTGAACTTTTACTTCGATCAGTCGGGATTGTTGGTCCGGCTCGTGCGACTCGCGGATACGGCTATCGGCCGAGTTCCCACACAAATCGACTATGGGGATTATCGGGAAGTTTCCGGAGTCAAACTGCCGTTCCGTTGGACTGCAACCTGGACCGACGGTCAATCGACCACTCAACTAACCGAAGTGCAGGCGAATGTTTCTATCGACGCGGCAAAGTTCGGCAGACCCGCCCCGGCCCCGCCACCCCGAACGAAATAGTTTTCACACCTAAGGAGTGGAGGAATCCATTGTTCCTTTCAACGAAAACAACCACAGGTTGTCCCCTCGCGGGGAGCCGGCGAAGAGGCTTCCAGCCGAGTAGGCCACCACGTACTCTTCGCCTTCGTATTGGAAGACACTGACCGGCGAATTCATGCCGGCTCCAGTTTGGAATTCCCAGAGACGTTTGCCGTTCGACGAGTCGAGTGCTGTGAGCCGGCCGTCGTTTCTTCCGACAAAAACGAGGCCACCCGCTGTAGTGACGGATCCGCTATAACAGTTGTCTTTCCATCTCTGCTGCCATACGAGGCGGTTCGTCTTCATATCCAGAGCGGCGAAGATTCCTGTGCCCGGAATCGGCGCTCCGCCAAATGCGCCGCCTAAATAGCGTCCTCCGTGCCCTTCGGCTGGGATCACCTGATTCTCTTCACCGCCTTTGAACAAGTTCACCATGTCCGTTCCACACACATAAAAATAGTTCGAAGCCGGATCATAGGAACTGGGTGGCCAGTTCGCGCCTCCCCGCGGCGAGGGCTTGGCGATCACACCATCCGCCCAAAATGGCGTAAAAATGCGTCCCTGATTTACCAGAGGAAAATCTTCGACGGCGACATCGATCTGGTGAGGCACAAACGCGTCTCCCCGAGGAAACGGCTGTGTCGGCGACGTGAATTGACGCGGCTCTTGCGGCACGGATTTCTCGTCGATGCCGATCAGCGGTTTACCGGTGACGCGGTCGAGGATATATACCCAACCGGTTTTGCTTGCCTCGGCGGCGGCCTTCCGGAGGCGGCCATTGATCCTCACATCAAAGAGAATGACAGGATTGGGCGAGTCGTAGTCCCAAATATCGTGATGCACCTGTTGAAAATGCCAGCGGTACTTCCCTGTCTTCGCTTCGATTGCCACCATTGAAACGGAGAAGAGATTATCGCCCCGGCGGATGCGGCCGTTGAAGTCGGGCCCGGGATTGCCGGTGGTGAAATAGATCAGGCCTAATTCCGGGTCGACAGCGGGCGTTTGCCATATCGTCGCGCCGCCATGCTTCCACGCGTCATTGTCATTGGGCCAGGTCTCATGACCGATCTCGCCAGGAGCCGGGATCGTAAAGAAGGTCCAGATCAAGCGGCCATCTTTGGCGTCATACGCTTTAATGCGGCCCCGTATGCCATTCTCTCCACCCGCGAAACCAACGAACACCATCCCGTCGAAATAGAGCGGGGCGGCCGTAATTGTGTAGCCCTCCTGCCAGCGCTCGGCTTGAACGGACCACGCTGGTGTGCCCGATTTTTCATCCAGCGCCACGAGGCGGCCGTCCAGTTGTCCGACAAAAATCTTTCCCTCCCCAAGACCCATGCCGCGGCTTGTCCAGCCGCAGCAGACCGTCGTGATTTTCTCGTCGAGCCTGGCCTCGTAATTCCAGAGAGTCTTGCCCGTTTTCACGCTGATCGCGAAAACGTCATCGGCACCAGTGACGATGTAAACCACTCCATCGTGAACAACCGGTTGAGCTTCGCCCGAGTACTTCGTGGCCAGACCCGAACCCTCGAGGCGAGCCCGCCACACACCTTTCAGGTTCGCGACGCTCTGGCGATTGATCTGTGTCAGAGGAGAGTAGTTCTGATTGAACAGATTGCCTCCGCTCTTCAGCCAGCCGTCAGTCGGAGGCGCGGACAGGTCGTCGGACAGTTTGGGATAAAGCGCTGAATTACTGGCGAGCAAAACCACTAATGCCGCCAGCACAAAGATCCAACGAATTTTGTTTTGCATCTCACCCCTCCTGGAAGATCTGTCTGAAGAGAGATGGCCACAAAAAGGCACAAAATTCACAAAAGGTTTTTTAGTCGTTATGCCTTTTTTTGCGGCATTTCTCTCAAATGCCGCGCATTTTATCACTGTGGGGTAAGATACGCGCCATGGAAGTACGTCTCTATTCGAATTCAAGCCGTCCCGGTGTGGGCCTGAAACCCCGCCGTGAGAGTCAGCGTCCGCTTCTGCCGCAACATGCGCGGCATTGTCCGGTGTTGGAAGCCGGCAGTGCTCTCGGTTTGCTGGTATATCCGCCGCTGGAGCCAAACGAATCCTTTCATATCGAATACGAGGGAGAAGGGCGGTATCAGCTCACCTATTTCTTTAACACAGAAGGAGCGAAATGGGAGCCTGTCTTTACGGTCGCAATCGTGCTCCCCATAGGCAGCATCGGGATGATGAAAGAAGAGGTTTACTTCGCCAATAAGACTCCGCCGATCTCTCGCGATACGGCGCTCGGCGTCATGCGGGCACTCGTTGTGCCCGAAGATCTGGGCACGCCTCCGGGTGCGATATCATTGCGTGGCGCGACCAACTTCAAGACGCCGGCCGGCTGGGATACCGTCTACACAGCAATATTCAATATGATCGAGCGGCCTGTTGCTCCAATGCTGGTCGTACGTGTGGAGACGGACTGGTACGCGCACGAGACCGAATTCCGATACGTGCTCCAGCCAGGAGAAGGTATACACGGCGCACACAACATGCCGATCGGACAGGCGTTCTTCGTGCCGCGCGAAGAGGTGCGTCTTGCGGAATGCACACCCGAGGAATTGGCGGCCATCCAAACGTCGCGGGAAGAATTCTTTCATCACAAAGCCTCGAGCAAGATCATGACGCCTTACGGCCTGGAGTACAGTCCCCACTACCTTCGCGAAAGCCGTTCGCGAAATACGGGGCCCGACGGGTAATTCCCTTCTCCCCCTGGGAGAGGGCGCGAAGCGCGAGCGCGATAGCGCGAAGCCTCAAAAAAAGGGTGAGGATCTCAAGATTCGAATAGACTTGCGCCCCTCACCCGGCGCTTCGCGCCGCCCTGTCCCTCTTGGAGAGGGAATTTATTTCCCTGTCGCCGAATTTCCTCATCTATCGCCGGACTTCTGCCGATAAGGCGATACGATGGCAGGAGAAATTCTCCATAACCTACAGAAAACACTGGACACCACGCTGGAGTCATTTCTGGATCTGGTGGGATGCGACGGAGGTTCTGTATACACGGTCCGCAAGAATTCTGACAGCGAGGAGATCCTGAAATTCGAAGCCATGATCACGCGCAGCATCAATCTGCGCGGCGTTCCGGAGCATCTGCGTTCACTGGAGTTCCAAATCGACGATTCGAGCGTCGCCGGCAGAACCGCAGCTCACAGAAAGCCGGTTCTCCTCAACCTGATTTCCGGCGAGGTCTCGCCTCGAGTGGGCGACATGCTGAATTACCCAACGAGGAACATTTTCTCCGGCCCGTTGATCACGCCACGCGGAGACCTAGTCGGGGTTGTACAGCTCCTCAATAAACTTCCGCAGGACGAAACACCGTTTGACCCCTACGACACCTCGCCGCTTCCGAACTTCGACAAAAAAGATGAACGGCTTTTTTCGGTCATCGCAGGTCAGGCCGCGCTTGCGATTGAGAACAGTTTCTTGCTCGAGGAACAGGAACGGCTTATTAAAGGATTTGTCGACGCCTGCGTAACGGCGATTGAAGCTCGAGATCCGGTGACTTGCGGTCACAGCGTGCGAGTGTCCAACTACACGGTCGGGCTCGCCGAAGCCGTCAATCGCACCGATCGAGGCCCGCTCCGCCAGACATACTTTGCTCCCGCTCAAATGCGTGAACTGCGCTTCGCCGCGATGTTGCATGACATCGGCAAAATCGGGATCAAGGAAGAAGTCCTTCAAAAGGAGAAGAAACTATTCCCCTGGGAACTCGAACTCATCTCGATGCGCCTCAAGCTTATGCGAACACAGATGATGCTTAGGCAACAAATCGATGGCGGGGATTACGAACCAGCCATCAGCCGGATTGATTCCGTATGGGAGCGATTGGTCCTGGCCAACGAACCTTGGGTTCCGAGCCCGATCGCGTTTGAGGTGGTCAAGGAACTGCGCTCGCTTCGAGTCCCATTCGACACAGGCGAGATCGTTACAGCGCTCACCGATGAAGAAGCTGCAAGATTATCGATTGCCAGGGGCAGTTTGTCGGCTTCGGAACGTATAGAGATCGAAGGTCACGTCAACAAAACGTTCGATATCCTCAAAATGATTCCGTGGAGCAGGGGACTCGAACAAGTCGCCGACATTGCTTCCAAACACCACGAAAAATTGGACGGCTCCGGTTACCCAAACGGTCTCACAGCCGAGCAGATTCCCCCCCAAGCCCGAATGATGACGATTTGCGACATCTTCGACGCACTCACAAGTGACAGACCGTACAAACTCGCACTGCCTGTGAGCCGTGCACTCGACATCATCGCTGCGAACGTCAAAGCCGGAAAACTCGACGGCGCCTATTTTGATGTTTTCGTCCAGGCTCAGCTGCACGAGTTGCTCATCCCAAGAGCCGGCCTAGCCCTTCAGCCGGCATAGCCGGCCTCTCGTCGACGCTTCCATATCTCAGGATCCCGTTGGCCATGGTTAAATTGCGCCGCAACTGACGCAGGCGGGTTGATCACCGTATCGAGCCTAAACCTTCATTTGCGTACTTCAGTAGGTGACCGGTCGGACGCCGTGATAGGATCAGGGCACTGATCATCGGCGACAATTTTCCGGAGCACCAACCTTGTCGCGTTTTGGCGCACCAGCGGAATGCTCGTAGCGAGCGCGGCTCAGGGGAAGTCGATGTCACCTTAAAAAAGGAGGGATAGGAGAGTCATGGTCAAAAGGAGCGAGGAAAGTCTGGTCAAGTTGGCAACATTGTTAATAGGAATTCTGGGCGTGACCGCATTGGCGAGTTCACTGGCGTGGGGACAAGGTTTCTCTGCCGAGATTTCCGGCGTCGTGCACGACGCCAGCGGAGCGGTCATACCTGGAGTGAGCGTCACCGCCAAGCATATCGAGAGCGGGCTGACGCGTACGGTTAATACCAGCGAGACCGGTAACTATAGCATTCCATCGCTTCCGGTCGGCGCCTACGAACTGACGGCCGAGTTGGCGGGCTTCAAGCAGCAGCTGCGGCGCGGCATCACGTTGGCTGTAGGACAGGAAGCGGTGGTGAATCTAACGATGGAGGTAGGAGAGATCAAAGACAATGTAACGGTGACGGAGGACGCGCCGCTCGTGAACACGACGCTAAGCTCGACCTCCGGTTTGGTCACGAAGGACCAAATCAAGGATCTGCCATTAAACGGGCGGAGTTTCCTGGAGCTGATGACGCTCAACGCGGGCGTGATTACCAACCGATCGAACACTACCGACAATAACGTGCCATCGTTCTCGATTGCGGGCAAGCGTCCCGATAGCAACCGGTTCACGATGAATGGAGTAGACTACGTCGGGAACAACGCGGGCGGAACCTACACGGCGCCCCAGGGCATTAGCGGGTTTTTGCTCGGCGTTGACGCGGTGCGGGAATTCAACGTCCTTGGGCATACCTATGGCGCTGAATATGGAAAACGGGCAGGAGCTCAGGTCACCATCGTGACGACGTCAGGCACCAACCAGTTCCACGGATCCGTCTTCGAGTATCTGCGCAACGACGCTTTGGACACCCGGAACTTCTTTGACGTTGCTAACGCTCCGGACCCGACGCCGGTACCTCCGTTTCAGCGGAACCAATTCGGTGGAGCGGTGGGAGGGCCCATCCGCAAGGACAAAATGTTCTTTTTCGGCAATTACGAGGGATTTCGAGAGCGGTTAGCGGTGAGCCAATACGGGTATGTGCCCAGCCGGCAAGTCCGGCAGGGACTTTGGCCGACGTCCGGGCAATATATGCCGGCTCCCAACCTCGAGCCGCGCATGCTGCCGTTTTTCCGGTATTGGCCGGAACCCAATGGTCCGGAGCAGCTCCTGAACGGCTCGCCCACCGGAACCGCCCGTTATAGCGCCAATCCCAAGCGTTCGGTTCAGGAAGATTTTGGGTTGGGCCGCTTTGATTACTACTTATCCAACCAGGATTCGGTCAACGGCAATTTTACGGCGGACAAGGGGAATCGGAGTAATCCGCAGGATCCCACTTTCCTCGTAGCCCAGGAAACCAATCTGTATACCCTCAGCACGCAAGAGACGCATATCTTCTCTCCCACTCTGGTCAACGTCGCGAACTTCGGGTATTCGAGCGCGAGGTCACAGCAGAAAGCCCCGCCGGTCGCGCCATTTCCGGACGGGCTCTTGTTTCTGAGCGGAGGAGGCCGGAACAACCCGGGCGCAATCGTCATTGGAGGCGGGACGGTAACGGTCGGGGCATCGGCTTTAATCGCACCCAACGGCCAGAACCTCAATTACAACGCCCGGCGGAACTTCAGCTTCTCCGACGACCTGAAGCTGACGAAAGGGATTCACAGCTTCAGTTTCGGCGCCTGGTTCCAGCGCGTGGAGCAAACGGCGTTTTCCTCGGGTCAGAACAACGCCGGAACCGTCAGTTATCCCACCTTGTTGGCTTTTCTCCAGGATCGCCCGACCCAATTCAACACGCAAACGAAACCGACGGAACTGATCTTCAGCTCCAAGCAAGCCGCCTGGTATTTTCAGGATGAAATGAAGCTGCGTCCGAATCTCACCGTGCGGCTGGGACTGCGGGACGAGATGACCACGCGGATCAACGAGAAAAATGGTCGCGCTTCGAATTACCGGTTTGATGCGAATGGGATCTTGATCACCGACCCGTTCATTGGGAAAACGCCGCTCATCGAGAACCACGCCAAGGCGCTGTTGCAGCCGCGGGTCGGCTTGGCCTGGGACGTGACCGGCTCGGGCAAGTGGGCGGTGCGGGCCGGCTTTGGGATTCATAACGACCTGCAGGACAATCTCGCCAACCGGCTCAACGCGAATCCCCCGTTCAGCGGGCGGTTGACCTACATGAACCGGCCGCTGCTCTCCATCATTCCGGTCTCCGCGGAGTCGGCGCCCCCGCCCAATTGCCAGTCGCTCACACAGCAGGCCACGCAGAATCCACCTTGCTCGATGTATGCGCCCGGCGGGATCGATCCGGATCTGCACACGCCTACACTCCAGCAATGGAGCCTGACGGTTGAACACCAACTGGCGCAAGACCTCGTGGCCGAGGCCGAGTATGTGGGCAGCCAGTCATATCACGTTTCGACAACAATGGATGTTAATACGATTCCACCGCTGACATGCGACAACCCGGCGGGCTGCCAGGCAGGCGGGGTTATCGCGGCAAACCAGAGGAGTGTCGTCCCGCAGGGAACCCTGTACGTCCCGGTGGGATCGCGTCCGAACCCGCTGCTCGGCACCAGCCAGGGCTGGTACTATCTCGGCACCAGCAACTATCATGCGATGAATCTCTCCTTGACCAAGCGAGCGAGCCGCGGACTGGCGTTCAAGACCAGCTACACCTGGGGAAAGGTGCTGGACCTCAATTCCGCTAACCTCGTCAATGGCGCCGATAATGAAGCTCCAACGGTCTTGAATCGCTTTGACCGGAAGCGCGACAAGGGACCCGCCTCCTTCAGCCTCCTGCACCAATTCAGCACCAACTTCAGCTATCAGTTGCCGTTCGGGAACGGAAAGACTTTCGGCAGCGGAGCTACGGGTTGGGTGGACAAGCTGATCGGCGGTTGGCAGTGGAATAGCATCTTTGTAGCCAACAGCGGCTTTCCCATTACGCCTCAGGTTGGCTCGAATCGGTCCGGTACGGGGGACACTGGTCGCCTTCCCGATAGGCCAAACTTGAATCCCGACTTCAAAGGAAACCCGATTCTGGGAGTAGAGGGGTTCAAGAAGACCGGCCGCTATTACGATCCCAACGCCTTCTTGCTGCCGGTGGCCGGAACCTTCGGAAACGTCGGGCGCGGCCAGTTCCGGGGACCGGGCTACCTCAACGTGGATACGTCGTTGTTCAAACGGATCCCATTGAAAGAGCGACTGAATTTGCAGTTCCGAACGGAGGTTTTCAACGTTCTGAATCACGCGAACTTTGATACCCCCGTTCTTCCTGTGTTTTTTGGCACGGAGATCAGCCCTACGGCCGGTGTCTTTACCAGCACGGCTACCAACGGAAACGGCCGCCAAATTCAGTTCGCGCTGCGGCTGGAGTTCTGAGTTAGAGCGATAGCGGCAGTCTGGATTTTAACCAGTCGAATGCTGGCGTGTTCGATTCCGCGCCGGGTGTGTGCATCAGGGGTCCAGGTGATCTCTTCACCGGGTTCCCAAACGCGTTTGATGGAGAATTGAAAGTCGCAACCTTTCATTCTCCGGGCTGCTTGGACGCAGAATTTCGCGTAGCGGATCGGTTGTCCCGAATCGTTTCGCGCCGATGCGGTGAGTTCCGCCACCTGACGCGGAAACGCGGTAAGGTTGTCCTTTGCGTTTCGCACATGGACTTCCATCGATACGTTAATGGGCCCTATGCCGTCCTTGGTCAATTGAAACTCATCCGCGGTGGCAAAAATGGGTTTGATGCTGACCAGAAGGATAAGTAGCAGTACCGAACGCCAGGCTGTGGTTTTC
>MNKP01000208.1 GCA_001920875.1 Acidobacteria bacterium 13_1_20CM_2_55_15
CGCCTCCTCCGAATGACAAGATCCAGATGTCGGCGGACCCGTACTGCGCGCAGCATGCCCCTCAAAATCCGACGACCGAGACAGTCAAGGTCAGTGACGGTGGTTTGGAGAACGTCATCGTCTACGTCAGCTCAGGCCTTCCGGCCGGTGCGACGTACGCCCCGCCGACAACGCCGGTCGAGATCAACCAGGAAAACTGCCATTACATTCCACATGTCTTCACGATGATGACGAATCAGCCGCTGAGAGTAAAAAACAGCGACATGACGCTGCATAACATTCACGCGTGGGCGGAAAAGAACCCACAGTACAACGTCGGCCAGCCTGTGAAGGATATGGTGAGCCAAACCAAGTTCGCGAAACCGGAAGTGCCTTTGCCGGTCCGCTGCGATGTCCATAAGTGGATGGGTGCGTTTATTGGCGTCTTCGATCATCCCTTCCATACGGTATCGAAGTCCGGTGGCAGCTTCGAGCTCAAGGTGCCGCCAGGCAATTACGAAATTACCGCGTGGCACGAAAAATTCGGAAAGAAGACCATGATGGTTCAAGTCGGCGACAACGACAAAAAGGACGTCAATTTCAGCTTCGACGCGAACGACAAGGGTACTGCCGACTGATGAATGTAATCAACGCGACCCCCCCTCCCTCTGGGAGGGGGCGGCGCGAAGCGCGCGAAGCGCAAGCCCGTCAGGGCGAAGCCTCAAGAGAAGGTGAGGGGCACAAGTCTGGTCACATCTTAAGACCTTCACCCTACCCTCTCTCAAACGGAGAGGGTATCGCCCTCCACCGCTTTGCGCTGTTCACTGCCGGCTGCACTGCGTTCCTGATCTTTGTGGGCGGGCTCGTCACCAGTACGGAGTCCGGTTTGAGTGTTCCTGACTGGCCCACGACATACGGATGGAACATGTTTACGTTTCCACTCTCGAAGTGGGTAGGCGGCATCTTTTACGAACACAGCCATCGTATGGTGGCGTCGTTCGTCGGCCTACTGACCGTCATTCTCACGGTTTGGACTTGGCTGAGGGAGAAACGTGCCTCGTTGCGATGGCTTAGCGCGGCGGCGCTAAGCGCAGTTATTCTTCAGGGCGTGTTGGGTGGCATTACGGTCCTGTTCCTTTTGCCGGCTCCGATCTCCACACTGCATGCATGTCTTGCGCAAGGATTTTTTTGTCTGATCATTGCAATGACTGTATTCACCTCCCCCCAATGGAAACGGGGATTGCCGTCGATCGGATCACATGCAGAAGCCTCGTCCGTTCCCACGCTTTGTGCCGCCACAACGGCCGCCGTTTACGTTCAACTGATACTGGGTGCACTCATGAGGCACACGGCCGCCGGTCTGGCTATCCCGGATTTTCCTCTGGCTCTGGGGCATATCATTCCGCCGTTTACTTCGAATAAGGTCATCATTCATTTTGCCCATCGCGTGGGAGCGGTTGTTGTCACTACGATGGTTGCATGGACATTCATCCGCGTTGCGCGCTTGTATGCCGGCTATTCTTTGCTTTTCAGACCGGCGGTGACGTTGGTGGTTCTCCTTGGAGTTCAGTTGGTGTTGGGCGCCATGACCGTGTGGACTGCCAAGAGTATCATTCCCACTACTGCGCATGTTCTGGCCGGCGCGTTGGTATTGGGAACGTCATTTCTTCTCACTGTGAGATCATACGCGATGCTATGGGTGAGGGTAGCTAACTGTAGGGGCGCTCTATGAGCGCCCCAGAACCGGCTGTTATAGACCGCCGCTACAGTAAAACGCGGCTTCCAGACCTGCTGGAACTTACGAAGCCCCGCATCACTTCACTCGTGCTGCTCACCACTCTCGTTGGCTTTTACATGGGATCGCGCAGTGGCGTAAACCTTCTGCTCTTGTTCCACACAATTGTCGGCACAGGCCTTGTGGCGAGCGGTGCTAGCGCCTTGAACGAGTATCTTGAGCGCGATCTCGATGCTCGCATGATCCGGACACGAAATCGTCCTTTGCCGGATGGCCGGCTTTTGCCGGGCGAAGCCTTGATTTTTTCGGCGGTCATTTCCATTGCGGGCGTCGCGTACTTGCTCTATTTCGTGAACGCGTTGACGGCTGCGCTGGGCGCCGCAACATTAGTGGGATATATTTTGGTGTACACACCGCTGAAGACACGTACCGCGCTCTGTACGCTAATCGGAGCTTTTCCAGGCGCTGCGCCGCCGGTGATGGGTTGGACGGCGGCTCGCGGCGAAATCGATGCTGTTGCGCTTTCCTTGTTCGCCATTCTCTTTTTGTGGCAGATGCCGCATTTTTTCGCCATCGCGTGGATTTTCACCGAAGACTACACGCGCGCCGGTTTTTCCATCCATGTCAGCGGCGAGAGGACAGGCCGCCAAATTATTTTCTTCTGCTGCGCTTTAATCCCGGTCAGCATCCTTCCCACGTTCTTCGGATTGACCGGCATGACGTACTTCGTCGGCGCTGTTCTATTGGGTTTCACCTATCTTGGTTACGGTTTTGCCGTTGCGCTTTTCCGTTCGAACACGCACGCACACCGCCTGCTTCGCGTTTCGGTTTTGTATTTGCCGGCTCTCCTCGTCCTCATGATGGTCGATAAGGTATAGGAAAAGTAATGAAACGTCTTGCATGGGTTCCCGTATGTGCTGCCTTATGGACTGGATGTAGCCGCTCAACGGATATCCCCAGCTACTACCCGTTGCCGGAATTCTCCCTGACGGATCAAGCGGGCAAATCCGTTACGCTTCGCGATCTCGCCGGCAGAGTCTGGGTTGCCGATTTCATCTTCACCAGTTGCGGTGGAACATGTCCTCTAATAACCGCTAAGATGCGGAAGCTTCAGGAGGTGCTTCCACCCGAGATTCGACTGGTCTCAATTACAGTCGACCCGGCACGTGACACACCCGAGATCCTTGCCGCTTATGCCGGGGAGCATGGGGCGGCTGGCGACCGGTGGCTGTTTTTGACAGGTGACAAACAGGCTCTTTATGATCTTTGCGTGAAAGGCTTCAAGCTTCCGCTCGACACGGAGGGCGGAACTGCGGCTGAGCCGATTGTTCACAGCACGCGTTTCGTTCTCGTCGATAAGCGCGGTGAGATCCGTGGTTACTACAGCGGAATCGAAGAAGACGAGCTGAAGCGGCTTGCGATCGACGCCAATAGACTTTCATGATCGCTGTCTCGGATCTGCCCGCCGTCAACGCTGCGTTAAATGCCACCGCAGCGATTCTCATCGGGGCCGGCGTCTATTTCATCAAACGGAAAAACATTCCTGCGCACAAAGCCTGTATGGTTGCGGCGCTTGCAGTTTCGACTCTCTTCCTCACGTCGTATCTGACTTATCACTACAATGTGGGCAACGTCCGGTTTACAAAGCAAGGTTGGATTCGTAATGTCTATTTTCCACTGCTGGCGTCGCATACGATTCTGGCCGCGCTGATTCTGCCAATGATTCTGCGAACGGCTTTTCTGGCGTTCAGAGGCCGGTTTCGCAATCATGTTCGCATTGCGAAATGGACCTTCCCCGCATGGATGTATGTCTCCGTCACTGGAGTGGTCGTGTATTTGATGCTCTACCGCTAATTCAGAACTACCGTCTCGGCGGAGCCGTAATAGATCCCGTTGAACAGAAACTTATATGTTCCGTGCGGTTGGGAGCGGAACAGGATCTCGGGTCCAAAAAGAAAGAGCTTTCCTTTTCCGAACGGCACTTCGACAACGGCACCGGTCTTGTCGAGGTATTTTTGACCCCAAGCCCAGCCGCTGCGAAGCGGGGTCGCCGAGTCGTACCATGCCACAACCCGCAGGTCCTTACTCGCAGAATTGATACGGAAGGCCGGGCTATTGTCGAAGAACAAATCCGCCCGATCAGGCATCCCATAGGCCAATGGATTTCGGTTGTCGATCGACGCCTGTAAAATCGAGCCGGGCACATAAAAGTCGCTGCGGCCAAGCTCGGCCAATGCATTGATGATGGGAAATTCCAGGCGAGATCCAATCTCGGTGGAACGGCCGATGGCGAGTATCGTCCCGCCTTGTTGCAAGAAGCCGCGTAAGGCCCCGGCGGGATTTATGACGGTATCGTTGACAAAGATCAGGACGTCGAATTTACGGCCAAGACCGCCCTGGCGGAGATCATCGTCATAGATAACAGTGTATGGAAACTCGAACTTCTCGAGGACATAACGTGTCCAACCCGAAGGAATGGAACCGCCGTATCGATCCCAAAGACCGATTCGAGGCTGTCTCAGCATGAAGGCATCGCCCGACGGTTTTTTGCTAATTGCGTCGAATGAGACTCCGATTTCAGCCGCAATCTTCAGCAGTTTTTCGCGCGTTCCAGGTTTCGCAGGAATAAATTGTGTGCCGGGTGGATATGTTTTCCCGTTGTCCGTAAACGAATTTTTCAACCAATAGACATCTTCCTTTTCCTTCATGGCCAGCAATCGGTTGACGGCGACGAACGTGTCGTTCACCTCGTGACTGAACAGGTATCCGGCTGGATTAGGCGCGCTCGTCACCTTTCCTGCAGGAGGTTTCACTTCATCGCCGACTTTCTGGAAAGGACCATCAAAGGCGTCTAGAATGCGGTCGAATTTCACTCCCATTTGATAGGCGAGGGTCCAGCCGGCGATGTCGTATGGAGGGGTTGGAGGAGCTCCGGCATACGCGAAGTCGTTGGGATGATCTTGCGGCTCGAACATGTCGAGCACCTGCGGCCTGAATGCCTGCGCAGTTTTGATGACATAAGAGCCGCCTGGATAAGTTTTGCCGCCAACCGTGAATTGTGATGCCGCGCGAAGCACGGTCACCCCATTCCGGATGAGAGCATTTACAAACTTTGTTGCCGTCAGAAAATCGCTCTGGTCCGACGGAATGATGTACCCGCGAGGATCGCGAAACGCGGGATCACGAAGATCCTCGAAACGTTTTGCGCCTTGGACGCGGCGTGGTGTCGTTGTCCATGTGTTACGGCTGCCGCGCTCTATAGAGTTCAGGCCCATCTTGTAGACATCGAAGAGCAAGCGGTCCTTGTTCCGGGAAGCGTAATCGATCACTGCGCGGTTCGCAGTTATCGAATAGTCAATAGATTGCCGGAAGTGCCATTTTTGCGGATTTATCGGCAGAGGAAGATCGCTCTGCGGCAGGGTTTTTTCGGCGACGAACGGAATATCCACCGGCGTTGGATTGCCGATCGTCTCAGTCAACAGACCGATCTGATTATGAAAGTATGGACTTGTACGCAGGCCGCCGTTCCACCAGGTCGAGTAGTTCGCTCCGGAGCGCGATGTGACGCCCGCCTTTCCTTCCATCGCAAACCGGCTGTGCATTGCAGCGCCTACTTCGTCCAACAGCGTGATGACCAGGGGATCGAGTTGATAATTGAACGGATCACGAAATGGTGGGGAAAACATCACGGCGCCGCGGGGCCCGGTTTGATGGTGGTCGTAGACTATCTGCGGAAACCACTCGCGGAAAAGAATCCTGTTAATCGCTTCCGTTTCCGCCAACGCTGTCATGTAGAAGTCCCGGTTATCGTCGTGCCCCGCGTATTTGTTGTAGAGACGCGGAATATCTGTGATCGAACGCTTTGTGGCGTCGGCCGCTTTCATATACCAGTTCGACACCAGCTCCATGCCATCGGGATTCACGAGGCAGTTGAGAATAACGACGTCATTCAAGAGACGCATTGTCTCGGGATCGGTGCGGTTCACGAGCTGATAAATATTTTCGATAAGCTGCTGCGCGCCGAGCACTTCCGTGGCGTGCAGCCCGCCATCGATCCACACGACGGCTTTTCCTTCAGCGGCCAGCGCTCGGGCCTGGTCTTCGTCCAGACCCTCGGCCGCCGCAAGGCGTCTGGAGATTTCTTTGTATCGCGCGAGATTTTTTTGGTTTTCAGGCGACGTAATGATTGCCAGATACATGCTTCGGCCGTCCGATGACTTACCGATTTCTTCCACCTTCAGCCGATCCGATTCGCGGCTGAGTTTCTTCAGGTAGTCCACGTACTGCGTGTAATTCACCACAACATAGTCATCGCCGATATGGAATCCGAATTGTTCTTTAGGCGTGGTGATCCTCGTCTGGGCCTGGATCGTAGCGATGGACAGAAAAAGGAGCAGGAAAACTCGTGAAACTTTCAGAATGCGTCTGTTCATCATGAAGCGTGAATTGTAACACTAGCCAGGGGTGGCGCTATCGAAGGTGTGAATGAATCGGTGTGCGTCCCTCTCCCTCTGGGAGAGGGCGGCGCGACAGCCAGCGGGGTGACGCGTCGGGTGAGGGTAGCAGTGTTTGCCGCAATTTGGACCCTCACCCGACGCGCTTTTTCCTGAGGCTTCGCGCTATCGCGCTCGCGCTTCCCGGCGCTTCGGCCTCTCCCAGAGGGAGAGGCTGTCTCTGCTATCATCGCTTCTTAGATGGTCTCGCTGACGCATGTTTCGAAGATCTTCGATGGAAAGCGCAAGGCAACTGCTCTCGAGGATATTGATCTCCACATCGACAAAGGTCACATGGTCTCGATCGTCGGACCGTCAGGGTCGGGTAAGTCCACACTCCTGAACTTGATTGGCGGTTTGGATCGACCAACTTCCGGAGACATTCGGATTGACGGCGAAAACCTCAGTGAGCTTTCGGATGATGACCTGACACGAGTCCGCCGCGACAAGATCGGCTTTGTTTTCCAATTCTTCAATCTATTACCGACTCTGAATTGCCTGGAGAACGTTGCACTGCCGTTGCATTTGCGGAAATGGCCCCGAAGAAAAATTGAAGACCGCGCCCAAGAGTTGCTTAACCTTGTACAGCTCGGACACCGGCTCGAACATTTGCCCGATGAGCTCTCCGGCGGAGAGCGCCAGCGAGTGGCGATTGCTCGTGCTCTGTCCGTTTATCCCCCGATATTGCTTGCCGATGAACCCACGGGAAATCTCGATACAAAAACAGGCCAGGAAATCCTCAAGCTCGTCGATGACCTTCACGCACGGCTCGGCGCGACGATCTTAATCGTGACACATGACTCGGAAGTGGCGGAACGGTGCTCGCGTACTGTCGTTTTGCGCGACGGCCGCATTGTGGAGGACCGGCGGCAATGATGCTGCTTCGTTTGCTGAGCTGGCCATATCTGCGGCGGCACCTGCTGCGATGGATTCTTACAGTCGCGGGCATCGTCCTCGGTGTGGGCGTTTTCGTGGCGATGCACACCGCCAACCGGTCGATCTTCCGCGCCTTCGATACCACCATCGATCGCATAGCCGGAACGACACAGTTACAGGTTTCAGCCGGCGAATTCGGTTTTGATGAATCGATTCTTGAACGCGTGCAATCGGTGCCTGAAGTCGGGGTCGCTGTTCCAGTCGTCGAGGCTACCGTCGACCCGAACATTCCCGGACAAGGCAGCCTTCTGATTCTCGGGATCGACATGACCGGCGACCGCAGCCTCCGTGATTACGAATTGACGGATGCGGACCAGGCGATCATCGATGATCCGCTCGTCTTCCTGGCCCAGCCGGATTCGTTAATGGTGACCACAGAGTTTGCCGAGCGCAACCACCTCGCTGTGAACAGTAAGGTTCAGCTCGCGACGATTGAAGGAAATCGAGAATTCACCATACGGGGACTGATGAGTTCGGCCGGAATGACGCGCGCATTTGGCGGCAATCTGGCCGTAATGGACATCTACGCGGCCCAACAAATACTGGGCCGTGGCCGCCGCTTTGATCGCATCGATGTGCGCGCCAAAGAGGGTGTCACGATCGATGATGGTCAGGCGGCCTTGAAAGCTGCGCTGGGACCGGCTTTTGACGTCGATCCCCCTTCGGCCCGCGGCCGCCATTTTGAAGCTTTACTGCAAAGCTATTCGACAGCCATGATGATCTCCAGCCTGTTCGCGCTCATGGTCGGGATGTTTATCATCTACAACTCGTTCGCTATCGCTGTGACTCATCGCCGATCCGAGATTGGCGTACTTCGCGCACTTGGCGCAACGCGGCATCAAATCCAAACATTGTTTTTGGTGGAAAGCATTATTGCTGGAACTTTGGGATCGGTTCTGGGCGCGGCTGTGGGAATCACTGCCGCGCTGGTGATCGCCCAGTGGATTAGTTCTGTGCTGGAAACGGCGGGCGGCGTTGCGCAACGTGTCACGGAGCTGGAAGTGGATCCAACGCTGATCGCCGCGGGAGTCATGGCCGGTATAACGACGAGTGTTGTGGCCGCGTGGATCCCGGCGAGAAATGCAGCCCGCGTCGATCCCGTACAAGCGCTGCAAAAGGGTAAATATCAGGTCCTATCGATGGGAGAAAACCGGCGCAGGCGATGGATGGCGCTAACAGCCTTCCTGATTGCCTCGGTGTGCCTCCTCCTTTCTGATTCCAAGCCGCTCTTCTATACCGGTTACCTTGCGATGATGGGGGCAGGCCTGCTGCTGGCTCCTGCCTTGACGCTGTTCCTGTCCAAGGGATTGCGGCCGGTTCTGAGACGGCTCCTTCCGGCTGAAGGAACGCTCGCCGCCGATAGCCTCGTCGAAGCACCTCGACGGACTTCCGCAACCGTGTCGGCACTGATGCTTTCGCTGGCGATGGTGGTCGGTTTCGGTGGCTTCGCACACTCGTTCTACAGTTCTATCCGGGAATGGATGGACAATGCCCTCAACCCGGATTTCTTCGTTGCCCCGAGCGAGAACCTCGCCACACGGAGTCTTACATTTCCCGCAGAAATCAGCTCGGTCATCGAACGCGTTGACGGGGTCGATCAGGTCCAAGTGGTGCGCGATGCGCGCGTCACGTACCACGGGGTGCCTGTAATGGTCATTGCGATCGAAACAGAAAAAGTCGCAAGCACAGTTCATCGAACACCCGTCGCCGGTTCATTGGAGGAAATGAACCGTCTCACAGCGGAAGGAAAAGGCTTGTTCGTCTCGGAATCGTTCGCTACAAATCTCAAAACAAAAATGGGCGACGTCGTGGAATTACCGACTCCGTCGGGCCTCCTCAAGCTGCCCATTGTCGGCATTATTCGTGACTACTCCGACCTGCGAGGATCCCTCTTTATTGATCGATCGGTTTATCGGGCTTGGTGGAAGGACGACACGGTAAACATCGCCCGGGTTTACGTACGAAAAGGTCAAAACGTGGAAGCTGTGCGACAGCGGGTGATCCAGACGTTGTCGTCACGCTATCGCCTTTTGGTTCTCACAAATCGCGAGGTCCGCGACTGGATCATGAAGTTGCTCGACCAGTGGTTCGGCATGACGTACAACCAGATTGTCGTCGCCGTGCTTGTCGCGGTGCTGGGAATCGTGAATACGCTGACGGTCTCGATTACAGATAGAAAACGCGAGTTGGGCGTAATGCAGGCTGTCGGTGGGCTTCGAAACCAAATTCGGTGGACCGTGTGGATCGAAGCGCTGACGATCGGTGTCATGGGGCTCATACTCGGCACTTGCCTCGGCGCCGTCAATCTGTATTACACGTTAGGTATGATCAAGCGGGATCTGGGAGGAATCGGTCTCGACTATATCTTCCCCTCAGCGTTCATGATGCTGATGGTGCCGATCATCCTCGGAGCCGCATGGATTGCCGCGCTCGGTCCCGGAGAAGCCGCAGTCCGTGGAAGCTTGGTAGAGGCGCTGGAGTATGAGTAGGGTTCTCACCACCGCTTTCAATATCTCTTTCGTGCTGCTGCAAATCGACCCCCGGCAAATTGTCGAAGAGGCTCAGCGCCGGACGATGACTCAATCGCAGCGCTACGAAGGCACACTGAGGGTGATCGACGCGAAAAATAAGATCACCGAAAAACGATGGCAGTACGACAGGATCGGCTCGCATGGGTCGAGTAAAGCAGTGCTGCGATTCACTGCCCCGGCTGAAGTCAAGGGCGTTGCTTTGTTGGTGCTGAATCATCCGGATCGCTCGTCGGATCAATGGATGTGGACGCCGGCGCTCAATCGGGACCGCAGGATCGCATTGCAAGATCGCTCGACGCGATTTTTCGGCACTGATTTCAGCTTCGAAGACCTCGAGGAGCGCGATACGAACCAGTTCGATTTCAAGCTTCTCGGCGAAGAGTCCATCGATGGAGCCAGTTGCTGGAAAGTTCAGTCGACGCCCAGGCAGACGAAGGTTTCGCAATATACACATTCCTACCTATGGATACGCGAGGACAATTACGCTTTCGCCCAGATTGAAAACTACAATAAAGACCAGTTGGTCAGGCGCGCTCATTATTCGGATATCCGCAACGACCAGGGGATCTGGACCGCGCACCAGATCGATATGCACGATTTGAAACGCAATAGTCACACAATCTTGAGAATCGAAAAACTTCAGTACAACGTGCCAATGAAGGATGACGCCTTCACGCGAGAGGCACTGAGTCGCGAGTCTTGATTGAGGGGAATGTTCGCGCTCTCACGTTGTTGCTCCTTGTGATGCTCGCGACGTCAAACTGTTACTCGCAAAACTACACTCAGCGGGGGTTTCTCGAGACCCAGAGTACGTTTTATCCACAA
>MNKP01000163.1 GCA_001920875.1 Acidobacteria bacterium 13_1_20CM_2_55_15
AAGCGATGGCGGCCCAACCTACAATATTTTTAACTCGACTGATCATTTCACTAGCTTGCGTACATTATCCAGCGTCAACTCGGCGCTTGTAGGAAAAGTGGCATCCCGAAGCACCAGGCCGTCGGTGGTAGTTACCAGGAACGCGCTGACGTTCTTCATTCCAATGTAGTATACGTTGTCGAAAATCTTGAACGGTCCCACCCTCAGCGACGGGTCGGTCGGGTCGGTGGCCATCAGCTTGACGGCTTCCGCTATGGCAGCCCCATGAGCAACGCCCCAGGGTGCCTGGTTCTCCCATCGAAAACGATCTCCTGGTTCCCCTCTGCCGCGTTGGGCCTGAACCGGCGAAACAATACCGATCAGTAAAGCTACCAGCGTCGAGAACGTTTTCACTTTGCGCTTCACATCCATGATCGAATTTGTCGAAAATGATGCTGCCATGTACACTTGCTGTCAACGGGAAATTCCTGAGCGCGATCAATATTTCAGCAGGCCTCTCCCTCTGGGAGAGGCCGCCGCGCGAAGCGCGTCGGGTGAGGGTCTAAATTGCGGCAAAGACTGAAACCCTCACCTGTCTCTCTCCCTCTGGGAGAGGGAGGTTTGTCGGTCCAACATTGACAATGCTCGACTTCACGAATAATATGAGCGCGCTCAATATTGCTCGTTCCTCACCGCATTAGGAGGATTCCATGATCAGCCTCAAGACAGTTCACTTTGTGAGTGCGAGTCTGCTCGCTTTTGTGGTCCTGTTCTCAACCCCTTCGGTATTTGCCCAG
Source organism: Acidobacteria bacterium 13_1_20CM_2_55_15 (assembly GCA_001920875.1). GTDB lineage: Bacteria > Acidobacteriota > Terriglobia > 20CM-2-55-15 > 20CM-2-55-15 > 20CM-2-55-15. Next base: position 777 of record MNKP01000163.1, read on the forward strand.
ATCGATTTGAGTGGAGATTGGGCGGTCCGTATTCAGGAAGACCAAACGTGGCGAGGCCCGGGATCGGATTTAGGCGAGTACCAGGGAATTCCGCTGAGCACGGCAGGGCGCCTGAGGGCCAGTAGTTGGGACGCCTCCATTAATACGCTGCCCGAAAAGCAATGCAACCCTCTGCCGGCGGATGATTTTACGGACATCGGCGCTATTCGTATATGGAAGGAAGTCGATCCGATCACGCAGCAGGTGATCGCGTGGCATGAATACACCGAATGGCAGGCCCAGGAACGAATCATCTGGATGGATGGCCGGCCGCACCCTTCCAAGTACGCGCCTCACACCTGGCAGGGGTTCTCCACGGGAAAATGGGAAGGCAATCAATTTTCCGCGTACTCTTGAGGAGACAGGGATTCAATGTACCCAGCAGCATTTCGATATTACCGTGCGGCGACGTTGGAGGAAGCAGCCTCCATTCTTAGCCAGGCGGGAGACGAAGCAAGACCTCTTGCAGGCGGTCAGAGCTTGATTCCGCTGATGAAACTGCGCCTTGTGCGTCCGGCGTTGCTGGTGGACCTGAATTCGATTCCGGGATTATCCAGCATTAAATCGGAACAGGGAGTGGTGCGAATCGGCGCGCTCGCCCGGCATGCCCAGCTTGCGGACTCAGAGTTGTCCCAATTGATACCCATTCTTCACGACTGCGCCGCCGGTATCGCGGACGCGCAGGTCCGAAGCCGAGGCACAATCGGGGGATCATTGGCCGAAGCCGATCCGTCCGGCGACTGGGCTCCGGTAATGCTGGCGTTGTCGGCAGAAGTGCGCACTCAAAATTCGAAACAGCAGAGGACAATCGCGCTGGGCGATTTTCTCAAAGACGCTTACACGACTGCGCTCGCGAATGGGGAGCTGGTGCGCGAGGTTGCCGTGAAAGTCCCTGCTAAAAATTCCGGGGGAGCTTACATTGCGTTCAAACGATGCGCCTCCGTATATGCCAGTGCGAGCGCTGCCGTGCAACTGACCATGGCAGACCGCTCCACCTGCGAGCAGGCGCACATTTATCTGGGATGCGTGGGACTCGTTCCGCTACACGCCACCGCAGCCGAGGCAGAGTTGCGGGGACGCGAACTCACGAAGGAGAGAATTAGCGCCGCAGCCGAAGCAGCGATGGAGGCAGCCGCGCCGCACTCGGACATGCGTGGATCGGCGGAATATAAGAAGGTGCTCGTGAAGCATGTGGTGAAAAAAGGTCTAGAAGTTTCGCTGCGTCGAAGTCGTGGCGAACAGGTTGAGGTATCGCATGAATATGTCGGTCGGATCTGAGCGCGTTCAAATACGAGTCACTGTCAATGGGCAGGTTCACCAAAGAGAAGTGGAAGCCAGGCAACTGTTGGTCGATCTTTTGCGTGAAACACTCGGCCTGACCGGCACGCATATCGGTTGTGATACCAGCTACTGCGGAGCATGTACGGTTCTGCTCAACGGGGAGCCGGTGAAGTCGTGCACGCTATTTGCTTTTCAGGCTCATGAAGCAGACGTGAAGACTGTCGAAGGTCTAAGCCACAACGGCGACATGCACCCGCTACAAAAAGCGTTCGTGCAATGTCATGGTCTGCAGTGCGGCTATTGCACGCCGGGTTTCCTGATGTCGTCATACGCGTTGCTGTCGAAGAACAAGCGTCCGACGGATGATCAGATCCGAAAGGCCCTCGCAGGGAATACGTGCCGGTGCACCGGCTATCAGAATATTTTTAAGGCTGTACGCTCTGCAGCGGATACGCTCGCGGCAGGAACACAATAAATGCATATCAGGTTCAGTGGGGATTTCACAGTCAAGAACCCGCGGCAGGACGTCTACACTTTCTTGACGGATCCCGACCGCTTCTGCCCCATTCTGCCCGACTTCAAGGCACTCGCGAAGGAGGCTGCCGACCATTTCACTGTGACTTTAAGCCTCGGCATTTCACATATACGCGGCGATGCCAAGATCAAAATGGTCTTGGCTGAAGCGACGCCGCCAACGCGCGCGGCATATACCGGCAGGGGCGACGTCATCGGAGCCAATGTCACGGTTACTGCGGCGTTCGATCTCACGGATGTTCCCGCCGGCACGCGCGTGGACTGGCGGGGTGAAGCGCAGATTGTGGGGCGTTTGGTGTCTCTTGCGGGAGGACTGCTGGAGCCATTAGCGAAAAAGAATCTGATGAAATTGATCGACGGATTGCAAGCCGCTCTGACGAACGATAAACAACCCGTGCGCAGTTAGTGGAGGAGTGTCCTTGAGCAAAAAAGAAACATTTGTAGGCGAATCAAAGACTGCAGGGAAATGGGTAGGACGGCCGTTGCCCCGATTGGAAGATGCCCGCCTCGTTCAGGGACAGGGCGTCTTCGCTGACGACTACAAGCTGGAGGGAATGTTGTATCTCCAGCTTGAGCGATCGCCCTATGCCCATGCTCGGATCACACGAGTCGATGTATCGAAGGCGGCCGCGGCACCCGGTGTTGTCTGTACGCTGACAGGTGCGGAACTTCCCTCCATATCGCATCCTTTTCCGGAAATCGGACCGGGGGCGGGACAAAAAGTCGAGGATTATGCACTTGCTATAAATAAAGTTCGCTATCAGGGCGAACCCGTCGCGGCAGTCGTTGCCGAATCGCGTCATGCGGCGGAAGATGCTGCCGAACTCGTCGAAGTCGATTACGATCCGCTCCCTGTGGTCATGACTCCCGAGGATGCGCTCCAAAGTGATTCACTCTTGCACGATGAAGCCGGGACGAACCGAATGTGGCATGACGTTTTCGAATTCGGGGAGGTCGATAAGGCATTCCAGGAGGCGCTGCACATCGTCCATATCGGACGCCTGCATTTTCACCGGTTCTCGAGCACGCCGCTGGAAAACAACGTTGTCGTCGGGCAATGGAATATCAAAGAGAAGCGCATCCAGTACTTCTCGAACCAGCAATTCCCCGCGTTCGCAGCGCAGTTCTTGTCTCCGGCGCTCGGCGTACGCATCGATCAGATCGGCATGCGGAGCATCGATATTGGTGGTGGGTTCGGGATCAAAATCACCAGCTATCCTTACATGGCTTTGTGTGCGCTGGCTTCGCGCAAGACGGGAGGGAGGCCGGTAAAGTGGACAGAAACCCGCACCGAACACATGCTGGCCAGTGCACACGGAAACGAGCGGACGTTTTATGACACCCGAGTCGCTTTGGATGCGAATGGCGTCATCACGGCGATTGAGTCCCGTCACATCGACGATTGCGGCGCTTATCCGCGTTATGAGCCGCTGGGCTGCATCATCTGGGCGCAGGTATTGCCCGGCGTTAACCGTCTCAAAAATATCCGGATCGATTTTTCACAGGTGGTAACCAACAAATGTCCCGTCGGTCCTAATCGCGGGTACTCGAGAATGCAGCACCTGTGGTTTCTCGAGCGAGTTCTCGACATCTGTGGTCACGCCCTGGGCATTCCCGGCGACGTCATGCGCCTTCGGAACTATATCCTGCCCGAGCAATTCCCGTACACGACACCAAACGGCTGCGTTTACGATTCGGGAAATTACCCGAAGATGCTCGAGGTTGCGAAGGAACTGGTGGGGTGGGACGAATGGAAGAAAAAACAGAAGGAAGCTGCCGCAGAAGGCCGAATGATCGGTCTTGGAATCGGTACCACGCTCGACTCGGGCACAAACAATTTCGGCCAGGCACGCATCGTGAATGCGTATGCGCCGTATTCAGGCCAGTCCAAGGCAGCGAACATCAAGCTGGACATCTACGGTGAACTCGTCCTGAGCATGGGGTCCGTGCCGCAGGGACAAGGCCATGAGACAACGGCGGCGCAGGTTGTTGCCGATGTGCTCGGCATCAACCCGGAACACCTGAACGTCAGGCCGGGATTTGACACCGAGCAGAACGTCTACACGGGCCACACGGGGACTTACGCGAGCCAGTTCGCCGTGACGGGTCTGTCGGCCATTCATGGAGCCGCGCTGAAGCTGCGAGCGGAGATGAGCCGCTTAGCCGCCTTCGCCCTGAAGGCCCAGGAAGAGGAGTTGGAATTTGGAGTCGGCGCGCAGGGGCCGCAGGTATCCGTCAAAAATACGGACAAGGCGATCAACTACTGGAGACTGGCGAATCTCGTTAACCTCAACAACGCGGAGTTGCCGCAATCCTTCGAAGACATCACGCTCAACTGCCGGTACGTCTACAAGGCTCCTTTCGAAGTTCCCGACGTCAAACGCAAATACGGCAATCTCACATTGACCTATGCCGCGCAATTGCACGCCGCCGTGCTTGAAGTGAACAGCGAAACATTTCAGCCGAAGATTCTCGCGTACGCTTGCGTGGACGATTGCGGCCGGGCCATCAACCCGCTCATTGTCGAAGGACAGGTTCACGGAGGAACAGCGCACGGCATCGGCGGCGCGCTGATGGAAGACTGCCGCTACGATTCCGAAGGAAACATGCTGACGAGCACCTTCAGCGATTACACGCCCATCACGCCCATGAACATGCCGGACCTGCGTTATGGGCACGTCGAATCCCCGTCGCCGTTTTCATATAACGGCGCGAAAGGAATGGGAGAAGGCGGGGGGGCGCCGCTTCACGCCCTGTCAGCCGCCCTGCAGGATGCGCTGTATCCACGCGGTATCGTCGTCACGGATTCACACAATACCGGCGATAGCATTTTTCAACTATTCGAACGCGCCCGGCAAGGGACCGAGGCGCCTGTGGTGCGCGTCGAGCGCCCGCGGGGTCCACGGTAAAACAAGTATGCGGGTTTGCATTATCGGTTGCGGCTCGATCGGCAGTTTATATGCGGCATACCTGGCCCGTGTGGCTGAAGTTTACGCATTTGTTCGCCGTGATGAACATGCTTTAGCGATTAATAAAGAAGGATTGCGTGTGACTGGGAAGCATGAGTTCACGTCGTATCCCCGCGCCGCGACCAATCCGGCCGATATTCCGGAGTGCGACCTGGGAATTGTCTGCACGAAGGCGACGCAGACGTCCGAAGCCGTCGCTCCTATGAAAGGCCATTTTTCAGGAGGAGCAGTCTTATCTGCACAAAACGGCCTCGGTGGCGAGGACGTTATCGCCGAATCTGTTCCCGGATACATCATGCGCGGCACAACCTTCATGAGCGGGACGCGACACTCCGACACCCACGTTCAGCTGGAACTGGATCGGCCTATTTGGATCGGTCCCTATGAACCTCGCTCGACACCGTATGCGATGGTTAAGGAGGCTGCTGAATTAATCGTCCGGTCGGGGCTGAAAGCAGAAGCCCTTGAAGATGCCAGGCCGGCGCAATGGTCGAAGCTCATTTTCAACGCGTCGGTAAACAGCGTGTCGGCACTCACTGAGCTGCCGCATTGCCGCGAATTTGCCAATGAGATCGACTTCTCCGATCTCGGCTTTCTCTTACACGATCTGATTGAAGAAGGTAAGCGGGTTGCCGCCGGCGCTGGGGTTCAATTACGGGACGATCCGTGGGAGATGAACAAGGTGGGCGCTCAAACCGATCACCCGCCTTCCATGTTGTACGACGTGCGCCATCGCCTTCGCACCGAAGTCGATTTTTTAGGTGGTGCTATCGCCCGTGAGGCTCGTCGCCACGGAATCGAGGCTCCTCTTCATACGGCACTTTATCGGTTAATCAAAGGAAAAGAACTCTCATGGCAATGGCGGAGCGGCAGCCATGGAGATCAGCAGGTTCTGTCAAAGTTCGGTGAGAAGGGAACAGGTATACAGAATGTCCGATATCGAGGCGAGCAAAGCAGTCCTTAACCGCGACGGTTCCATGTTGCTCAAACCGGACCTGGCGGAAGCGATCGTTTCCGAAGTGCGGGAATCCGAAATTATCCAAATAGCATGCGACCTGATCAACATACCAAGCCCCACCGGTGAGGAACTCCAGATGGGTAACTATATGAGAGCGGCGCTCCAAGCAGCCGGGCTCAAAGTGAGTTCGCAGGAAGTCGAGCCCGGTCGAGCCAATATCATTGGTCTATGGGAGGGAGAGGGGAACGGGAAAAATCTGATGTTCAACGGCCACATGGATACGTCCAACAGCGGCCGTGAAGAATATCTCACCGGACTTGGCTACAAGCCGAAAGCTGTAATCAAAGACCGTTACATCTACGGCTTGGGTATCTACAACATGAAAGGTGCTCTGGTCTGCTACACCCAGGCCGCGCATGCGCTACGACGCGCGGGCGTGAAGCTGGATGGAAGCCTCTGGATTGCGGCGGTGGTCGGTGAAATTGAGAAATCCCAATCCGGTGATGAATTCGTCGGTAGAGAATACCGCGGCTATGGTGTTGGTACGCATTACCTGGTGAACCACGGCGTTTTACCGGACATGTGCATTTTGGGTGAGCCGACCGACATGCAAATGGTGCTTGCTCACTACGGGTCGCTGTGGGTGCGGCTGAAGATGCAAGGCTTGTATGTGCACACCGCGTTCAGCCAGACCCGGCAAAGGCAAACTTCGGTTCGCCGAATGCAGGACGTCCTCGAATTCATCAACGCATGGATCCCGACTTGGGAAGAGTGCGCCTGCTACGGCGATCACCGCGGGATTGTTAATGTGGGCAGCATACGCGCCGGAGAACCGTGGCGGGCCAGTCGTACGCCGGCAGAGGCGGAGATCTGCATGGATCTTCGCGTCCCTCCAACGATGCCGATGCAGGACGCTCGCAGGATCGTGAAAGACTTTTTTCTGAATCTCGCTCAGCAGTTTCCAGACTACGGCCTCGATTTCGAGACCTACGTATCAGTTCCTGGTGCCGAGATCAGTGAAGATCACGAACTGGTGAAAACAATCGACGCAGCTCACACCAGGATTATGGGAACGCCTCCCGCTCGCGCCGTTGTTCAGTGGTGTTCGGATGCGTCCGTTATGTCCCGCTTTGGTATCGAGACGTTGAATTACGGTCCATCAAGTGGAGAGAGGGACGCTGAAGGGGAGAAGGTCGCTATCGACACACTTACCAGCATCACCAAAATTTACGCGCTGGCGGCCGCCGAAATCTGCGGTACGCATGAGGACTAACACGATGCTTACGGCAAAACGTCAGTGGTTGCCGATCTCATCCGGCGAACTGGAGCGGAGATACAGAAACATCCGCTCCGTCATGGCACACGAGAATATTGATGCGCTGATCGTTTGCGGAAGCGAGTACACCGGTTTCGAAGGCGCGATTCGCTACGTTTCCGATTTTGAGATCGTGCACCGCTATGCTTACGTCTTGATTCCCCTCAACGGCGAGCCGGTCCTCGTTTTTCCGCGCGAGGCGCGATGGATCGGAGACAAGAAAAAAGCGCAGGTGAAGGAGAAGGTGTGGGCGGACATTCCCGGAGAGTGGCTGCGGGAACGCGCGGAATCCCAGCGATGGAAACGCGTCGGCGTGTATGGAATGGAATTCATCATGACCGTGCGCGATTATAAGGCACTTTCTGCCGGAAAGTCGTATGAGCTGGTGCGGTTCGATGTCCAGTTCGATATGGCAAGAGCCGTGAAATCTCAGGAAGAGCTGGCGGGCTTCCGCGACAGCATGGCCATCATCGAAGAGGGCTTCTGGGCAATGCTCGAACGCTACGAACCCGGAAAGACCGAAGCCGAAATCATGGCGCCGGCCGTGGAGCGTTTCTTCGCCGGAGGAGCGGGATTGCGCATGATGAA
>MNKP01000125.1 GCA_001920875.1 Acidobacteria bacterium 13_1_20CM_2_55_15
GCGATGATCCTCACCGACAGCATTCTTCAGGTTGGCTATCGTCAGGGGAAGGACACGCTGTGTGGGACCAACGCTGAAGAAGTACGCTGGCTCTACCGCACCCTTTCGAACCAAACGATCCGTCTTGTAAATGTAAAGAGGCCCTGCCTCGCGGATCTCGTACGGTTTATCGCCGACGAACCGATAAGAGCGCCCATGCGAGTCGCGAAATCCATAGACGTCGCTCTTGCTCGACTTGGTGATCTGCTGTTCGGACATCAGCTTTCCGTTTGTGAAGTCATCGGCGGTGAGATAGACACCGCTGGTTGTTTTGTCCGATGTACCCGCTAGTGCGGTGAAACTCATGGTAAAGGTCAGCATCAAAATCGCAATTGTGTATTTCATCTTCGTTACTCCTTCGTTCAATTCAGAATTTCGAGTGATTAAAGTGGGTTGATCCTTGACGCGCGGTTTAGGCGTTTCAGTGAAGGAGTGTCGCCGTGCGTCGCCGTGCGTTTCCACCACACCCTCCGCCGGCCAAACCACCGCAACCTCGCATCATGAGAAATGCAAACAGAACAAAACCAGCAATCGAGAGTAATGTTTGCCAATCCATGTTTGTGTTCCTCCTTAATCGCGTCTTGTCGCGCTGGGCGAAATCCCTTTGAATTTGCCCTCTGCATACGAATTCTGAGAAACACGAGGATTCGTTACATGGCGGCTATCAGAAAAGTTCACCGCCGTGGGCGTTTCAAATGTAACCAGTTGCGGAGGATCGCCGAACTAATGGATGTGCGTTCGATTGAGCCTGAACTCCGATCACTGATGGTCGCCGGGCTGGAAGGTGATGCGGCCGCGCATAAGATGCTGCTGGAAAAATTGAGCGTCCAGTTGCGTGGCTATTTCAAAGCGCAGCTGGGCCGCTATGGCCGAGACCCAGTGGAAGCCGAAGATCTGGTCCAGGAAGTATTGATTGCAGTCCACACCCGGCGACATACATATGATCGTTCGCAGCTCTTGACGCCGTGGGTCTACGCCATCGCGCGATACAAATTTTCCGATTACCTGCGTAGGAGCAAGATATCGAGGACGGACGTCCCGATCGAAGACGCAGAAGCGCTGACCGCTTACAACGACAGCGCACAAGTTGAAAGCAATTTAGATCTCGACAAACTGCTCGCTGGAATATCGCCAAAAACGCGGCAGGCCATTCAATACGTGAAACTCGAGGGTTTAAGCGTGAGCGAGGCAGCAGCACGATCCGGAATGTCGGAGTCCGCCGTCAAAGTAGCGGTTCATCGTGGACTGAAAGCTTTGGCGACGATGATTACGAAAAAGGAGCCGAGATGAGGACGGACAAACTGATTGATATCCTCAGCACGAATGTTGAACCAGTCAAACCGGGACTGCTTGAGAAAACGCTGGCTTGGGCCGTAGTCGTTGGTGGCACCACTGCCTTCTGTTTAATGCTCGCAACAGTTGGGGCACGACGCGAAATTCTCAACGGTTCCGAACTCGGCTTTTTCGCACTCAAGATCGGTTGGACACTCAGTCTGATTCTTATCGGATACCTGCTGCTGACTAAACTCATCCGCCCGGTTCAAACCGGACGGAAGCTGGTCGCGGTCATCTCATTTTCATTCCTCGCGGTCGCGGTCGCAGGTGCTGTGGCTCTCATAGGTTCGGCGGATCGGCGCATCATTATTCTCGGAACTCAATGGGTAACGTGTGCGCTGTGTATACCGCTTTTCGCCACCGTTCCGTTTATTCTGTTGATCTGGGCTTTGCGCAAAGGGGCGCCGACGAACCTGAAGCGCACTGGCGCGATCGCCGGCCTGGTCGCGGGCGCCCTAGGCGCCATGACTTACGCGTTCCACTGTCCCGATGATTTTCTGCCATTTCTCGCGATCTGGTACGGTGGGCTGATTGCGTTGTGCGCCTTCATTGGTGCGAAGTTCGGGCCTCGTCTTCTGCGATGGTAGCGATCATTCGGAATTCGGTGAATGAATCGCAGTTCCTCCTTATCGATGGCCGCTGGTGCAAAAAAAGCACCAGGAGTGCCGATTGATCTGTTCAAGGGATCGGCGGAAGAGATCCCTCTGGACGACAAAACCATCGATACCGTAGTCACAACGTGGACGCTCTGCACGGTTCCCGACGTCAAGCGCGCCCTCTCAGAGACGTAATGATGATCGCATCCGGTGCGGAATCAATTAGGGCACGAAATCTTTGATCGGCGGCAAAATGTTTGTGATTCTTTTCGAATGACGGTGACATTGCTGAGCCCACTCAACCGTAGATTACTGTAAACTACATTCCTGGAAATAAACAGAGCGCGAATCGACTCACCTAATATGTAACCCGGCTGGGGGCTAAGTTTTATCTGTAAGAAAAGGCCAAAATTTTACCTCCCCCGCGGAACAGAAAAGTAAAAAGTTGAACTTTTATCCGGCTATGTCCGAGGAATCGGAGGAATCGTACAGGCTACGTTGAGAATGTAGAGGCTACGTGTGCTCGTTCCGGGGCGCCGTTTCGTCGAATCCACCCCGGTCCTGCGTCTTGAATCCTCCGGCCGCCCGGACTCTCGTGAATCCACGCCTCCCGACTCCCGGCCTGGTTTACCGGCTGGTTTACACCCAAATACATTTACATCAATGACAGGTTCAGCGATAACGTACCCAGGCTTCCCGCCATCTGGCGTGTTGAGACCCTGATGTTCATGACGGACACGTACACCAAGGACAAACAGATGGTTCTTGCGGGAATTCAGCCCGAAGAAATTGAAGTGCACGGCGATCCTATCGCGTAGACGCGCAAATTCGCGTGAACTTATAAGGCCCCTCGGTTAGAGTAGGCGACTTCTATGCCACAAACAGTCGAGCATCAATTTGAACGGATGACCGTGGGAATGGTGCTGGATCGCGCCTTCCGTTTGTACTCTCAGAACTTCCCGCTGATGTTTGGGATCACCGCTGTTCTGAATGTGCCCCTTCTAATCGTGACGGCATGGCCATTACTAATGGTCATTGTCGGAAGCCGTCCGTCCATAGTGGCGGCGGCAACTGTCTCGCTAGGTTTAACCGGACTCGCGCTGCTGATCATTTATCCACTAGTCACCGCCGCGATTACAAAGGCGGTCAGTGATCGCTATCTCGGCAATGCCGTGACGGTTCAATCCGCGCTGAAGGAGGCGTGGGCGAGCGTCGGCACTCTGCTGCTGACGCAATTCGTCGTGGGCGTCATGGTGGCCGTCGGTTTTCTGCTTCTGTTTGTACCGGGGATTCTTTGGACATTGTCGTACGCGCTCGTGCCTTCAGTCGTGATGCTGGAGGCTTCGGACCGGCGGAACATGCACATGAATCGCAGCGAAATTCGCCGCCGCAGTTGGGAACTGGTGCGAGGGAACCGCGGCAAGGTCTTCGTGGTGCTCATGGTGTTCGTGCTGATGCAGATCTGTCTGAGTACGGGCGCCACTTGGATCGCCGGCATGGGCTTAGATTCGACTTCGGACGTCGGAAGCAGCATTGAATCGATCATTAGACAGGTCATCGCCATCGTGATTTCACCTCTGCAAACGATCGCGATCACACTCCTCTATTATGATTTCCGAATTCGCAAAGAAGGATTCGACCTGGAAATGTTGAGCCAGGCGATTGGCGGACCAACAGTCAACGCATGACCGCAGCCACGCCTGAAGAGATCCGTCGAATAACCCAGAACGTCCTGGACCGCCCGGAATTTCTGCCCCGGCTGGACTGGACGCCGCTCATCTTCGAGACGGTTTGGAAATGGCTCCGGCAAATCGCCGAATGGTCCGCACGCAATCCGGATTTATCGAAATGGCTCATCATCGTCCTGAGCATTCTGCTTGTCCTTCTCCTGGCTCACATCATCTACACGGTGGTGCGCGAGTTCATGTCCATCCGCGGGCGTGACAGCGCGCACGTTCGGCAACGACCGGTTTCCGCACTCGAAGGAATCGCCGAAAACTGGAGCGATGCATTTCGCGTGGCGCGCGCCGCACTGGATGCGGGCGACCTATACAAGGCCGTTTGGGTGACGCATCGAATACTGTTGTGGGTCCTCGACCGGATGGAACAGATTAAGTTCGTTCGATGGAAGACCAACTCGGACTATCTGCGCGAGTGCCGCGAAAGCAGCCCTGCCGCCGCGACACTGATGGAACTGACGGACGCCTATGAGCGTGTAATTTATGCACATCGTCATTTCGATCGGCAGGAGGTGGTGACTCTTTTGGCGCGTGTGGAAGCTCTGGCGGCTGAGGCGTATCAATGAAGTGGCCTGCTTCGAACCGGCGCACAGCTATAGCCGCTGCAGCCGCGTGTCTGGTGCTGATCATCTGTATTGCGGTGCTCACCGCCAAAACCTCGACCGACGTTCTCGCACGGCCTTCGACATTTTTCACCGATTCCACCGGGGCTCGAGCCATGTATCTGATCGCGCAGCGAACGCTGCCGGTGGTGGAACAGTGGCGGCTTCCTATCACGGAGCTGAAGCTGCCCGCATCCTCAGGCGCAACCCTCATCGCGATGGCGCCCGACACGTTCGGCCAAGACGATGCCAGGGCGCTCGATCAGTGGGTCGCCGCAGGCGGCCAATTGATTCTTGCGTCCAACACCGATTGGCATGTGCAGAGAAGCGCCCGGGATCGGGCCGTTCAGGATTTTCTCGCTCGTCATGACATCAGGCCGGGACTGCCCGCGCGGAACGCGGTGAACGCGGCGGTGACTAAACCTATCGGCAAGGGCCGGATTGTCTACGTATCCGACAGCTACGCGTTCTCAAATGCTTCGTTGCGCGCCACCGACAATGCCGTATGGCTGATCGAGCGTTGTATTGAATGGGGCGGAACGACATTCTTCGATGAGTATCATCATGGGTTCGGCGCCCAACGCGGTCTGACCTCGTTAACATGGACGTTTCTCCTGACGCCATGGGGTTTTGTCTGCGGCCAAATTGCGTTGGCCGGCGTCGTGTTCATTCTCGGTAGCAAGCGGCGGTTTGGACGGCCGCTTGAAGAATTGCCGGCGGAGCGCACCAATCCGATCGAAACTGTCGAAGCGCTTGCCGGCCTGTTTGAAACAGCGCGGGCGCGAGCGTTATCGGCTCGAGCCATTCATCGACATCTCAATTCGTATTTATCCGGTCTTATCGGGTATCGCACCGACGTCCTCAGTGAGCAGTCGCACGAGCGGCTCGCCGGCCCGTTAGGAATCGCAAAAACGGAGTTAGCCGCGTATTCCAGCGACGCGCGCGCGATAATTTCCGGACGTGCGCGAACGGATGAAGACCTGGTGCGGTTTGCACTGAGGGCCGCCGCGATCGCAAGGAGCTTTAACCATGACGCCGTCTGAAGCAGGCGTTCAGCCGCTGCTGGCTGATCTTAAGAGGAGCCTGGCCGAGATCATCGAAGGCCAAGACTCCGTCATCGACAACGTGATCGTATCGCTCGCCGCCGGCGGTCATGCATTGATTGAAGGCGTGCCTGGCGTCGCCAAGACGCTCCTGGCGCGCAGTCTGGCGTCCGCAGTGCGCGGCAGCTTTTCCAGAATCCAATTCACTCCCGACCTCATGCCCGCCGATATCACCGGAGTCAACGTCTTTGAGCCGAAAGCCGCGGAATTCCGTTTCCGGCCCGGACCGTTATTCGCCGACGTGGTCTTGGCCGATGAAATCAATCGCGCCCCCGCCAAGACGCAAGCTGCGCTTCTCGAAGCCATGCAGGAAGGGCAAGTCACCATCGACGGCGCGACGCACGTCCTTTCACCGATGCTGACCGTGCTCGCGACGCAAAATCCGATCGAGTACGAAGGCACATACCCGCTGCCGGAAGCGCAACTCGATCGGTTCATGATGAAGATTATCGTCGGCTACCCTGCACTGAAATCCGAGCGCCTGATGATCACCCGCATGCATCAACTCGGAGATCAGGTTCAGCATCCCGAGAAAACAGTCAAAGCTGTTCTTACTCCGGCACAGTTACTGGAGATACGGTCCGCGGCGCATCGCGTTGAAGTCGATGAGTCCATCATCAATTACATCGTGGAAATCATCCGCAATTCACGGACTGCCTCCACGTTGAGTTTGGGCGCGAGCCCTCGTGCGGGAGTGATGCTCCTGCGCGCGGCCAAAGCGATAGCGTTGGTTCGAGGCAAGAGCTACGTCACGCCCGATGAGGTGCGCGACGTCCTCTTTCCTGTGCTTCGTCATCGCGTCCGCCTGACGCCTGAAGCGGAAATCGAGGGCCTCACCGCAGATGCGTGTCTCGAATCCTTGGCCAAGCGAGTCGCGGTGCCACGCTGATGGTTCCCACCCCCCGTCTGGTTAGGTTTTTGACATTCGGATCGGCGTTATGGCTGCTATGGCTTGCCTTTCCCGCGGGCTGGCTCGCGGGCGCGGCCTATCTACTCCTGCTCGGCGCGTTGTGCATCGCGGAATACCGGGCTTTACCTTCCGCAAGCGCCTTCGAATTCGATCGGGATTTCGGCAGGTTTGCGCTCGGCAGTCTTACCGATGTGCGGGTCACTGTGAGAAACACCTCCAAGCGTTTTGTTGAGCTCAATGCACGAGACGAACTTCCCGCAGGTTTGGAGCAGGCCGCGCCGATTCCGGAGTTGCACTTAGCCGGCAAAACAGAATGTGAGTTCGTCTATCAAGTGCGGCCTATGCGCCGCGGCCGTTATCAACTGAAGACGATGGCCGTGAGAATTCGGGGCCGCCGCGCGCTCATCGAGAAACAAGTCCGAATTCCTGTTCCCGCGGAGGTCCGCGTGTATCCGCGGTTTTCAGCCGCCGATGAGGTCCATCTTCTCGCACGGATCAGTCAGCGCGACGAGGATGTACGCCGCCCTCGCCGAGTCCACGGCCGCGGCACGGACTTCGAAAGTCTTTCGCCATATTATCCGGGTGAAGATTTGCGTTTAATCGATTGGAAGGTGAGCGCCAAGCGCGGCCACTTGATCACGCGGAACCTGCAGACCGAGCGTGGGCAGCAAGTTTCCGTCATGATCGACGGCGGCCGGCTCATGGCGTTGCGTATCGGCGAGTACTCCCGATTCGAGCACGCACTGAACGCCACGGTGATGCTCAGCTACGTCGCGCAGAAGCGAGGCGACGCGATCGCGGTGTCGACGTTTTCGGATCACGTGGAGTCTTTTGTTCCACCCACCCGCGGCACCCTCATCATGCCCCGAGTGTTGGATGCGCTCTCCACCGCCGAAGTGAAGCAAGTGGAGTCCGATTACTGGCAAGTCGTGGGACAAATCATGGACCGGTTAAAGCGGCGCAGTCTTCTGATTATGATCACGGATGTGCTTGATCGAGCCGGCAGCACGGGCCTGTTGATGAATCTCACACGCGCCGCAGCGCGCCACCTCGTGCTGTGCGTCGTACTCACAGAGCCGCTGATTGCCGAGCTCGCAAATTCCGAACCGGCAACGATCCAGGAGGCCTACATTAAAGCAGCCGCTTGCCATCTGAAATTGCAGCGGCAGCTCGCGCTCGACGACATGCGCAGCCGTGGGATCCTGACGCTGGAAACGGCGCCGCAAAAACTCACGGTGCAACTCATATCGCGGTATCTCGAAATTCGAAAGGCGAACTTGCAATAGAGAGGGGCGGGGGGGACCGGCCAGCAGTGAAAAGGCCGCGAAGCGGTGTTCCGAACTGAACTGGCCGCTGGGTCCGACGCTAAGATAATGGACGATCAGATTTCCATTGTTACTCCGGATCACATCGAGCTCGAGTTCAGCCTCGCCGGCTTGGGTTCGCGGATGCTTGCGTTGATTATTGATGCGCTGTTGGTGGGCGTGATCCTCATCGGCGTGATCCTCGCGGCAGCCATACTCGGTTTTGGGAGCATCTTGGCGACGCAAAGGCTAGGCGCGGGTTCATGGGTCGTGGCTGTCGCTGTTCTCGCGTTGTTCATTGTGATGTGGGGATACTTCCTGTTATTCGAGGCGCTGAACAACGGCCAGACTCCTGGCAAACGCTGGACCGGCATTCGCGTTGTACGAGACAACGGTCTGCCGCTCGGTTGGAAAGAGTCGGCGCTGCGCAATCTGGTCCGCGCCGCCGATATTCTTCCGCCGCCGGCATGTATCGTCGGCGGTCTCTCTATCATTTTTTCCAAGACGGGAAAGCGATTGGGCGACCTGCTCGCAGGCACGATTGTCGTCAGTCATGGCCCTCCGTTGGAGCCTGCGCAGCGCACTTCACGATGGGGCGCCGCCTGGATCGTCAAGGTCGAAAAGGGCCGATCGCGCCAAGGCATGATGGTCGGAGACATGCGCGTCGATGCGCAGCAGTTGCAAATCATCGAGCGCTTTCTTGCGCGGCGAGACGCTTTGCCGCCGTCTCAACGGCAGAGCCTGGCCTGGAGAATAGCGCAGCCCTTTCTTTCAGCGTTAGGTGAAGATGCCGCGGAATTGCAACGCCGGCCCGACCGCTTCCAGGTCTGTGAGCAGGCGCTGCAAAAAATCATGGCGCTAGCAGACGCGACGCCCTCCGCGTTAACGGAAATGGTTTCCGAAGATGACGCCGACGCAAAGCGCAGACGGTGGCGGGAGTTCAATCAGAAGATCAGCCGGTTCGAACGCGCCCGAGGCGGTGATCTGCGGCGCCTGAATCCTGATCAGCTCACGGAGATCATGGACGGCTACCGGACATTGGCCTGCGATCTGGCGCGCGCGCGTTCGATGGGTAAGAATTCGGCTGTCGTCCGGCACCTGAATGGCATCGCGGTGCGGGCTCACAGCGTTCTCTATCGCCGCATTCTCACCACCGACCGGCGTCGGGGACCGGCATGGGTGAGCCGTTTTCCGATGGCGGTGCGCAGCCATCTTGCAGCAGTTGGACTATCCGCGTTGCTGCTGTTCGGACCTGCAGTCATCAGTTATCTCGCGGTGCAGATTCGCCCGGAGTTCGCCTATGATCTCGTTCCGCAAAGCTTCCTCGACTTTGAACCTGCGCGTCCCGAGTCTCTTCACAACATACCTGAGCTCGCGCGTCCGATCGCCGCGTCGAGCATCCTGACCAACAATATTCAGGTCACCCTTCTTGCCTTCGGCTTTGGATTGACTGCGGGCATCGGAACCGCTTTCGTCCTCATTACCAACGGCATCCAGTTAGGCGCCGTTGCAGGATGGATGACCGCGAAAGGCAACAGCAGCGCGCTGTGGGGCTGGATCATGCCGCATGGCGGAACGGAACTTCTCGCGATCGTGCTGGCCGGCGCTGCAGGTTTCATGCTGGCGCGCGCCATCATCGCCCCGGGGGAAATCCGCCGCCCGACGGCCCTTCGCCGCGTGGCTATTCCGGCTTTGACGATCGAGCTCGGCGTGATGGTCATGCTCATATTCGCCGGCCTGATTGAGGGATTTGTCTCCCCCAGCTCGATCGGTTTTCCCGCCCGCATTGCCGTCCTCAGCGCATCACTTATTTTTTGGTTCGGTTACCTGGCTTTGGCGGGCCTCCGCTCGGAACTGTAGGCGCAGTCTACAGTTCCGGTGGCTTACCTTGCATCTAAAGTAACTCCCCAATAGATTAGCCAGTTAGCGAGGTGGGTGTGGATGGCGATTTTCATGCGTCATCCGCGGCGATTTGAATGGGGAGCGGGATCCCGCTATACCGGCGATGGCAATTTGCCCGATACTACCGAAATCCCGATCCAGTAGACTAGATAGTAAGGAGTGAGAATGGACCCGCGTTATCCCATCGGAAAATTTAATTGGAGCGGATCGAGCACGGCTGAGGAGAGAAGCCGTTTTATCGACGAGATTGCTGCCGTACCGCAGCTCATGCGCAGTGCAGCCGCCGGACTGAATTCGAGCCAACTGGACACACCGTATAGAGACGGCGGATGGACTGTGCGTCAGGTCGTGCATCACCTTCCCGATAGCCACATGAACAGCTACATCCGGTTTAAACTCGCTTTGACGGAACACGAACCGACGATAAAGCCATACAACGAGGCTGTATGGGCGGAACTCACCGATGCCCGCACGGCACCAGTAGAGCCGTCACTGAATTTGCTCGAAGGTTTACACCACCGATGGACCTTACTGCTCCGATCGCTCTCCGCTGAGGACGTGAAAAGGAAGTTCTATCATCCGGAACTCGGCGTGGTGACAATCGAACAGTACATCGCGCTCTACGCATGGCACGGAAAACACCACGTGGCCCACATCACGTCCTTGCGCGAACGCCAGGGCTGGCATCGGCAGAACCCAGGACTCACCTGAGGCCCAGCATCGACGTCCCGGAATAAAAAGCGCCGGCAAAGGAAGCGACCATATAAGTGGCGAGCGCCCCTCCGATCATCGCCTTTATTCCGAGCCTGGCGATGTCATGTCTCCGGGAGGGAGCCAGCGGAGAGATCCCGCCGATTTGGATGGCGATGGAAGCGAAGTTTGCAAAACCATTGAGCGCGTACGAGACGATAACAATCGAGCGTGGATCCAGACGCTCAACTTCTCCGCGCGCAGCCGCGCCAAGATGCGCGGCCAGATCCGAATACGCGACAAACTCCGTCAGAACCAGTTTTTCGCCGAGCAGCCTGCCGACAACCAAGCAATCTTTAGCCGGTGTTCCCATAGCGAATGCGACCGGCCAATGGAGAAAACCAAGAATACTCTGCAGGGACAACTGGGTACCGGCGGCCAGGGGTCCAAACGCCATATAGGCGATGTCTGCGGTGATTGCGACTCCCAGAATGGTTCCCCACGCCTTTATTCCATAGGCCTTTTTGGCGTCACTCTGAAAAAACAACGGAAGCCAGACAGCGACTCCAATTAATCCCAGTAACCTCCCCAGGTCGGGGCCAAGCGCGCTTCGCGCTGCGACGTATAGGGCGGCAATCGCGGGCAAGGACCACCACACGAGGGTGTCTCGCGGTGGGCCGTACTTCTCCATCGCAAATAAGCTCAGCAGAACAGACACTGCAATGAGATTGAATTGCACAAGCCCATTCGGATCGCTGAAAAAAGTACCCAGCCACGCGATACCGAGATTAACCATGCCCAGCAAGGCGATGAACACAATCAACATGGCCCCGACATTGATGGCAAGCTGCCATCCGATCGTGGTGCCGTTGGCCGCGGCGTCCAGGACATTGGCGTCCTCAATTGGAACCTCCATCTTGAGCTCACCTCGCGTGAGCGGATCCTCCTTTTCCGGAACCATCACTTTGGCAATGATAAAAGCGGCAGGCGCTGAAAGGACGGAACCCGAGATGAGATGTGCCGCAATATTGGGAAAGTATCCGATCAGCATCAAAATGTAAGCCCCCAGGACTCCGCCTGCGGTATTCGCGAATCCGCCGACCATAATGGCCATGAGCTCCGACCGAGTCATTCGTTCGATGAACGGTCTCACGCAAAGCGGGGCCTCGGTCTGGCCGACAAAAATGTTCGCCGAATTTGAAAGCGATTCGGCGCCCGAGACATTCATCGTCTTGGCCATGATCTTGGCGAACAGAAGCACGACCTTTTGCATCACGCCCACGTAGTAAAGAACGGAAAGCAGCGCACTGAAGAAAATGATCGTGACGAGCACCTGAAATGCAAAGAAGAGGCCCGGGACGGTACCTGTTCGGATCGCAGTCTGAATGACCGGGTCACGCGACTCGGCGCCCAGGCGCGTGAGATATTCCTTCAGGGAAACGGGAGTATCGCCTGCGTCCGTAGAACCCAGCGCGCCGAATACGAATTGAGCGCCCTGCTTGCTGAAGTTCAACAGAGCGTTGAAGACATCATTGAGTCTCAAAAAGAATCGCGTACCCGGCTCCCAATACAGCACCAGGAACCCGAAAACGAATTGAAGAAGGAGGCCCCAAATGACAACTCTCCAAGGAAAGTTTTTGCGGTCCTCGGAGAGAACCCACGCCACAACTGTGAAGACCACGATTCCCGATGCTGAAAGCCAGTTTTGCATGGGCGGGAGTGTAACAAAGATTGCCAGGAACTGGCACTCGGGCGAGAATGGACGGTAGCACTGGAGGTAGAAATAATGCTACCGATTCGACGCCGGATCATTCTGGCGAGCGCCACAGCACTCATTGCCTTTCTGGGACCACTGAGTTTCACGTCCAGCCCGCTGGTTGCGACGGAATTCCTGCCGGCGCAATTGAGCGACGAAGCATTCTGGAACATGATCAACGAATTTTCCGAACCTAATGGATATTTCCGCTCGGACAATTTCGTTTCAAATGAAACGACCTTCCAGTACGTCATCAAAGAGCTGAAGAAAGTCACACCCGGCGGCGTTTATCTCGGTGTCGGTCCGGACCAGAACTTCACCTACGTCGTTGCGATGCGGCCGAAACTGGCGATTATCTTCGATATTCGCCGCCAGAATATGCTGCAGCATTTGATGTACAAGGCGCTGATCGAAATGTCGGACGATCGGACGGATTTCATATCGCGCCTCTTCTCGCGAAGACGCCCCGCAACCTTAGAAGCCAACGCGTCCGCAGCGGAATTGTTTTTGACCTTCGAAAATGTGCCGAAAGATCGGGAATTCTTTCTGGAAAACCTGCAGGCCATTAAGAAGCAACTCCTACAGCGTCACGGGTTCAAGCTGTCTGCCGAAGATGAAGCCAGTATCGAATATATTTTCCAGGCGTTTTTTGCCGGCGGGCCGGATTTGACCTACAACGGAGTAGGTGCCGGCGCTGGCTTTGGCAGAGGACGGATGCCTTCATACGCAGAGCTGATGCAAATGACCGATGGTGAAGGGCAAAATCGAAGCTATCTCGGAAGCGAGGAGAATTTTAAGATCCTGCAGGACCTGGAGAACAAAAATCTGATCGTACCGATCGTGGGTGACTTCGCCGGTCCCAAAGCGATCCGCGCCGTCGCAACCTATTTGAAGGACCACGACGCGCGTGTCACGGCTTTCTATGTTTCGAATGTCGAGCAGTATCTGTTCCAGCAAAACGACGACTGGAATAAGTTCTATCGGAACCTGGCACTGCTTCCAGTGGATGCTACGGGGACATTCATCCGTTCTGTGTTCAACGGGATCACCGTCAATTATCAAGCGAACAGTTTCATGCGTTCGGCATCG
>MNKP01000195.1:0-7484 GCA_001920875.1 Acidobacteria bacterium 13_1_20CM_2_55_15
CGAAATCAACCGGACCCCGCCGAAAACGCAGTCCGCACTTTTGGAGGCGATGCAGGAAGGATCGGTATCAATCGAAGGCAACACGTACATTCTCGAAAAGCCCTTTTACGTTTTGGCCACTCAGAACCCGATCGAGCTGGAAGGTACCTATCCCTTGCCGGAAGCTCAGCTGGACCGGTTCATGTTCAATATCATCATCGATTACCTCAATGAGGACGACGAAATCCAGGTCGTGAGCCAGACGACGACACTGCGCCAGGTCGAATTCGAGAAGACCATCAGCGGTTCCGAGATTATCGAATTCCAGCGGCTTGTCCGCAAAATGCCGGTCGCCGACGAAGTCATGCGTTACGCCGTTCAACTTGCCAGAACGAGCCGCCCCGGAGCCCCGAATGCGCCGGATTTCGTAAAACAGTATCTCAATTATGGCGCCAGCTTGCGTGCGTCGCAGTTCCTGATTCTCGGCGCGAAGGCGTTGGGTCTGATGAACGGCCGTTACAACGTTGCGGTGGAAGATATTCAGACCCTCGCCTATCCTGTATTCAGGCATCGCATCTTGACCAACTTCCACGCGGAGTCGGAAGGTATCCGGCCAGAGGACATAATCAAGCGGTTGCTCGATGTCGTGCCGCCTCCAAAGTCGGGATTGAAAGATTAGCTCGATGAGCACACCTGTCGCCGAACAACCGAAAAACCGGTTCATCGATCCGAAGGTTCTGATGAAAATTCAGAACCTCGAACTCGTCGCGCGCAGCGTCGTTGAAGGTTTTGTTCAGGGTCTTCACCGGTCCCCTTACCTGGGCTTCAGCGTGGATTTCGCCGCATACCGCCAGTACATGCCGGGTGATGAGATCCGGCGAATCGATTGGAACGTCTTTTCGCGCAGCGACAAGCTCTATGTAAAGTTGTATGAAGGTGAGACGAATACACGCGTCCTCGTCCTTCTCGACATCAGCGGATCCATGAATTACGGCTCGGGCGACATCAAAAAGATCGATTACGCCCGAATCGTCGCCGCTTGTCTTAGCTACTTCGCGTATCACCAGCGGGATGGCGTAGGTCTACTGACCTTCGATTCTCAAATCCGGTCTCATGTGCCGCCGGGACGGCGCCGCGGCCAGTTGCTGACGATTTTGTCTGAGATCGATCGAATCCAGCCCAGCGAGCTGACGGAATTCCGAAAACCGCTTCGTTTTTTGGCCGAATTTCTCACTCGACGCGGAGTCATCGTACTGATTTCCGATCTCTATGACGAGCCGGAAAACATCCTCGCGGGTCTGAAAGTGCTCAGATCGAAAGGCAATGACATCATCGTCTTTCACATCATGGATAATTTCGAACTGACCTTTCCTTTTGAGGACATGGCGCAGTTTGAGGATATGGAGACGAAAAGGAAATTGCATGTGATTCCGGAATACCTGCGCAACCAGTACCTGGTGATCCTCAAGGATCATATGGAACGGCTTCGCAAAGAGCTTTCGGGTTCGCGCATTGATTATTGTTTAATGGATACGAGCAAGCCGCTCGACACGGGACTCTTTACGTACTTGGCGGCTCGTTCGAAGAGCATTTGATTTATGTCGTTTCTGAATCCATTCTTGCTGTTTGGCTCGCTGGCCTTGGCGATACCTATTTTGATCCACCTAGTACGGCGCGAGAAATCCGAGATCATTCCGTTCAGTTCCTTGATGTTTTTGTTGAAAGTCCCGAAACGGTCGATACGGCAGCAGAAAATCAAAAACCTCTTGCTGATGGCTCTGCGGCTGTTGATTCTTGCGCTGCTTGTGGGAGCCTTTGCGCGTCCGTACCTGACGCAGCCGGCGAAACCTGCGGGCAACAACGCCTCAGCGAATCGAGGCGTCGTGCTGATGCTCGACAACTCTTACAGCATGCGGTATGGAAATAATTTCGATCGGCTGAAAGCCGAAGCCCAAAAGCGTATCGATTCCATGCGCGCCAGCGACCGCATGGCGATTATCGCGTTCAACGAAAACGCGACGCTGCTTGCCCGGCCGACTTCCGACAAAAACGCTCTGAAAGCAATCGTGGATACTTTGGAGCCGTCTTTTTCAGGGACTCGCTACTACGAAGCGTTCACTTTGGCGGATCGCGCTCTGAGCGAATTCGCCGGCGATCAAAAACAACTAGTCGTGATTTCGGACTTTCAGCGGAATGGATGGAACCGTTCGAGCCGGGAAAGCATCATCGGCACGGATGTGAAAACCGAAACCGTCAATCTTGCAGTGCAGAACCCGAACAATGTCGGCATCGATAGCGTCAGCGTCGATCAGACCAGCTTTACGCGAACCTACACGGGGCGCGTGATCGCCCGCATCCACAACTATCGCAAAGATATTCCGGTCGATGTTCAGGTTTCGGTGGCTCTCAACGACAAAGAGATGGGGCGGAAAACACTGACCGTCTCGGCCAATTCTTCGGCGCTTGCGGAATTCACGGGCTTCGATCTGCAACTCGGTTTTTCAAAAGGCCGGGTACATATCGATTCCAACGATCCGCTGAAGGTCGATGACGATTTCCTGTTCGCATTAGAACGGCGGGAAAAACTAAAGTTGCTGATCGTGGATGCGGGTAAGGCAAAACAAAGCCTGTATTTGCGGCAGGCATATACGTCCTCGCCTGATTTGCCCTTTGAAGTCAGCGTGCTTCCTGCATCCGCTGTGACCCCGGAAGAGGTGACGAACCATGAAGTTGTCGTCATTAATGATGTCCCGCGCCTGCCGGACAAGGTTCGGGATCGGCTCGACGATCTGAGAAAGACGGGGCAGGGGCAACTGATCATCCTGGGAGAAAACGCCGAACCCGGTTGGTGGAACAGCTATGCGAAATTCCCGGTGAAAGCGGGGCCGCGTATTTTCGTCGCGAAAGACCGGGGCAGGCCCTCGGTCGCCCTGACGACCTACGACCGGAATCACAGTATTTTCAAACCCTTCGAGAAGAGCACGAGAGTCGTGTTGAACTCAGCGCAATTCTTCGCCTATATGAATGTCGAGGCAAAGCCCGGCGCGGTCGTTCTGGCGAAATATGAGGATGGATCACCAGTTATTGTGGAGTCGTCGAAAGAGGATCACGGTATGTTGGTGTTCAACTCGACCATCGATAGCAAGTGGAACGATCTTCCCCTGAAGCCCTCGTTCCTTCCCCTCTTCCATGAGATGGTCCGATACTTGTCGCGGTACAACGAAAACCGCAGTTGGTACGCTCTGGATGAGGCCATACCCGTTGTGGCCGGCCTGGAGAGTGTGGCCGCCGCAGTGATTGACCCCAAAGGCGGCCGGCAAGCCCTTGGACAATTGACCGCGGGACAGGTCAAGTTTTTCACTCCAACGATTCCGGGCTTTCATGAACTTCGGGTCGGTCCGGATACCCGATTGGTGGCTGTAAATCCGCCGTCAAGTGAAGGAAATCTCGACACCATGCCCCCTGAGGATTTACTTGCCAGCGTCCAGCGTACTCAAGGGGAGTCTCAGCAGGCCGGACTTTTCGGCACTGAAGAGAAAGCAGAGTATGCGCGAAGGCAAATGATCTGGTGGTATCTATTATTCATTGCATTATTGGCCGGGATAGCGGAGATTTATATAGCGAATCAGTCGTATAAGGCATCCTGAGGCGCGCAGCGTCCCAAAAAGACCGGCGCTACAGAAGGAGACATCGCATGGCACCACATGAAGAGTTGCTCCGGAAAATCGCTCTCGTTAGAGGCAAATGGAAGGCATTTCTTTGGCTTCGAGGTCTGGCCTGGATTCTTGGTGTAACGGTCGCGTCGCTCTTGATCGGACTTCTGCTCGCCAACTCGACCTCTATTTCGGGATGGGCCCTTACCGGTCTGCGGCTTGTTTTGGTCGCTGCGTTCGTCTTCACAGTCTTCAAGGCGCTGATATTGCCTTTGCTTCGGACACCTACCGATACGCAGTTGGCCCGATTTGTCGAAGAGAAGAACCCGGGGCTTGAAGACCGGCTCGTCAGCGCGGTCGAAGCCATCCACAAGTCCAAAACGGAGCAAATCGCTTTTGTCCATCTTCTGATCAAGGATGCGCTCGATCGAACGAAACATCTGCGGTTTCGGGATCAAGTCAACAAGCGGAAGTTCAGTACGTTTGCGGGATTGACGGCGGGATTAGCCGTCGCGTTGGTCATCAGTGTCTATATATCTTCGCTGTTCTTCCCTATCGGCACCGTAAAACTTCTGGCCTTTAAACCTCCGAACGTGGACGCCTTCGAACTGAAAGTGACACCCGGCGATATCACTGTGGCGCGGGGCAGCGATGTGACGATTCAAGCCGTTGCAATGGGCTTTGACCCGCAACGCGCTGAGGTTCATTTGCGGTATGCGAATGGCACGCAGTGGGAGATTGTGACCATGGAGGTGGCGCCGCAAAACGTTCCGACGTTCCGCCATCTGGTTTTCAACCTGCAGGAATCCGTTCACTACTTTGTTGATGCCAGGGGCAATCGTTCGCGAGAATTTACCATCGACGTCGCCGATCTACCGCGCGTTGAAAAAGTCGATTACACCTATCACTATCCGGCCTACACAGGTTTGGCCGTCAAAAAAGAAGAAAATGCAACGGATATTGTGGCGCTGAAGGGCACGGAAGTCGAGGTGACGATCACCGGAAGCCAGCTGCTCTCAGCCGGCCGTCTGGTTTTTGCCGATGGCAAGAGCGTATCTCTGCAGCCGAACGGTGAGAAAACCGTTACCGGCCGTGTCACCGTTGATCGCACGACGACATTTCGCATTGAGCTGACCAATACCAATCGGTCGAAGTATCTCGGCCTGGAAGAATATTCCATGGAAGCGCTCGATGATCAAAAACCGATCGTCGAATTCACAAAACCCGGGCGCGACACCAAAGCGACAAAAGTCGAAGAAGTTTTCACTGAACTGCGGGCCGAAGATGATTTCGGCGTGCGCCAACTTGAACTTTATTACTCCGTAAACGGCGGTGCCGAACAAAAGGTCGACCTGTTCGCCAGCAAGGGCGAACATCCGAAAGAGATGTCTGCCGGGCATACGTTCTTCCTCGAGGAGTACGATCTGCAACCCGGTGACCTGGTGACCTATTACGGAAAGGCTGTCGACACGCGGAACCCCGCAAATACGGTTTCGACCGACATCTATTTTATCGAAGTCCGGCCGTTCGGCCGCGAATACCGACAAGGCCAGCAGGGTGGCGGCGGTGGCGGTGGAGGCGATCAAGACGACTCTACCGAAGCGCTTTCGCGCCGGCAGAAGGAAATCATCGCAGCCACGCACAAGCTCGTCAACAACAAGGATAAGTTCAAAGAGAAGGAGTGGAAAGACAACGTCCACGCTATCGCTACCAATCAGTCGAAACTCGCCGACCAAACCACGACGGTTCTGCAGCGCATGTCGCGCCGTGGTTTGACGAGCCAGGACAAGATGATCAAACAACTGTCGGAAAACTTGAAGGCCGCCATCGATCAGATGAATCCGGCCGCCGAGCAGTTGAAAGCGGAAAACGCGCAGGCTGCCGAACCCCTCGAGCAGAAAGCGCTCCAACACCTGATGCGAGCCGAAGCTTTGTTTAACGAAATTCAGGTCACTATGGGCGGAGGCGGAGGAGGCGGAGGAGGAGCGCGGCAAAGCGCCGAAGACCTGGCCGATCTTTTCGAACTCGAGCTCGATCAGAACAAGAACCAGTACGAAACGTTACAGCGCGGCGAGATGAACAAGGGATCGCAGGCCATCGACGAAGCACTGCAAAAACTGAAGGAGCTTGCCGAACGCCAGCAAAAACTGATGCAAAGGCGAGCCATGCAACAGCAGAGTGGCCCTGGCGGCGGAAGCGATCAGACGAGCGCGCAAGAGCTGCAGAAGGAAACCGAGCGGCTCGCCCGTCAACTCGACAAGCTCTCCCGCGAAAATAATGACCGGCAGATGGCCGACGTCAGCCGTGCGCTGCAGCAGGCGGCAAGCAACATGCAGCAGCAGGCGCAGAGCGGCAATTCCCAACAACAGCAGCAGGCCGCTCAACAAGCTCTCGAACAGCTCAACCGCGCCCAGCGCCTGTTGAATCAGGGCCGCGGCGGCAGCATGGATGAGCGGTTGGCCAAGCTGCAGGAACAAGCGAAAAAACTAAAGGAACAGCAGAGCAAAATCGCGGACGAAACCCAGCAGCTGGCGAATAATTCCGTTCCGGCGGCAGATGCCCACCGGCGAGCTCAGGAAATCAATCAGCAAAAAGATGGCGTCGGCTCAGAGCTGAAGTCCATGACCAACGAACTGGAATCCCTCAGCAACAGCCAGGAAAATAGAGACGCCGCAAATAAGGCCCGTGCGGCGACAAACACCATCAAAGGGCAACAGCTCCAGAATCGGATTGAGCAGGGACGGCAAATTCTCGATAACGCCACGCCGCAGAATGGCTATTTCGGATATGCCGCACAAAACGAGCGCGCGATCGAAAAAGGCCTCGACGACGTCCAGAAACAGATCGGCCAGGCTGCCTCGGCCGCCAACAATTCCGACGAGAAGAAGCAGCAGAATGCCCTGAATCAATTGAGCGAAACGCTTCAGAGAGCAGAATCCATGCAGCGCCGGTTGCAGGCTCTGCAGAACCAACAGGGGCAACAAGGCCAGCAGCAGAACCAACAGGGGCAGCCGGGGCAGCAAGGCCAGCAAGGCCAACGTGGGCAACAAGGGCAGCAGGGGCAGCAGGGGCAACAAGGGCAACAAGGCCAACAAGGGCAGCAGGGCCAGCAAGGGCAACAGGGCCAGCAGGGGCAAGGTGATAGCCGGAATCCACAAGGAATTCCGGGCGGGCCCGTATATAACGGCGGCGACGCCACTGGTCCGGGTTCTTACGATCCGCGGCAGTGGCAGCGCGAGTTTCAGGAGCGGTTGAACGAGATTCGCGAAATCCAAAACGGTCTGGGCCGAAACGACCCGATCGCAAGGGAGCTTGAGCAGGTTGTGGGTGCTCTCCAGGGTCTCGCCCGCGACTCCAAAGCAGTCGGCAATCCTCAAGCTATCGAGAAGCTGGCGCAGCAGATTCTTGACCCTCTCCGCGGAATCGAACTGGAGTTGAGCCGCAGCCTGCAGCTTCTGCTCGCGAAAGAGAACATTCGGTCGGCGCAGGAAGACGAAATTCCTCAGGGCTACCAGAAACTCGTCGAGGAGTATTACAAGAAGCTGTCGAACCCGAATTCGAAACAGTAGGATTAGCCACAAAGAGGCACAAAATTCACAAAAGTTAGTTCTTTTTGTGGATTTTGTGCCTTTGTGGCTAATACAACAGGAATCGTTCGCACAACGTTTCTACTTCCCGCCGCACCCGCTTCTGGACGGTCTCGTCGCCGATATGATCCAGCACATCGGCAATCCAATCGCCGATAGCTTCCATTTCCGGTTCTTTCATTCCACGCGTCGTTAGAGCCGGCGTCCCGAGGCGGATGCCGCTGGGCGTGAGCGGCGGATTTTGATCGAAAGGAATGGTGTTTTT
>MNKP01000195.1:7614-10551 GCA_001920875.1 Acidobacteria bacterium 13_1_20CM_2_55_15
GTCGCCGCTTCTTTGAAACATACAGCCTTGGCGGCAATCACGTGTACCAGAGGACCGCCCTGCATTTCAGGAAACACTGCCCGATTCAGATCCCTCGCGAACTGCTCGCGGCACATGACGAGGCCGCTCCGTGGTCCGCGCAGAGTTTTGTGGGTCGTGCTCGTCACAAATTCGGCGTGAGGCACCGGTGAAGGATGTATGCCGGCAGCGACAAGGCCGGCGATATGCGCGATATCCACCATTATCAGCGCGCCGCTTTCCTTTGCCGCTTTGGAGATGCGATCAAACTCGATCGTGCGCGGATAGGCGCTTGCGCCCACAATGATCAATTTCGGTTTGTGTTCACGAGCGAGGCGGGCGAGCTCGTCATAATCGATCACTTCAGAATCCTTGCGCACTCCATACGGCACGATGCGATAGTACTTGCCGGAGAAATTGAGCGGATGACCGTGCGTGAGGTGGCCTCCGTGCGAAAGGTTCATGCCGAGGACGGTGTCGCCGGGTTTCAAGACCGTCAAATACACCGCCATGTTTGCCTGGCTGCCCGAATGCGGTTGGACATTGACGTGTTCGGCGCCAAAGAGTTTTTTGGCACGGTCGATTGCGAGGTTTTCGACGACATCGACGAACTCGCACCCACCATAGTACCGGCGCCCGGGGTATCCTTCGGCGTACTTGTTCGTGAATACGGATCCTGTTGCTTCGAGCACTGCGCGATACGTGAAATTTTCCGACGCGATCAGCTCCAGTCCCATAGACTGGCGCCGTTGCTCGTTCTTGATAGCAGCATGGATTTGAGGATCAAGTTCCTCGAGAGAAGTATGAATGCGGTTCACACGGACCTCACTTTCATTTTGGTATAATTCTGCATCATGTTTGGCCTGAGCGGCAGACAGATCTTCATTTTGTTGGTCTTGGTGGCCATTCTTTTCGCAGGATCACAATATGTTCCCGCCTACTTCGCTGCGTTCCAATTCAACGATTATATCCGGCAGGAAGTAAAGTACTCCGTAACCAACAGGAAGACGCCCGAGATGTTGCGGACCAACATCGTTCAAAAGGCCAACGAATTCGGTATTATGGTTCAACCGCGCGACATCCATATCACACGGCGTGGCCCCGCATTCACGTTGGAGCTGCAGTATCACTGGGCGATCAACATGAGACTCTACCGTCACGAGCTCATCTTTCACACCTCCGAATCTGGAGAAGCCTTCGAGAATGCTTCCGATTGAGCGCGGACTGGAAATCGTGATGTCCGTCGCGAAGTCCCGGGAGCGTCCCGATAGGATGCCGGTAGAATCTGTGCCGCTCCGGGATTCGCTGCGCCGAATTCTTCGCGACGACGTTCTCTCGGACGCCGACTCGCCGCCCTTCGATAAGGCCATCCGCGACGGCTTTGCCGTCCGAGTTGAAGATTTAGGCTCGATTCCTGTCGTTCTCTCCGTAGTCGGAGAATCGCGGGCCGGCCTGGCAGCCGATGTGACTGTCGAGCGCGGTCAATGTTGCGAAATCATGACCGGCGCGCCATTGCCGGCGGGCTCGAATGCTGTCGTGATGGTGGAAAACACCGAACGAGTTTCGCCCAATTCCGTTCGTATTTTGAGAGGGGTCCGCGAAAACGAAGGTCTGTTGCGCCGCGGCGCTGAAGCGCGTCAGGGCGAACTGATTCTGCGATCGGGCCGGCGCATTGGGCTGGCTGATCTCGGTCTGCTGGCGGGAAACGGCAAATCGACGGTCTTGGTTTCCGCAAAACCAAGTGTCGCTGTGATTGCGACGGGTGACGAATTGGTCGAAGTCGAGGAGACTCCCAAGCCCGACCAGATCCGGAACAGCAACAGCTACACGATTTGCGCGCAGGTCGAGGAGGCTGGCGCCCGACCCGCCGCGCTGGGAATTGCGCGAGATGATCTCGACGATCTGCGCCGTAAGATTTGCCAGGGTCTGGAACAGGACATTTTGATTGTGTCCGGCGGCGTGTCGGTGGGGAAATACGATCTCGTCGAAAAGGTTTTTGCGGAGTTTGGTGTGGAAGTTTTATTCGACAAAATTGCGATGAAACCCGGAAAGCCGACAGTATTCGGCCATCGCGGGCAAACCTATGTGTTTGGCTTGCCTGGGAATCCCATCTCCACGATGGTTGCATTTCACATGTTCGTCCGTCCGTTGATACTGTTTTTGCTTAAAGCGGAGAACACCGCTCCAAAGGTTCTCGAAGCGAAGTTGGAAGCTCCTGCAAAATGTGATCCAGAACGGGCTGCTCTTGTTCCGGCATTGGTGAGATTCGATGGTGGCCAGTATTGGATCCGCCCTGCTCCGTGGAAAGGATCGTCGGATCTAGTCGGGCTTTCCCGGGCGAATGCATTGATCATGATTCCCCGCCGCTCGGGAACTCTGGAAAGCGGCCAGAACGCACAATTCCTGTTGATGGAGTAAGCATGGCTTCTCGAAAATTAACTCACATCGATAAAGAAGGCCGTGCTCGTATGGTCGACGTGACCGAGAAGAGCGAAACGTTCCGAACGGCTCGCGCGGAGGCTTTCGTGGAAATGTCCGCGGCTACGGTGAAGTTGCTGCGCGATCGCGCAATGCCGAAGGGCGATCCTTTAGAGGTGGCGAGAATCGCCGGTATCCAGGCGGCCAAGAAAACTTCGGAGTTGATTCCGCTTTGCCATCCCCTGCCGCTTACGCACCTGGACATTTCGATTGAAGTGATTGATTCGGGCGCGCGAATCGAAGCCACAGCCAGGACAAAGGCTGAAACCGGCGTGGAAATGGAAGCCATGACGGCCGTATCGGTGTCTGCTCTCACGTTGTACGATATGTGCAAAGCAGTGGAGAAGGGCATTTCGATTGGTCCTTTGCGACTCCTGGAAAAGAGTGGTGGGAAAAGCGGACACTGGGTTCGCCATATCTGATATTGTGGATTGTATGCTG
>MNKP01000023.1 GCA_001920875.1 Acidobacteria bacterium 13_1_20CM_2_55_15
GATTCCGCAAGAAGACTGAAGTGGGATTCTGTCGCTGCCTTCCTGGTCGAAAAAGGCGCGAAGTCCGGCACGCCGGAGGCGAAATAAAGATGGGGGTCCCTCTCCATCTGGGAGAGGGCGGGCCATCAATTGAAGGGGTGCCGGGTGAGTAGCGCAAGTCTAGTCAAATCTTGAGACCCTCATCTTTTCTTGAGGCTTCGCGCTATCTCCTAGAGGGAGAGGGTACCTCATCAGAAATCGGGCTTGTCCGCTTCGGGTACCGGAAACAAGTTCTGGTGAAAATAATCGAAGTTGTCTTCCGCGCAGACCGTTTCCATTAGCGGGTTGTTCACCTTGCGCCATCGCTGCACCATGTGCAGCGGTTCATTGAACGTATCCGGATCCTCGACGGTAACGGTTGCTTCCAGCGTCCTTTCGTCAGCCGAAAGCTTGAACCGCTCGACGACGTGCAACTTCTCCGTGTGCGGAGTGCGGAAGTTATCGATGTAACTATTCTTGGTCGAAAGTCCGAGCGTATCGACGACCAGCGTATCGCCGTTTTCGTAGTGGCCGATGGATTCCCCGAACCATGAAGGCTTTACGTTTGCAGAATGCTTGTCGGTAAGGTAGACCCGCCGGACCATGTGATCGCGCTGCCAGATCATCCACACCTGCTTCGGCGTTTGGATGAAATAGAAAGGCTCCGCGGGAAACAGTAATTGTCCGGGAACACCGCCGGGATAACATCGCGACTGCGCCGCGAACGGAAGACCGCGCTTCCCGCTCAGGACCTCTTCATTCGAGGCGCGCATCTGCTCCGCCGCCCACGGCTTCAACACCGTGTCTTTATAGTTTCCGATTCTCAGCGTCACCTGACCCGGGCCTGCAGTATTGCCGTGGAACGGATGATCGGGGTCGTTCTGGATCGGCCCGCGGATTCCTGCCGGCGGGCTGATCCAGTCGGCGCCCGCGGAAAGCCACGCAAAACTGCTCGATGCGAGATTGGGAATCTTGTCCTTCGCCGGGGCTTGCGCCAAAACGACACCAGTCATCGCCCAACAGCCCAACCCGATACAAAGTACTGCACGATTCGACATGTTCTTGTCTCCCTATGGCCGGCGCACGCCTCGCACGGATGAAATGTCGCGATGCCGTTCCCCGCAAAGATAATCCTCGATACGGATATCATTGCGCTGCGCGTAAAGGAAGCGCGCCTGCCAATCCCGTGAATAATATTCGGGATCGTGAATTGTAATGACGATCTCGAGCTGATTGGGATTCACCTTGCGAATCCGCTCTACCGTGCGCAACTGGTCCGTATGCGGCGCGCCGGTAGCATCGATGAATGTCTTTTCATTGAAGCCGGCGGACTCGACCGCCAATGTA
The DNA here is from genome assembly GCA_001920875.1 of Acidobacteria bacterium 13_1_20CM_2_55_15. Classification (GTDB taxonomy): domain Bacteria; phylum Acidobacteriota; class Terriglobia; order 20CM-2-55-15; family 20CM-2-55-15; genus 20CM-2-55-15. The sequence continues at coordinate 1,366 of MNKP01000023.1, forward strand.
TCACCTTCAAAATGGCCGGCGGAGTGGCCGTTATACCAAGGAAAGGAAATCAGTTCTTTCTCGTTGGGCAGCGGTTTGTCCATCTGAATCGTCCGAATCTGGTGGTTGAGTTCGTAAATGATCGTGATCACTCCCGGAGGGCCTTGGACGATTTCGAATGGATAGGGCGTGGCTAACACGCGAGGCAGACCATCAGGTACGCAGTACTTGCGGGCCCCATCGACGACGGAGCCGTCCTTCAGGTCCGCCATATTCTTCTCGTATGCTGTCCGGCCCGCTGGAGTGAACGGCACATCGCCACCCCCAACAAGTTGGATTTTGGCGTTGTATTGCGTTGCCCAATAGATTCCCGACAGATCCGGCGTTTTGGCTTGCCCGAAAAGAAGGGAATAGCCACAAAAAAGCACAAAAAACACAAAAGGTATTTGAACTCGTTGTGCTCTTTTGTGCCTTTTTGTGGCCATATCCCCTACCACATATCATTTGTTGCAGCTCTGAGCAAGCTGTGCGATGCTCGTTCTCAATTTCACTGGAGGCGGCAATGAAATTTAACGTATTCGCCACCGCGACAATAGCGTTTTTGATGTTTGCGCTTCCTGCAATCGCACATCATTCCTTTGCCATGTTCGATGCCAGCAAAACGGTGACTCTAGAAGGCACGGTCAAAGAGTTCCACTGGACGAATCCCCACAGTTGGATCTTTCTGAATGTTGCCGATGCCGAAGGTCGTCTGGTGGAATGGCCGATCGAGCTTGGCTCTCCCGGCGGTTTGACACGGCAAGGCTGGGTGCCCAAGACCCTTGTTCCCGGCATGAACGTGAAGATCATGGTCCGTCCGCTGAAGGACGGGAAACCCGGTGGGCAATTTCTCACTGTTTGGCTTCCCGATGGAAAGCAGCTCGGCGATCCCAGCACCAGGGGCGGCGGCAACCGCGGCAGGGAGCCGGTCGATTAGCACGGATTTCTCACGATTAGACGTCTACAGCCGCAGCAGCCTTCTCGCATTACCCCGGAGGATGAGCTCGAGATCCTTCGCCGGAAGGTTCAACTGTTCGACGAAGGAGTTCGGGTACTCGATATCTCTGGCGGCGAATAGATCTGTCCCGATGACAATTCGATCCGGCCCGACCTCGCTGATCAGGAATCGAAGCGCCTCCGGATAGTAGTTCAGATAGTCGTAATGGAATCGGCGGACGTACTCTCGGAACGGACGCTCGACCTTCAACTGCACCGAACCCATATGGTAGAGGCCGTGCTCGACTCGTGCAAAGATGAATGGGAACGCGCCTCCGCCATGCGGTAACACAATCTCCAGTTTCGGAAACTTATCGAGCGTCCCCGTCGTGATGAATTTCGCGGCGGTCGTGGCGTGTTCGAATGTAAAGCCAAGCCAGTTGGTGAGGCTCGGAGGACCAACGAGCCGCTTGCTGTAAATGTTCGCGTCACCATCAAGCGGATGGAATAGCAGCGGATAGCCCAATTCCTGGCATCGCGCTAGGACGGGATCAAACGAGGCCTCGAATAAATAATCGCGCTGTTCCATCGAGTTCGGCAGATGAACCGCCCTCATGCCCGGCTTGCCCGCGACGCGATTCAGTTCCTTCAATGCCATGGCGGGATCCTTCACCGGCATGGCTATCCCGGCGACAAAGCGATCCGGAAAAGCAGTGTGCGCTTCGATAGCGGCATCATTGACGAGTTGCGCCAGACGCACGCCTTGCTCGGGCGTCGCCCACTGCCACGGCATACCTCCGGATAAAGTCAGGACGTGCATTTGAATGCCATGCTCGTCCATCCATTTGCGCCGCTTATCGAGATCGAAATCGAGCGGATTGCGATTCGCGGGTGCCGGCCGGCCCATTTCGATCTGCGCTTTCACGTACGCCTCCGGCGCCCAATGCGTGTGCATATCAATGGAAACCGGACGAATCGTTTTCGGATTGGTCGGACGCGCCTCCCAGGCGGGTACAGCTTGCGCGAAAAAGGCTCCAGCACTCACTTTCAGAAAATCGCGACGGCGCATCTGTCCATGGTCTCTACTCATATCAAAACTCCTTCATAAGCTATTTCTTTTCAGGGCCGCAGTCTAAGTGATGACGGCCGCAGTGATGGGAGTGGAATCGGAATCTCCGGCGCCTGGAGGCCGTCAGCAAATGTGGGCCAAATCTGCGCAGAAGACGAACATCACGAATCAATGCCACGACATCAGAGTCCTTCTGGAGATTGGCCTGGCCGCAGCGCCTGTTCCGGTAACGGCATTTCTGCTGGATATCTCGGATCTCGTACATGCGGTGCAGCTCGACCAGGCGGTCGACAAGAACTTCGTTTATTGGCACTCGACGACGTTCAACAACGACGGCTGGAAAGTGATCTTCGCTAACGAATGGCGTGGAGGCACGAGGCCGCGCTGCCGCGCAACGGATCCGTCGACGTGGGGAGCCGACGCGATCTTCGACATTGTCGATCGCAAGCTGCGCGTCGACTGTCATGGCTCCTCACTAACAAGGATTAAGCGATTTCGGAACGTCGTTCTCAGCACGGGTACTAATTTACGGTATGTCCTGAACGTTTTCATTCGCGTTCTGTTTGGCGAACTGCGCCGGCTCGCCCACAAACTGCTTGGTCTTCGCTCCTCGCAGTGCGGCGCCGTCACGTTTGTGCAGCGCTACGGAGACGCCCTCAATGCCAACCCGCATTTTCACTGCCTCTGCATCGACGGAGTTTACGCGGCTGGCAGCGATGGCCGCCCTGAGTTTCACCAATTGCCGGCGCCCGAGGATGAGGATGTGCTGCGCTTGACGACGACAATCCTGTGTCAGCGTTCAATCCTTCTTGAAGCGTCGCGGCCTTGGACCAGAAGCGGATCCGCAACAGGCAGATCCTTTGTCGCAGAAAGCCGATGCGATGGCGGCTCTGCTCGCTAACTCGGTGCGCCGCAAGATTGCCGTGGGCTCCTACACCGGCCGTGGCATCGTGCGTGTGGGAGATCAAATCGACGAGGACAGCATGGATGCGTTCGAGAGCCCGCGCTGCGCGATGGTTTCCGGGTTCAGTGTGCATGCTAACGTTCATATCGAGGCCCGCGACAGGATGCGCCTGGGACGTTTGATTCGCTATTGCGCCCGGCCCGCCGTCGCCACGGAACGTCTGTCCGAACAGCCCGATGGCCGGCTCCTTTACCGTTTGAAACGTCCATGGCGTAACGGGACATCGCCGGCGGTCATAGACCGCCGCTACAGTTATACAGACTGTCAGTGATTTAGAATGGGCGATCCGTCGTCGCCAATGTAACTCAACGTGACGGTTGAAGCTGCCGGACTTGTACTCAACAGGATGATTTGAGTCTGATAACCGCCCCCCTCTGCGATCTGCGGAAAGATCAATGGCGCAGGCGGCGCCTGATTCATATCTGCGACCGGGAACGTCGTGAGTAGAAAATCTCCGCGCCCGTTGATCAACGAGCGCAAGGTTACGACATTAAATGCGGATGCAGAAACAAGGTCCAGTACCCCGGTAAAGCCGTCCGGCAAACCCGTGATGAATTGCCCCACAAATTTCGCGGTGTGTCCCGACGAAACCAGATCCACCGTCGCCGGGCCGTTTCCCGCCGGTGTCACCCCGTCGGATTGATACGCTGCTGCAGTAATACGAATACTCGATTCTCCAGGATTCGTCACGGCGAGCCCCGTATCATGACCGCTCGACTTGTCGACATAAATCCTGGCATGAGTTGTGGATGTGATTGCGGGTACCCCGGATTCTGTGACAAGCGTGCCGAGCTGCGTAAGACTAAAAATCGCAGTGCTGACCGGAGCGCTCATTCCTGCATCCGGCGTCAATTGTGCCCATCCGGCATTAACGCTCGGAGGGGACCCGTCGGTAGCAAGCCGAACGAATCCTCCTGGCGGAATGGAATAAGAGAAGCTGCTGTCGGCCGCACTTCCACCTGTCATGTGCGTCGACATCGGCGAGCCGTCGTCACCGTATAAACGGGCACTGCCCGTCTCCAAAGCATTCGACGTGTTCATCAAAATGAGAGTCGTTTGCAAGCCACCTCCGTCCACGATCTGTGGGAATGACAGGACACCACTGGGAGCAGGCTTGGCGAGGTCGCCAATGGGCGTGCTCGTGAGAAGAAGATCTCCACGCTGATTGACCGTTAGGCGAAGGGCGAGCACCGATACCGGCCAATCGCTCGTGATCTCCAGAGAACCGAGACCGTTATTGGCGAAGCCGGAGGGCAGAACGAAATTAGGCGCGAGCTGATCGAGAAACTTTGCTATATGGGCGCCGGCTGCCAGCTGAAGGCTGCCCCGGGCGAGCGTTGAGCCATTGCTGTCGCGCAGATTCAGATTGAGATTTGCAGCGGTACTGTTTCCGTTAGCGACGGCAAATCCTGTAAGAATATCCACAGTTCCATTCCCGGAAGTGGTGCCGACCTTCGTGCGGGAATCGACAAAGAATCGCGCCGCAATGGTCGGCGGCGACGCGGGTACGCCTGCCTCGCTCACCACGACTCCGTTCTGCGTGTTGCTGAAAACCGCAGTGGCGTAAGGAGCACTTCCCGCTTTGACGGTTCCTGATACGTAGCCAGTGATCAATGGACCGAAGGGCCCTGGTGTGGAAGTCGATGCTGCTCCAGTTGCAGAGATCGTCAACGATTGAATCCCGACTGGTTGTGTTAATACATACACGCCAGTGTTACATGACCCCGCATATACGGTCGTCGGAGCAGCAGTCACAATCGCTATGCTATGGACATAGGGGTCTGGGAGGCCGGTGTTAAGCGGACTCCAGTTGCCCCCGCTGTTAGTGCTTTTGTATACCCCGCAACCGAATTCGCCTGCATAGACGGTGCTCGTCGTTACCGGATCAATCGCAAGGGCGTGGAGACCGCAAGCGGTGACCGGCAGGCCGGTGCTGACGGGACTCCACGTACTTCCGCTATCGGTGCTGATGTAAACCCAACCTGCCGTTGTTCCCGAAATTTCTTCCGTCGCGGCGTATAACGTCGATGGAGTTACGGGATTAATCGCAATGGCGGCGATATCGGCGTCGGCCGGCAGGCCGCGGCTGGCGGCACTCCAGTGGGCCCCGCTGTCTGTGCTCTTGTACACCCCATAGCCATCCAATCCGGCATACACCGTGGATGGAGTGTTCGGATCGACCGCAATGGTGTAGATACTTGGGTTGGCCGGCATGCCAGTGCTGGCGGCATTCCAGGTGCCCCCGCCGTCGATGCTTTTGTACAAACCGGCGCCATCCATTCCCACATACACCGTGGACGTTGTCTTAGGGTCAATCGCAAGGGAGTAGACCTTAGGGTTGCTCAGCGGGGGGCTCATGGTCGCAGCCCAAGTCGCGCCACTATCGACGCTCTTGTACACTCCACCGTCAAAATTCCCCGCATATAACGTGGACGGAGTCTTCGGATCAATCACAAGACTGTAGATATTAGGATTGGTTGGCATGCCCATGCTCGAGTTACTCCAGGTATGGCCGCCATCGATGCTTTTGAACACCCCACCGACAGGATAGTGGCCGCCCTCAAACACCATCCCGGCGTATAGAGTGGACGGCGTCACCGGGTCAATCCTGACAACCCGGACATAGTCAGAGCCAGGACCAATGTTGGTCCACGTCTGGGCGGATGCAACGGAGGCTTGGCTCAGCCCGAAGAGCACCCAGACGGCCAAAAAATAGGTCCACTGTCCGAAGCTACGTCCCACGAAACATGCGTTGAAATCCAGCTGTACTAGTCGCGAGCGCTCATTTCTCATTTGGTCCCCGGGTCTTTGAAATTTGCTTACACCCTGCTTGATTGTAGAGACTTGTAATGCGGGAAACATCAGAAGATCCTCCCTTTTCTTGGGGACAAATGTCACTCCTTAGATCAACAATATTCCGGCTCGACATCGCCGTCTGCTCCAACCAGGCGTCGAGCTCGGTATCATCCGCCAACATCGTCTGGATATGCCGGGTTGCTGCCCGATTCAAAGTCGTTTCATGGATGTAACGTCGGAGTTCCCGATCCATTGGATTTGACCAATTGTAACAAGCGACTGTTAGCGGCCCTCGGCTGATCGGCACGCTGCGATCACCAGTGCAACGCCGCAATTCGCAATTGTCACTTTACAATTGGGATTACAAAGCTGCAAATGCGAATTGCAAGCTTGCAATTGCCGTTCGAGCGCCGCAATGCCCAGTTGTCACCCCGCGATTGGGATTGCGAGGCCGCAAATGCCAATTGCCGGGTTGCAAGCGCCGTTGCGGCGCCGCAGTTGCCAATTGTTGCTCTGTAATTGGGATTGCAAGTATCCCTCGCACTCAAGATTAGAGCGTCCGTGCTTCGTTTAAGGATAAAGAGAACCGACAAATATCGGCCCGCATCGGTACGAGTCTCTTACGCAATCTCTCGAAAATCGAACTGGAAACCTGGCAGGACGGGATCCCCGTAGATGATGGTTGGGTTTTCAATTCGCTCGGGCAGCTGTCCGGGCCAGTAAATGGTGGCGCAATTATCGAAAGGATCCAGCAGCCAGCCGAGGCGCGCGCCGCTCGCGATGTACTCTTCCATTTTGGCCTGGACATCGGAAAGGCGGTCTGAAGGCGATCGCAACTCGACCACGAAATCAGGACAAATGGGCGCGAGTTTCTCCTGTTGCTCTTCAGGAATCCGGTTCCATCGCTCGCGAGACATCCACGCGGCATCCGGTCCGCGCTTTGCGCCATTCGGCAGCGTGAACCCTGTGTCGGTACCGAAGCCGACGCCGGTGCCATCTTGTTCGGCCCAATTGGCAAGCCGCTGAAGGATTACCAAATTTCGTCTGCCAGTCATTGATCCTGGCGGCGGCATGATGATCAATTCTCCCTGCGCGCTCATTTCAATTCGAAAGTCGCGATTGTCGCTACAAAGGCGGAGAAATTGATCATCCGTCAGGCCTAGAGATCGCACATTCAAGACGACCCGATCTGGTGTATCTACTTCGATTGCTGGTGGCCGCGCCATATTCTTCCCTCACCGTCAGCATAGCTCCCGGCACAGAGCGATGCAATTCCGGTGCCGGTGTAGGCTGTCGTGAGTAGGTATCTACAATCCAAACACGATGACGACGGGATTGCCTTTGGCTTCGAGGATGTTGTCTTCGAGGCCTGCAGCGACGCCGATGCGCTGCGTGCCGCCGGCCTGATAGGTAACGACGCCACCGCCTGCAGGTTGCTTGAGCGGTATGCGGTGGAGGATCTTACCGCTGGCGGCGTCGAGTGCGAGGAAATCGCCGTCGAGTCCCGCCGTGAACACCAGTCCGGAAGCAGTGACCGCGATACCCGCGACTATCGGCTGGGACGTTTCGCGGCGCCATCGGACAACGCCGGTGTCCGCATCGACTGCGGTGATCCAGCCTTTCTTACGCTCGTCTTTGTCGCCGAAAGCATTTGCCGAACCGAGAAAAGGCTTGCCGGCTTCGAAGACCGGGGCCTTCGTGTCGAGCTTTACGGTGCTACACCAATCGATGCTATTGACGAAGACGAGGTTCGCTTCGGGTGAAAAAGCGGGACCGTTCCACAGCACTCCTCCCGCTGTTCCCGGACAGAAATAAGTGCCGTCGGGCGAGAGGGGAACATCGGCGTTGACGATGCTGGTCACGGGCGTTTTCCAGGCGATCGCCTTGGTATCGATGTCGATCGCATGCAGGTAGCCGTCTTTGCCGGCGGCCATGGCCCGATGCCGGCCGCTTCTGGTATTCACTAATGTCGGGGTAGCCGCCTGATCCCAGTCGTGAATATCGTGAGGCACCAGTTGATACCACGTGCGAAGAGCGCCGGATCTCGCGTCCAGCACCACAACCGAACCGGTAAACAAATTGGCGCCCGGCCGGTAATCGCCGAAGAAGTCGGGGCCTGGATTCCCCGCTGAGACGTACAGTGATCCGGAATTGGTATCGACCGAAAGCGAGGTCCAGACCGAACCTCCGCCGATGCGTACTCCTTTCGGCCAAGTATCTGCACCCGGAGCGTTGCCGGTGGGAGCCAACGCGAACGTCCACATCACACGTCCAGTAGCGCCATCTAATCCTGCCACGATGCAGCCACACGCTCGTTCGGCCCCGGACGTTCCGATAAACACCATCCCGTTCCAGGCTACAGGTGAAGCGGCAATGGTAGCGGGCCTTCCATCCGTTTCCGCAAGTCGCGTCGCCCAAACTTGATCACCGCTGCCCATGTCATACGCGACGACGTAGCCATCGCTGAATCCGCGATAGAGCCGGTTCCCCGCAACCGCAACGCCGCGCACCGTACGTCCTGGAGTTTGCGTTTCGCGCCGAACGCGCCACCGCAGATTACAGTTGGAGGCGTCCAGCGCATACGTGTACTGGGCAGTCGTGAAGTACATGGTTCCACCCACGACGACGAGACTGCTTTCAAATGTCGCTTGCTCCGGCAAGGAATAAGAGCAGATCTGATGTAGCTTCGTCACATTGTCGCGCTGGATTTCCAATAGCGGCGAATAACCTGTCGAGCCGTAGTCACGGCCATACGAAGGCCAGTCGCCGGCGCTGGGATTTTGCGACCAAACGGGAACGCTGATCCACAGAAGGAAACAGGAAACGATCAAAATTGTGCGTCGCATGTCGAAAAAATCTAGCACCCGAACTGCTAGCCTCCAAGATGATTCAGCAACGCTCCGGTTGTCTGGCGTAACCGCTGGCTCATCACCTTCGAGATCTTCAGCAGGATCTTGATGGCAAGCCGGGGCACTTCAACAGAGAGGCTCTGGAAATCATCGCCTGTCAACACCAGCAAAGTGGCGGCTTCTTCGGCAATAATCGAAGCCGAGCGGGGCTCGCCATCAATCAAGGACATCTCGCCAAACGTTTTTCCGGGACCAACGGAACCAAGCGATTTAGCAACGCGCCGATCGCCCTCCTTCTCGACCCGCACTTTGCCGTCGACGAGCAGGCACAAGTAAACCTCATGGCTGCCTTCACGGACGATCACACTGCCCTTTTCGGCGGTGTAAACGCGCAAGTAGCCGGCCAGAAGTTCGACTTGTCTGCCCGACAAATCATCGGCCCATTTCGTAGTCTCCAGCAGGTGGATAGTCTCGGACAGGTTTCGCGGTTGCGGCTTCAGATCCCGCGGCAAAGCAGCACTTGTTGCATCTTTCATATCGATGTAGTCAACCGGGGCATAGTTTAGCGTAAACTAGAGCGCGCTATGCCAAATCAAGTTAAGAATGCAATGTTTCTTACTGTGGCTCTTGCCTTATTCGGCAGTGCATCATTCGGACTGACACCGGCGGCTGCTCAAGCCCGCACCCCGGACGGCAAGCCCGACTTCAGCGGGATATGGCAGGCCAACACGACGGCGAATTGGGACCTGCAAACCCACGCAGCGCGTCCGATGGTGGCGCAACCAGGCGTTTATCCCGATGTTCCGGTGCTGGCGGCCCCGGTCGTGGCGCTCGGAACGGTGGGCTGGGTCCCACCTGGTATGGGAGTCGTCGAGGGCGACGAGATTCCTTATCAGCCCTGGGCGGCTCAGCGAAAGCGCGAGAACGCTCAGAACTGGTTGGATCGTGATCCGGAGCTCAAATGCTACATGCCGGGCGTCCCGCGCGCGATGTATCTGCCGTACCCGTTCCAGGTCGTTCAAGGGACAAACAAGATCATGATGGTCTTCGAATTCGCAAATGCTCAAAGGACCATCCATCTCGACGACGTCGCTCCGTATCCCGCCGACGCATACATGGGCCACTCGGTCGGCCATTGGGACGGCGACACACTTGTCGTTGATGCCTCCAGCTTCACCCCGTATACCTGGTTTGATAGATCCGGCAATTTTCATAGCGACGCCCTGCATGTTGTCGAGCGATACACGCCGATTTCGCGAGATGCGATCCAGTACGAAGCGACGATCGAAGATTCCAAAGTATTCACGCGGCCTTGGAAAATCAGCTTTCCGCTCTACCGCCGGCTCGAACCCAATGCGCAGCTCATGGACTTCAGGTGTGTTGAAATGGTCGAGGAAACAATTTATGGTCATTTACGTAAGCAACAACTCGTCAAGCACTGGGAGGGAAGAACCGTAGCTGTGGATGTCACCCGCAAGGTCCCTCCCGGCGAAGAGGTTTATGAGCGCTTATGGTCCGGAAATCCTGAAGAAAAGTAAGCAGAATTTTAGGAGGAGAAATCCGATGCCAACCCGACTAGCCATTACAGTTTCAATAGCTGCCGCGCTTCTCGTTTCGGGCGCGATGCCGTTGTGGGCGCATCATGCGTTTGCGGCAGAATTCGACGCCAAGCAACCCGTCAAATTCAAGGGCGTCGTGACGAAAATGGAATGGACCAATCCCCACGTGTGGATTCATCTCGACGTGAAGCAGCCGGATGGAAGCGTCGAGAAGTGGTCTGTTGAAGCGGGCACGCCGAACGTCCTGTTCCGGCGCGGCTTTACCAAACAGGCATTGTTGCCGGGCACCGAGATCGTGGTCGATGGTTACAGATCCAAAGATGGAACACGTCGCGCCAACGGACGAGATCTCACGCTTCCCGACGGCCGAACGCTCTTTCTGGGTGGGTCTTCGCCGGACGCGCCGGACCAGGAAAAGCAGTAAAACAAAATGACAATTGAACAGTGAACATTTATCCCCAAAATGTTCATTGTTCACTGTTCAATTGTCATTTATTCGATCCGGCGGCCGGCGCCACCGGTAGCATTGTCTTGAGTCGCCGGATCGGGACCGCGTCCTTCGGCAAATGCCTTCTCCGCGGCGCGCGTGTTCGCGAGCATACCAATCAGGCCGTAGTTGCCCTCGTGGCAGTTCCCCTCATAAACCTGATTCTTTTGATCGCTGTTCTTCTTCAATTCCTGGACGGCCGTCCATGGCCTTGTCCATGTGGTTGGATCCTCAATCGTGACCTGGTAGGAAAGCGTATTGGCATCGATGCGCTTGTACCGCTCGATCAGATGCAAATTCTCGCGGGAATCATGATATTCGTTCCGCTGGTTGAAATTCGTGACGTCGACGACGAGCGTGTCCCCTTCCCAATGTCCGCGTGCATCGCCCCAGCGCTCGCGGATACGGCTAGGCAAATGCGGAGCGTTTGTAATTGGAATGACGCGGCTGAAGCCCTGCCCCTGGCCGATGTCGTAGTTAATCGACACCGCGCCGCGAGTCTGGACAATCCGTGCGACGCCCCCGAAACTGCCGGACTGCAATAACACCGGCATGTTCGTTCCGAAGCAGCGTTCCGGCCCGCCCCGGTCCTCGGGACCGTCAGAGCGATTCATACGATCAAGGTTATAGTCCGGGGGAGGCTCATTTCTTCGGGGTGATATCGATCCCGGTTTCCCGCCCGATGTTCCTTGCAGCAGCGCGGCGAGATACTCTTTTTTTGCCGCAATCCGTTGCTGCGCCGCCGCCGTCAAGGGAGGAATTCTCCCGTCGGGCGGATCGATAATCATGGATGTGCGAGTACTTCTCAACAGGGAAGGATCGCCAAACCAGTGTTCGTTGTACGCCCGCGCGACATCTTTTTCCGTGCCGGTCCCGTCCCGGTTATCGCGGCCGGGGCCCTTTGCAAGTTCCCGGAGCCGCCGCTCTTCGGCTGCAATTTCTTCTTTCGTCAAGAACTCTCTTGTGCCGAACTGTTTGGGCCGTTCCAGGGGCATGACGTAGGGATTGCCCCAAATCCCTTGTAAGTCAGGATCGCCCCAGGGCGTGCGTACAGTGGTTGTCTGCCCTAGAATCGAAGCAGGTCCGAGAGCCGCAATCATGATGACGACGCCCGCGGCTGTAATCGATACGGTGAGACATAGGTTCCTGGTTTTCATCTGCAACCTCTCCGCAAATGTTCCGATTCGTCCTTGTGAGTATACTGCGCTCGCTCGAGCAGGGTATGCACGAAAATTTGTGTTTTCTTGCGCGTTTTTGTGGCTATTCTAACCACATAATCAGGAGGTGCGGTTATGAATGTTCGACTACCGGCCATCTCAGCGATTCTTGTGTTGATCGTGATTGTCGCGCCTTTATTGGCTCACCACTCCGTGCAGGCTCAGTTCGACCTCAACAAGCCGATCACATTAACAGGCAAAATCACGAAGGTCGAGTGGATCAATCCTCATTCGTATTTGTTGATGGAGGTTAGCGACGACAAGGGCAACGTGAAGCGCTGGGCTTTCGAAATGGCCGGGCCGGGCGCGCTGCGCAAATCCGGCCTCAGCCGGGCAGACCGGGGCGGTTTGAAAGCCGGCGACGTCGTCACCGTCAATGGCGTGCTTGCGAAGGACGGTTCCGACCTGGGACTTCTCAAGGACATCAAGCTGCCCGACGGCCGGGTTTTCACGGTGTGGACCAACGATCCCTACGCGCGATGAAGGCGAGATTTGAGATCTTACGAGCCTCAATGGAGAGTCTTATGAATCACCGAGTAACTCTTTACGGTTGTGCAGCGGTAACAGTCTTCTGCATCATTTCCCTGTCTGCCGCCGCGCAAGCTCTGGCCCACCCGGATCTCACAGGAATGTGGAACGGTGGTCCTCCCCGCGGTCTGACGGTCAGCCCCGATGATCCGTTTGGAGCTTACCTGCCGGCGCGCGAGGGCACGCTTCTGAACTTCGAGCGCGATAACACGATCATCCGGCGCATGGACCCGAACAAGCCTCTTTACAAACCGCAGTTTTGGGAGAAGGTTCAACAGTTCGATCAGAACGGTAACAACGCCGATCCCTCGTTTGGATGTATGCCGGCAGGCGTTCCGCGCATGGGACCGCCGGCGAAGATTGTCCAAACGCCGGCGCAGTTGTTGTTTTTCTATATCAGCGCTGGAGCACAGGGCTGGGGCGATCAGTACCGCGTCATTCCCATCGATGGCCGGCAGCACACACCGCTCGATCAACTCGATGGAACGTGGAAAGGCGAATCGATCGGGCACTGGGAAAGCGATACGATGGTGATCGACACGATCGGGTTCAATGACATCAGTTGGCTCGACATCGGCGGCTACCTTCACAGCGAGAACCTGCACGTCATCGAACGCCTTCGCCGCGAAGGCGACACGCTCACGTGGCAGGTCACAGTTGAAGATCCCGACGTGTTGATCAAGCCATGGGTCATGAATCCGCGCGTTCTGCGACTCAATCCCGATCCCAAAGCCGTGCTCGAAGAGTCGCTGCCTTGCTCTGAGCGCGACCTGGAACACCTGGTGACGAAGGAACACCACTAGGTTGCTCGCAAATGCGTTACGCAACTATCCTGGTTACGATACTCACGGCAGTCGTCGCGCCCGCTCGCGCCCAAGATGCCACTGCTCGAATCAAGGCAGCACAGTACGCGTTGGGAATGATCCGCGGCCCCCAACGGATCGACGCGATCAATACAATGGAGTATTGGGGAACGGGAACCGACGGCCGTCTAGCTGCGAAGGTGACCTGCCACGTCAGTTTGAGCTACTTCACACCCGCGATGCGTGTCGATGTCATGCGCGACCCCGGGGCGCGGCAGATTCAGGTCGTAAGCGGTAACTTCGCATGGGACGAATCTGTTCCCGGCGGCGGTTTCATCCCGGGCACCACTGCCACGCCGGCTCCCGCAGCCGTGAAGGATCGGCTTCTTCAGTTATGGAGCACTCCGCACGGCGCGCTCAAAGCCGCCGAACGTGCAGCCTCGAATGCGAAGGTAACAAAGGAGAACGGCGTGACGGCCATCACATTTCCTATGACTACTCCGTTGGCCGGCATCACGATGAAGATCACACTCAACGCGAGCGACCATGTCGAGAAAGTAGAGACGCGAACGGAAAATGGGACGGTGACC
>MNKP01000122.1 GCA_001920875.1 Acidobacteria bacterium 13_1_20CM_2_55_15
AGCACACGCGATGCCTGTCACTGTCAGTGCGTCTTCGAATGTGACGCTCGACCTGAAAGTTATTCATCCAGCGGGTGAGCATTGATAGACGGGTGCTCGGCTTTCAGGATTCGCCGAGACCTGCAACCCTCACCCGCGCTTCGCGCGGCCTCTCCCAGAGGGAAAGGCCGATGCCGCCAAACGCGGTAATCACGCATCCCACAATGCCGACCAGCCAGATCCCGCGGTATTCGGCCAAGGCATTTCCAGGTGCCGAACTCAGAGCAATCCCAAGATAACCGCTAACGAGCAGTGCCGAAGCTCCCGAGAATTGCGCGAAAGTATTCAGGAAACCCATCACGGATGACGTTCTCTGCGATCCGAACGTCTCGGAAACCGCCGTCGTGACCAGTGGGTACATGTTGATGGAGATTCCCATCACGAAGGCAATAGCGCCGAGGACAATAGTTGAACGAATACCCAGCGGCATGAGTTGAAAAAGAACTGCCGTCAACAAAAGAAAGCCGATAGCGAGCGAATTTCTGGAAATTCCTCTAGCCAGCAGACGGTCCGACATAAATCCGATGAGTGGCACGCCGACGACCCGCCCGGCCAGATACAAGGTGCTCAAAACACCGGCCGCAATCACTGCTCGTTCAAGCGGCATCCCTTTGCTGAGGTAGATGTCGGCCGCGTAAATCGGAAGCCAGGGTGGAAGAATTCGGATCGAGATGATCGACCCGGAGTACACCAGAATGAAGCACCAGAGCTGTACACTTTTTCCCAACTTCCAATCAAAAGGTTTACGTTCCGTGGCTTGTTGGCCGGCTGGAGCCGATCGCAGAAACGCAACGCACGCAATGGCGACAGCCGCAATGATGGCTGCCAGAATCTCCGTCGATTGCCGCCAGCCCGACGCAACGTTCACGGCAAGGTAGGGAACGACGAGGTTTGCCGTTCCTTCACCCGCTGTCGCACCGACGGCCGCAAAAACGCTTTGACCGAAACCCCTTTCTTTCGGCGAGAACCAGCGCGCGAGCGCGCCGGCCATCACGACGTAAACAGCCGCCGCCGCAATGCCATTGGCCGCGCGCCAAAACAGAAGCTGGTTAAAGCTGGTACTATTGGCGAACCCCCAAAGCGTAGCCCCCGTCAAAAACACGCCGATGCCGACGGCTCTCCGGCTTCCCCATCGATCCGAAGCCACGCCCCACGGCAGTTGTGACAAGGCATACGAGTACAGAAACACCGATCCCAACAGTCCGATGGCGCCTTTGTCCAGACCGAAGTCGGCCGACACAAATTTCGCGATGCCTTGGAAATTACTCCGCGCAAAGTAGCTGGTCGTGTATGCCAGCATTCCGAAAATAAGAATGATCCAGCGATAAGCCATTGGAAGTGATGGAATCATACCTTAGGAACGGCGGCCGCGCGCTTCAAAATCTTCAGATTGTGGAGGATTCAGCTTGAGGTCCAGCGCAAGCCATAACACCTTCGAGTAACGGATAAACCAGACGCCGAACAGAACCGCGACCGCGATCATTATCGTCAGCGTCACCGCAGCATTCCTGATCCCGAAGGCGTAACGCACCAGAGGCCAAGACCCCAGCGATGCCAGCACCGTGAATGCGTAGCCAATGACGACATGAGGAAGGAAATAGCCGCTCTCGCGCATGAAGAAATAACCGCAACTCGCGCATCGTTCCGGACTATCGAAGTAACCACGGAACAACTTGCCTTTGCCGCATATCGGGCATCGCAATCGCAGGAGCGCGCCGAGCTTCATAGGCCCATTTTATCAGCAGAAACATTCCCCTCCTCTGCGAGGAGGGGAATGTTCGAAAGCGGATATACTCTGTTCATGCCCGACAATAGCTTTGACGTTGTCTCCATCGTCGACATGCCCGAGGTGTTGAATGCCGTTCAGCAGGCCCAAAAGGAGATTCAGACGCGGTTTGATTTGAAGGACTCGAAGTCTCAAATCGAACTGAACGACAAGGACAAGAAACTCGTCATTCAAAGCATCGATGATTTCAAAGTTAAGGCTGTCGTCGATGTTCTTCAGCAAAAGCTCGCCAAGCGCAAGGTTCCTCTCAAAAACTTTTCTTATGGCCCCATTACTCCGGCCGCCGGCGGAACCGCGCGGCAGGAGATTACGATTCAGTCCGGTATACCTGTCGAAAAGTGTAGAGAGATAGTGAAGAAGATCAAGGACAGCAAGATCAAAGTCCAGGCTTCGATCCAGGGTGATTTCGTGCGCGTCAGCGCCAAGAGCCGCGACTTGCTTCAGGAAGTTATCCAGATGCTCCGCGCATCCGATTTCGGGCTGGAACTGCAATTCACCAACTACCGCACGTTTTAGGGAATTCAGCCGTCTGACCCCGAATTTCTTGCGCATTGCGCAAAACACCCATTAGACTGGCCGCAAAGTGGCGGAGGGAGGGGAGGAGTCGATTATGAAATGGGGTGTCCGCGTACTTCTATTCCTGTGTTTGATCGCCGGCATGTCCTATGGCCAGGGCGGCGCGAGCGTTCAAGGCACGATCAGCGATGCCACAGGCGCGGTATTACCGGGCGCAAGCGTTAATGTGAAAAACTCTGGAACGGGCTCGTCGGTTGAGCTCGTGACCGATGAGCGGGGACGCTATCTCGCGCCGGTGCTGCAGCCAGGTGAGTACGAGATTCAAGCTTCGTTGCCGGGTTTTCAGACGGTGTCCAGGCGCGGCATACGTTTAGCGGTCGGCCAGAATGCAGTCGTGGACATCAAACTGGAAGTCGGGCAGGTTACGAACCAAATTGAAGTTGTAGCCGACGCGAATCCGATCAATCTCACTTCTGCTGCCCTTAGCGGTCTCGTCAATGATAAACAGATTCGAGACCTTCCATTGAACGGACGATCGTTCCAGCAACTTGCGCTTTTGCAAACCGGGGTGAACGCCGCCTTGGCTGCAGGCAATGACGTCGTCGGCGGGCGCACCCCGAAAATTTCCATCAACGGCGCGCGCCCGGAGCAAAACAATTTCCTGCTCGATGGGACCGACATTAACAATGTCTACAACAAAACGCCCGGTTCCTCTGCCGGCGTGCTGCTTGGCGTGGATTCCGTACTCGAATTTCAGGTTCTGACGAACGCGTATTCGGCAGAATTCGGTAGATCGGCCGGCGGCCAGATCAATGCGGTGACGCGGTCGGGCGAAAATACCGTCCACGGATCTGCTTTCGAATTCCTTCGCAATTCGGCCCTGGACGCGAGAGATTTTTTCGATCCTAAAGACAAGCCTATACCACCGTTCAAGCGAAACCAGTTTGGTGCGACGCTGGGCGGGCCCGTTCAGCGCGATAAGACATTTTATTTCCTCGCGTACGAAGGACTCATTGAGCGGCTCGGCGTGAGTGGTGCGACATTCGTTCCCGACGCGAATGCGCGGCGGGGCATTATCAACGGGATCCAGGTTCCCCTGCACCCACAGATCGGACCCTATCTGGATTTATTCCCGCCGCCGAATAGCCCCCGGACCTTCTCGGGCGGGATCGGTGAATACCTGTTCTCGCGTTCCCAGCCAACGGACGAACACTACGTGCAGGGACGCATCGACCATCACTACTCCAATAAGGATGCGATCTTCACGAGATATACCTTTGATGATGGCAAAGTGAACCGGATACCGATAAACAAAACGCCCATCGCCTATACCGGGGAGAGCACGCGCAACCAGTATTCAACTACAGAGTGGCGGCACACGGTTTCTCCGACTTTCTTGAACCAGCTTCGATTCGGCGTGAACCGCTCGACGTCGCTGGCCGATAATGTGCGGACGATCGACATACCGCCTTCGATGTCGTGGATTCCCGGGGAAAAGTTCGGTTATTTCACCATTAGTGGAGTCGTCACCGAGAACGGAGGCGATTACAGGCTCCCGCGCTTTGACCGGCTTAACAATATCTCGCTCAACGACACGGCATTCGTCACCCGCGGGCGCCACGCTGTCCGTTTCGGATTCGAGGGCCAGCGGATTCACTTCAACCAGAACACGACCAGCCAGCGCGGCGGCATCGTGACGTTTCCGACTTTGGCGAATTTCCTGGCCGGTACACCCAGCACCGTGGAATTCGTTTTGCCGGGCAAGCTGGATCCGGTTCGCGGGTACCGGCAGTGGCTATTTGCGATGTTCGCGCAAGATGATGTCCGTGTGAAATCGAACTTCACGTTGAATCTCGGTTTGCGTTACGAATTCATCACTGTCCCCACCGAAGTGAATGGAAAGATTTCGAATCTGCGCAACGTGAACGATAGCCAAACGACCGTCGGCGATCCGTGGCACAACAATCCATCGTTGAAAAATTTTGCGCCTCGTGTCGGCTTGGTGTGGGATCCATTCAAGACAGGCAAAACTTCGCTACGTTCCGGTTTCGGAATATTCTTCGATGAGATCCTGCCCAAGTATTATTTCTTTACAGGCAGCCTGAATCCACCGTTCACGACGAGGACGTCGCTCACCAATCCTCCATTCCCGAACGTGGTGGCCAATTTCGATCCGAATACGGTTAAGCCGCAACTGCAGGTGGTGAGCAACGATCTCAAGACGCCGTACATCATGCAGTACAACCTTGCCATCCAGCGCCAATTGCCGTGGAACTGGGATTTGACCGTCGGTTATGCCGGCTCGCGTGGAAATCACCTGATTCGCGTGGGCGATATCAACCTCGCGCCGTGGATTGTAGTGGACGGTGTGAAAGTCTTCCAGCCACAATTGGGACGGAGGAATCCGAATTTCGTCGGCGTCTGGCAGCGAGTGACGGATGCGCAATCATTCTACAATTCGCTTCAGGTGAGCGGGATTCGTCGATTCTCCAGTGGTTTTCGGGCGCAGGTGTCCTATACGTTCTCGCGATCCATCGATGATGCCAGCGGGATCAACTCGCAGGATTTCAGCAACAACATCCAGTATGTCGCGGATTTCTACGATCGGACATATGATCGCGGGCTTTCGGCATTTCACATGAAGCACAACCTGACGTTCAATTGGACTTACGATCTGCCGTTTGCGAAGAATTCTCGCGGTGTCGCGAGGGCTCTCTTCAAAGGATGGCAGATGAACAACATTACATTCGTTAATAGCGGGGCACCGTTCACGGCGCAAATCTCGGGTTACAACCGGTCGGGTAATCTGAATACGACGAATTTCTCGCTGAATGAAAGACCAAATCTCAAACCCGGCCGATCGAACAACCCCATACTTGGCGGACCGGATCGTTATTGGGATGTGACGGCATTCGAGCTGGGGCCGCTGAATCAGCGCGGCAATCTCGGCCGGAACACGCTGATCGGTCCAAATTTGGTGAATGTCGACGTATCGCTGGTGAAGTCTTTTGATATCGCCGAAGGGAAGTCGCTCCAGTTCCGCGCGGAAGCATTCAATGTGCCCAATCACCCGAACTTTGCCGCGCCTTCATTGCGGACGGCGTTCACGAATGCCAGTGGCGTCCCATCTCCGACTGCCGGGGTGATCTCGTCGACGGTGACCCGGCCGCGGCAGATCCAGTTCGGATTGAAGTTCATGTACTAGAAACTTAGGAGGTTTCACATGTGGAGCCGGCGTTCGTTTCTGCGAATGGTTGGAGGCGCATCTGCACTTGCGTTGCGCCCGGCAGGAATTCAGGAAATCAGAGCGGCAACGGCCGCCATTCGAGGGCGCGAGCCGGAGGACGTCGCGGCCGACGAGTCGTATTGGCGCGAGATTCAATTTGCGTTCTCGCTGGATCGCACGCTCATCAATCTGAATAACGGGAATCAGTGTCCTGCGCCCACAGTCGTTCACGAGGCCTGCAAGCGATACATGGATTGGGCCAATCAGGCGCCCGCGTATCACCGCGCGTTGATCGAGAGAAACATCGAGACCGCGCGGCGCCGCCTGGCTGCCGAGTTCGGCGCAGACCCGGAGGAAATTGCCATTACTCGCAACGCGAGCGAGTCGCTTCAGATTGCCCAAATGGGCATCGATCTGAAACCGGGCGACGAGGTCATCACGACCGAGCAGGATTATCCTCGAATGCTGACCACGTGGGATCAGCGCGAAAAACGGGACAAGATCAAAGTCACGCGGCTGGATTTTCCCTGCCCCACGACGCAAGCGGACCTGCTGCGGCGATTCGAAGCCGCCATCACGCCGCAGACGAAGGTGCTGCATTTTTGCCACATCACGAATCAATCCGGACAACTCTTCCCGGTCCGCGAGCTGTCCTCGATGGCGCGGCGGCAGGGCATCATCACCATCGTGGACGGCGCGCATGCGTTGGGACATTTCCCGTTCAAGCTAAGCGATCTCGGTATGGATTACTATGGCGTCAGTCTGCACAAGTGGCTGCTTGCGCCGCTCGGAACGGGTTTGCTCTACGTGCGCAAGGATCGTATTGCCTCAACCTGGCCGTTGCAGGCCGCGCCTACACGCCGCGACAATGACATTCGGAAGTTCGAAGAGATCGGTACCAACTCTCCCGCCCCCAAAGCTGCAATCAATGAGGCCATCGCATTCCAGCAAGCCATCGGTATCGAGCGCAAAGCCGCGCGCCTGCGTTACCTGACGCTGCGCTGGGCGAACGAGTTCAAGAAGCAGGAGCGGATCCGGCTGCATTCCAGCCTCGAACCCGGCCAGACCTGGGGATTGGCCGTCGTTTCGGTCAACGGTATGGATTCCAACAAGCTCGTTTCGCACCTTTGGGATAAGTACCGCATCGTGATCACCGCCATCGGCCACGACAATCCCAAGGAGCCCAACCTGAGCTACCACGGATTGCGGGTAACGCCGAACATCTACACTCCCCTCGAGGAGATCGACACGTTTGTCGAAGCCATGCAGAACGTCTTTAAGAACGGGCTTCCCGGGTAAGAGACTCTGGCCCGATAATTCGGATATGAGCACGAGCATCACAGATTACCGGCAAGCAATAGATCACTTACCTGAAGGAACGACGCTTGTCGTCCACGATGTTTCCTGGGAAGACTATGAGCGGTTCTTAGAAGAGCTCGCAGACCGTCCTGCTGTTCGCGTCACTTACGATCAGGGAAGATTGGAGATTATGAGTCCGCGTCCGGAGCACGAAAAGTACAAATGTTTCATAGAAAGAATCATCATCGCGTTAGCCGATCATTTGGACTTGAACGTGGAACCGGTCGGTTCGGCCACCTGGCGCAAGAAGCAGGAGGCCAGGGGTGCGGAAGCGGATACATCGTATTACATCGCGAATGCCGACCGTATCATCGGCAAGCGCGATATTGATCTCAGTATCGATCCACCGCCGGACATGCTCGTGGAAATCGATGCGACGAACGAATCGCTATCGAAATTTGGAATCTATTCAACCTTGGGCGTCCCCGAGATTTGGCGTTACGACGTCCGTCACAACCAAGTCCACATTTACGAATTACGTGGTAACAAGTACGCAGAAATACCAGTCAGCCGTTTCTTTCCCATCCTGACTCCCAAAGCTCTTGCCGATTTCATCGAACAAAGCAAAACCAGAGGCCAGAAGGCTGCAATGGCCGCGTTCCGTAGCTGGCTCGAGAAGCGGCACAAGCGGGGGCGAGTTCGATAGAGTCGTGCCGGGTGCGCTGCTCGCATCGCTTTCGTCAATCCGAGAAATTCGATGATTCGGTTCCTCAGTGTTTTTGCCATTATCGCCACGTTAACCACAAGCCAGACATCTAATTTCGAGGTTCAGGAAGCGACAATCGCGGACATCCATCGAGCGTTGGCATCGCGACGTATTACGTGCCCGCAGCTCGTGCAGAAATACCTCGAGCGCATCGACGCATACGACAAGAAAGGCCCGGCAATCAACGCCATCATCACAGTGAACTCGAAAGCACTCGATGAAGCGCGGGCAATGGAGGCGGAGATCGCACGGGCTGGAATTACGAAGCCGTTGCAATGCATTCCGGTGGCTGTGAAAGACAACTTCGAAACAATCGGCCTGCCGACAACGGCGGGATCGCTATCGCTCTCAGGCTGGATGTCGAATCGAGATGCATTCCAGGTTGAGAAGATCCGCGAAGCAGGCGCGATCATCATCGCGAAAACCAACATGGCAGAATTCGCATGGAGTCCGGTGGAGACGGTTGGTTCTATGCTTCCGGGTTACACGCGCAATCCGTACTCGCTGAATCGCGTCACAGCCGGTTCCAGCGGAGGCACCGCTGCTACAGTCGCATCGAGCTTTGCCGCCGTGGGGCTCGGCACCGACACCGGCAATTCGATTCGAGGACCATCTTCGCATAACGATCTCGTCGGAATTCGTTCCACTATGGGATTGACCAGCCGCTCCGGCATTGTTCCGTTGAACCTGATGAATGATATCGCGGGCCCGATGGCTCGCACCGTCGCGGATGCGGTGAAACTTCTCGATGTCGTCGCTGGTTATGATCCAGACGATCCGGTAACTGAAGCAGCGCGAACCCACAAAGAAGCCAGCTATTCGGCTGCGCTCGTCGGCGGAAGCTTGAAGGGCGCGCGAATAGGCGTGGCACGCTTCGTTATGCGTCCCACCGCCGATCCGGATGTCGTGAAGCTCTTTAATGACGCATTAGCCGACATGGAAAAAGACGGCGCGATTCTAGTGGAGAACTTCACCATTCCGGGATTCGACAGCGTCGAGAGCCCCTCTATGGGTTGTGGAATCGCGGAACGATTTAAGTTTGGACTCAACG
>MNKP01000197.1:0-5668 GCA_001920875.1 Acidobacteria bacterium 13_1_20CM_2_55_15
CGTTTTCCGCTCCCGAGCGGGCGCAAAATACCGGAGTTACCAAGGTCCGAGTCCACGACCGGGTCCCACGGACAGTTCGTTTTGTCCTGCCCGATGCAGGCGAAGGTCCACCCGTCGTTTTGTGTAAACTGTCTCGACCACAAGATCCGGCCGGAATCCATTTCGAGGGCGACAATGGCGTCGCTCATGTTCGTTGGCGGATTGGAATAGTTCACACCGGTGCCGGCGTAGATCACTTTGTTCTGCAGATCCAGCGTTGGCGACGACCAGACGGCAACGCCGGATGGTCCCCACGTTTTCGTGCCGGCCTTATTTTGTCCCGTGACCCTGGCCTCTTCCTGAACCAGGTACGTTCTCCATATCCGATTTCCGGTAGCTGCATCCAGCGAGACCACGCTGCCGCGAAATGTGCAGCACTCGTATGTGGGACTGGTTGCGGCAAGCGACTCGTCTCGGCCGGAGACCGGAACATAGAGCCGCCCGGCCTCGAGCTTCGGCGAGCCGGTAATCACTGCGAGTGGATGTTCGTCGGCGCGCGTTTTCCAACGGAGGGCGCCGGTGCCGGCATCCAAGGCGTAGACGTTCCCTCGGAGGTCACCGAAGTACACGAGACCGTTTCCGATAGCCGGCGACACCCGCACGCCCGCGGCTGCGGCATAGGTCCAATACAGACATCCCGATTTTGCATCGAGCGAGTAGACCGATCCATCCGCAGCTCCCAGAAAAACCTTGCCGTCGACGACGGAGGCCACACCAAACGCGGTCGTGACGCCCGGGAATCCGAATGCCCATTTTAGTTGCAGCTTTGGTGTCGTCTGCCGTGTGAGTCCCGCCTGTCGCGCCGGTTGGAACCGCGTATTGGCGGCGTCGGCCCAACCGTTCCAGTTGCCGGTGGCCGAGGCGCGTTGTGGCGCAGCAGAGCATTTGGCGGATGGAGGCATCGGATTCAAAACCGCGGTGCCGAGAGACTTTGCAATGGCTTCTCGCTCCGTCGCGCTCAAGTTATCACCGACCGGCTTCATCTTTCCGGTTTCGAGCGCCGCCAGAACCGCCTGCCACGACATCTGCCGCAACGTCTCCGGCAGCGGTGCGCCCACCGCGTTAACGGCGGCGTGGCAGCTTGCGCATCGCGATTGAAATAGTGCATCCGGAGCTTGGGCGGCTGCTATGCGTGCCGTGATGAGCGAAATTAAAAGAAGGCGCGCTGTAATAGACATATGAATCGTTGGATTATACGGGATTTGATCGACATAGCAGGGGAATATCCCGTTCAGGCAACGGCAGTAACTTTACAAACCAAACAAAAAGGTGGTACCGTGCCGGAAATCCTATGAGCACAACACCAATCGCAATCGCATTGTTCCTTTTTCAATGGGTGAACGTGCCGCTGCCTAATACTCCGCGTCTCCCCAACGGCAAGCCGAATCTCACGGCACCCGTCCCAAAGACGCGTGAAGGAAAGCCCGATCTAACCGGTATTTGGAGAGCTGTTGACGGGAAATATCTCCAGAACATCGCAGCTGACGGTGTCCAGGTTCCTTTCCAACCATGGGCGGAAGCACTCCATAAAGAAAGGCATGCCAACTTCAGCAAAGACCGGCCCTCGGGGCGCTGTCTGCCTCACGGAGTGCCTGATTCCTTTCTGGTGACGGCGACTCCGTTCAAGATCGTCCAGACGCCCTTTGTAACAGTCGTTCTTCTCGAGAACCAGGGTCACTTCCGGCAGATTTTCACGGACGGCCGCGGGTTCCCGAAGGATACTCCCCCGACGTGGATGGGATATTCTATCGGGACATGGGAAGGCGATACTTTCGTGGTCGATTCGATCGGTTTCAACGACCAGACATATATAGATGATGGCGGGCATCCGCATACCGAGGCTTACCACTCGAGCGAACGCTTCCATCGCCCTGACTTTGGTCACATGGACTACGAAATTACAATCGATGATCCCAAGGCATACACAAGGCCCTGGAAAGTCACCATGCCGTTCGAATTATTTCCGGACAACGAATTGATGGAATCCGTTTGCGAGAACGAAAAAGACTTTGAACGCCTGGTTGGGAAGTGAGCTTGTAGGGGCGGTCTATGACCGCCCGCTTGTCTCGATTTCGAGAGCCCGGGCGGTCATAGACCGCCCCTACAGAAAACTGTGGGTCCGACGCTAAATAGACGCTGACGGAAGGAGGAAAGTGCGCATTATTCAAATCGTTG
Organism: Acidobacteria bacterium 13_1_20CM_2_55_15; assembly: GCA_001920875.1. GTDB lineage: Bacteria > Acidobacteriota > Terriglobia > 20CM-2-55-15 > 20CM-2-55-15 > 20CM-2-55-15. The sequence continues at coordinate 2,215 of MNKP01000197.1, forward strand.
CAATGGTTTTTGCGATGAATGTCGGCGCATTGGCTCAATGGGTGAATGTGCCGCTGCCGAAGACCCCGCGTCTTCCTGACGGGAAACCCAATCTCACTGCGCCGGTGCCGAAGACGCGCGACGGCAAGCCGGATTTAAGCGGCATATGGAGAGTTGCCGACGGGAAATATCTGCAGAATATCGCAGCCGACGGTGTCCAGGTTCCTTTCCAGCCTTGGGCGGAAGAAGTTTTCAAAGAAAGACAAGCGAACTTCGGTAAAGACAATCCCTCGGGGCGCTGCTTACCCCACGGCGTGCCTGATTCTTTTCTTGTGAGAGCAACTCCGTTCAAGATCATCCAAACGCCGTTCGTGACGGTTGCTCTTCTCGAGAACCAGGGCCATTACCGGCAGATTTTCACAGATGGCCGCGGATTCCCGAAGGACACCCCTCCGACCTGGATGGGATATTCGATCGGGAAGTGGGAAGGCGATAGGTTTGTCGTCGACTCGATCGGTTTTAATGACCAGACATTCATAGACGCGGGTGGCCATCCGCATACGGAGGCCTATCATACGACGGAACGCTTCCACCGCCGTGACTTCGGTCACATGGAATACGAAATCACCATCGACGATCCCAAAGCATATACACGGCCCTGGAAAGCCACCGTTCCGTTTGAATTATTCGCGGACAATGAATTGATGGAATCGGTCTGCGAGAACGAAAAGGATTCGTACCGCTTGGTGGGGAAGTAAGGCGTGGGGGAGTAAATAAGGAGAAACATGCGCACGATCCGACTTATGGCTATGGTTTTCGCGATGAATGTTGCCGCATTCGCTCAATGGGTGAATGTGAAACTACCGAATACGCCGCGCACGCCGGACGGCAAACCGATCTTGTCGGCACCGGCGCCAAAGGCTGTCGATGGTAAGCCGGATCTGTCGGGACTCTGGCGAGCCGCGGACAATCGACTACTGCAGGACCTCGCCGCGGGTCAGGGTGGGGCTCCTATGCATCCTTGGGCGGCAGCCTTGTATAAAGAACGTTCGGAATCTTTAGGCAAAGGCAAACCATTGGAGCGTTGCATACCTCACGGCGTTCCGGATGGGATGTTGGTTCGAAATTTTCCGTACAAGATTCTGCAGACCCCTGACGTTGTTGTGCTCCTATATGAGGAGTTCAATCACTTTCGCCAGATCTTTACCGACGGCCGCGGTTTTCCTCCCGAAACAACGGAGACCTGGTTCGGATATAGCATCGGCCACTGGGAAGGCGACACGCTCGTTGCCGAAACCATCGGATTCAATGATGGGAGCTGGCTCGACAATAACGGACACCCCCACACCAACGCCCTTCGCGTCACCGAACGTTTTCACCGCCGCGACTTCGGCCACCTCGATATCCAAGTGACGTTCGATGATCCAAAGGCATACACGAAACCCTGGACGGTGAATCTTCCCTTCGAGTTGTACCCGGACGCCGAGCTCATCGAAAGCATCTGCGAGAACGAAAAAGATCGCGAGCACATGGTAGGGAAGTAGCGAAAAAAACGGCGCGGATTACGCGAAATTCCGGAAGTATGATCATCTGGGCCGTTGAGCTTTCTCTCGAACGATTCGGAACAACGATGAGCTTACGAAGATTTGTTCACTTAGTGGCTCTGATTACAACAGGGCTGCTGACGCTGCCCTTTCTCAAAGTTGGAGCTCAGCAGCCGCGCAGTGTTCCTATCGATTTCGGCAAAAAGGATATCGCCGGTGTGGTCGCGAGTTCGAAGGGACCCGAGGCCGGTGTGTGGGTGATCGCCGAGACGACGGAGTTACCTACAAAGTTCGTTCGCATCGTGGTAACCGATGATCAAGGCCGTTATCTGATACCCGATTTGCCACGAGCCAATTACCAGATATTCGTCCGCGGCTATGGGCTACTCGATTCCGAGCGGCAGCCCGCCAAGCCTGGCCGGCGGCTCGATCTCAAAGCAGAGGTTGCGCCGGATGCCCGCCGAGCCGCGCAGGTGTATCCGGCCGCCTGGTGGCTGTCGACGCTTACACTTCCTGACGACAAGGAATTTCATAAAAAATTCACGATGGACCTCAAGGAGTGTTTCGATTGCCATCAGCTCGGGAACAAGACCACTCGAGAATTGGGGACGTCCGCATCTGCCGGACCAATCTCGTCGCTCGACGCCTGGGACCGCCGCACGAGGGTCGGTCCGTCCGGACCTGCCATGAGTAACTTCTTTCAGGCGATCGGACCGCAAAGAGCGATATTCGCGGATTGGACGGATCGAATCATCAAAGGAGAAGCGCCGAAGCAAACGCCGCCCAGGCCACGTGGAGTCGAGCGCAACCTCGTAATCACGGAGTGGGATTGGGGCACGCCGAAAGATGGCCGATCCGACAACGCCGCCTCAGATACGCGCAATGCGAGGGTGAATGCGAACGGCTTAGTGTTCGGAGCCTCGGAGATGACGGACACGATCAGCATTCTGGACCCGGTACAAAACAAGGCCGCTGTGTTGAAGGCTCCTTCCGAAGCCCCTCCAATGGTCTCAGCGTTCAATGCATCCCCTACACCCTCGCCTCATTTCGGTTCCGAGGTCTGGAAGCGTTCGGCCGATCCGCGCAGCGTAGCCATTGACGGAAAAGGACGCGCGTGGGTGGCCATCCGCAATCGTGAGAGCCAGCAACAGCCGGCCTTCTGCGGGCCGGGCCCGAACAAGTTCGGCAACTTCTATCCCCTAAAACAAAGTAACCGGCAGTTGGCCGTGTACGATTCGAAGACGCGTGAGTGGCAGCATATCGACACGTGCTTTAGCGCGGATCATAACCAGATCGGCGAGGATAACTTTATCTATTTCGGGATCGGTAGCGGGATCGCGTGGGTCGACATCAATACCTGGGACAAGACCCATAACGCCGAAGCTTCCCAAGGCTGGTGCCCGGGCATTATCGACACGAATGGGAACGGCAAGGTCGACCTGGGATGGACTGAGCCCGATGAGCCAATCGAGCCGGCCAAGGATCATCGGATCGCTTTTGGCGCATATTCCATCACCGTAAATCCGAAGGATGGCAGTCTTTGGGTATCCGGAATAGGACGCGGAGACAAGCGGCTCGTGCGGATCGAGAAGGGAGCGAACCCGCCCGCGACCTGCCACACCGAGTTCTATGAACCGCCGCTTAACCAGGAAATCGAAGTGTATGGATCCGGCGGTGTTGACGCCGACGGCCATGGCGTCATATGGCAGAACTGGCGTGCCAGCGGGCACTTCTCAGCGTTCGACCGCACCGTCTGCAAGAGCACGAAAGATCCGCGGGCCACGGGCCAGAGCTGTCCCGAGGGTTGGACTTTGTACCGAATGAACGATCCGACATACACCAACAGCGTCTTTCATGCCAACGAGAGCTACCTTACTCACATGGATCTGCATGATGCCCTCGGCCTGGGAAAAGACGCACCGATGTATGGA
>MNKP01000197.1:5733-7501 GCA_001920875.1 Acidobacteria bacterium 13_1_20CM_2_55_15
GAAAGGGACTCTGGGCCGATTTTGCAAGTTATGCAGGCTGGCATATCGAAGGCGGACCAGGCACGCTACCCAAGGCGGTGAAATTTCAACTTCGGCCAAATCCGCTGGCGAGGTGACTTGATGGTGCCGGCCACCTCTTCAACTGGCAGACCGCTTCGAATTCTAATTACGAAGGTTGGACTGGATGGACACGACCGTGGTGCCAAAGTGGTGGCCCGTTGTCTGCGCGATGCGGGCATGGAAGTCATCTACACGGGGCTTCACCGCAGGCCCGAGCAAGTCGTTTTGGCCGCTATTCAAGAGGACGTGGATGTTATCGGCATCAGTGTACTTTCGGGTGCTCATCTGACGCTCGTCAGACGAATTCTCGAGCAGCTGCGCCAGGCAGGCGCCGAGGATATCATCGTTGTCGTTGGCGGAGTGATCCCTGACGAAGACGTGCCGGCGCTCTTGAATATGGGAGTGGCCAGGGTGTTTTCTCAAGAGACGTCCGTGGATGTGCTTCCGCACGAATTGCACAAACTCGCACGTGACCGCACTTTGATCTAACGGATCTAACCAGGTGTGTTCATGATCGACCTTCAACGGTTACGCACCGCACGCGGTGTCGACTTGACCGCGTGGCCTCCGCGGTACGATACGGCGTATCTACCCTCGGACAAGGAAGAGTATTGGTTGCCCGAGCTAGAGTGTGCCGGGGAGGCAGAACGGAGTGAGATCGTATTCGGGAAGCTGACGAATCAGATTCGTTACGCCTGGGAACGAAGTCCATTCTATCGCCGGCGCTGGCAAGAGGCAGGAGTCTCGCCCGACACTCTAAAGTCTCTGGCTGATCTGGCGCGGTTCCCCGTCATTCAGAAAGCCGAGATGCGTGTTGCCCAGGAAACAAATCCTCCCTTTGGGGACCTGCTTTGCATCGAGGCAGAAGAAATTTCGCGCATTCACGGCACGAGCGGAACGACGGGCCGTCCCGTCGTGTTCGGTATTGGACGCGATGACTGGGACCGCGTTGCCAATGCGCATGCGCGCATCATGTGGGCGGCGGGAATTCGGCCTTACGACCGTATCATCATTTGCTCGTTCTTCAGCCTGTACGTCGGTTCGTGGGGCGCCCTGATTGGGGGCGAGCGCATCCGTGCCGCCATGTTTCCGTTTGGCGCCGGCATTGCCGGGCAAACGGCCCGCGCTGTCGAATGGGCGCTCACTGTTCGGCCCACGGCATTTTACGGCACGCCTTCATATGCGCTTCGCCTCGCCGAAGTTGCACGCGACGAAGGAGTGAATCCCCGCGATTTGGGTCTCCGCATCTTATTTTTTTCGGGAGAACCCGGCGCAGGAATTCCGTCAACGAAACGTTTAATTGAGGAAACGTTTGGCGGGGCTTGTATCGATATGGGTAGCATGGCCGAGATGACGCCATGGATGACAAACGGCGAATGCCGCCATCGTACCGGGATGCACCTCTGGCAGGATATCGTCTACGCCGAGGTCTGCGATCCCGACACATACAAGCCGGTGCCTTTCGGCAGGGAAGGGACTCCAGTCTACACACACCTGGAACGGACTTCGCAGCCCATGATCAGGCTTGCTTCGAATGATCGTACGAGATGGATAAACGCGCCGTGCCCATGTGGACGCACATATCCCCGATTACCGGACGGCATCTACGGGCGCTATGACGATGTGTTTATTATCCGTGGCAAGAATCTCTATCCTAGCGCGATAGAAGACGCGCTGCGCGGAGTTGAAGGGTTCGGCGGCGAGTTTC
>MNKP01000211.1 GCA_001920875.1 Acidobacteria bacterium 13_1_20CM_2_55_15
CACAAAGGCGCAAGTGCCGACGATGTTTTCATCATCCAACTGGACCAGTCCTTTCTGGAAGGTCTGAACGACGAAGAATTGCAAGCGGCAATCGCGCACGAGCTCGGCCACGTCTGGATTTTCTGCCACCACCCGTATTTGCAGACGGAGGCGCTCGCAAACGAAATTGCAATGAGAGTCGTGAGCCGGGACAGTATGAAAAAAGTCTATGCCAAGCTCTGGCTTCACCTTGGGACGAGCGGAGACTTTGAAAAACTACTCGGCACCGAAACCAAGACGCCTGCCAACGTCGCTGCTGCATCAAATCTCGGCATCAAATGAGGCGGCCTGTTCCGCACTAGTCCCACTGCTCGAGGTCGTCCGTGTTTGGGTTTCCTCCGAGCTTACGGAAGAGCGGCATCGCCGCCGGCTTGCGAAGATCGATGCGCTGTTGTGATGGTTACGTATGGCTTCAAAACGCCTGGCCGATGCTGCCAAAAAACTTGTTCGGTGATTCGCCCGGTCTGGGCCGGAATTTGAGTCCATAATCCAGCCGCAAGACAATGTACGGTGTGCGGATGCGCAAACCCACACCATAGGAGGCACGCAGGTCGAAGGGTGTGAAATCCCCGAGGTGGCGATAAACGTTTCCCGCATCCACAAAGGCGACTCCATCAAAGAACTTATACAACGGAAAACGCAGTTCGGTGTTGAAGACGAGCATCGCGTTGCCGCCAATGGGAGCACCGAAGGCGTCCAGGGGGCCTAATGTGTCTTGTCCAAATCCGCGGACCGTTGTACCGCCTCCGGCCAAAAATCGTTCACTCGGAATCACCTCCTGGCCGCCAAGTCCGCTTGCCAGCCCGATGCGCGCTCCCATTGCCAGTACCAATCGATTGCGAGTCGTATGGACCCAAGGCACCACCGTCGGTTCACCGAAAGGCAAATAAGCAAAGTATTGACCGAAATACTTTACGTATCTCAGTTGCGAACCAAGGCTCGAAAGGCCCCACTCGAAGGCGTGCGAAGTGAACCGGCCGTTAGAGGCATCGAGAGGGTCATTACGTGTATCGCGGATGAAACTACTGGTCAACGGCGCGACCCTTAACCGAACATGAAAACATTGTTCTTACGCAAGCGATATTCGAGACTTGGAGAAAAACCGGTTCGATCCGTTATAAAATCATCGGCCTCTGAGTGTGGATCGGCTCCGGTATGGATCTCACGACGTTGAAATGCAGTGAACACCGACTTTAGAGGAAACCTGCGCAGGGTGGGCTGGCTGAAATAACTCCGGACCTCGTGAAGATCGGCGTCATAACGCGTCTGGACGCCTACGACACGCGCGCCCCCCAGCATATTGTGGTTTGAGAAATCGATAATTCCACCGACACCACGCTCGGTATCGAAAAACCCGCCATACCTTAATTGCCACGGCTGCAGTTCCCGAACCCGGCCAACGAGGCGGACCGGGGTTTGATGCGGCTGCACTGCCGTGCGGTCCTCGAGCGGGGTGGCTGTGATTTCCACGAATGAATAGGCCCCCGTGTTGTATAAGTTGCTGCGTGCCTGGCTCAACTTGTCATAGCTGACGATTTCCCCGGGCTTCAAATCAATTTGAGTGCGAACCAGGTTTGTGCTTGTCTTTTGATTGCCTTCAATCTCAATCCCGCTCAACACCCGTTGCCGGTTCTCGTCGATTTTGAAAGAAACATCGACGATCCTTCTGGGCACATCCTTTACTTGTGTGTACTGAACAACGACATCGTTATAGCCGGTCTTCCGATATAGATCTTCGACCCGCTGCTGGGTTTCTTGAACCGTTTTGAACTGAAACGGCGCTTCCGCCGCGATTCGAAAGCGGTTTCTTAGATCGACAGCTGTAAACTCTGTGTTGCCCTCGAAACTGATCTGACCAAAGCGATACAACGGACCTTCCGTCACGCGAAATACAATCTGGACGGTCTTCGAGTCTTCGTTCAACTCGTTACGCGGGGGTTCTACGGTCGCGTCAATGTAACCGCGCTCTTTGTACAGGTTTTCGATTAATGTGGGGGCCTGCTGCCGTTTGTTTGGATCGCGCTCAAAAAATCCGCCGGTTTTCAGGAGCGCTTGCAGTTCTTCCTCTTTAACGGCCTGGATGCCTTCAAACGCGACTCGGACATCGTTGTACTGAGTTCCAGGTTGAATTTTGAAAATGACTTTCTTTGAGTCGGGGTCCGGCATTTCGATGGAAGTCTCGACATGGGAACCGAAATATCGCCGCAGGATAAGCTCATTTTCGATCAGCTCTACGGCATCCGATACCCGCTGCGCATCGATAACACCGGCACTCCAAATGTCACGGATCCGGCTTTTCATGTCGTCCGGAACATTCCAGCCTTCGAACGCAAATTCCACCTTCGGCCCTTCTTTGATCCGAAACGTGAGATCCACTGTTGAATTCCGTACTTGTCTGTTGGCGGATATACGCGTCTCGAATCGCCCCTCACTTTCGAAAGTCTTTGTCAGGCGGTTGGTTGCGCGCTGCACAGCGAAGAAATCGTAAGCCTTGCCGGTCTTTAAGCCACTCGCGCCCGAGAGTTGTTTTTGTGTCAGGCGAGTATCGCCTGAAAATTGAATGGCCCCGATCTTTTTAACGGTTTTTGATGACGTCGACGATTTGCCCTGCACTCCACTGAGGCCAAAGAACAGATCGTGCTGGAACTGGAATCTGTAGCTATTGTCGTTCTGCCGCAACCCTCGGGCTGAGAATCGCCGTGTGATGTCGTAATCGGCGATCCAAATCTGGTCCGTGCTGTTACGTAGATTCATGGAATAGACAAAGTCCAACTTGGGAGTGATATCTTTGCCTACAGTTAACCGCGCTGTCGGCTCCGCCTCATTAGCAATCAGATTCGGCTCGATTCGAACCTGACTCAATCCCAAGGCGCGGCCGGCTTCGTCGGTGATCGAAGTCCCCAACTCCCCTGCGACGTAGGACAGCAACTGCTCTTTCGCTACGGTAGCACCGGCGTTGCCCGCCTTCTCGCGCGTCCGACCGGTAGCGAGAACGGAAACGATATCCGTCTCATCCATTGGTGGCTCAGATGTCAGAACGGTTTCAAGCTTTCGTGTCGCATCGCCCGAGATCTGCATCGTGATGTCGTAGTCGGCTGCTTTGGTCGTCGCTAAAATGTCGAGAACCGGCTCAATACCGCGGTCATTAATGAATGTGATGACGCCCCGGTCCACCGAATATTTGCGCTCCCGCAGCGTAAGCTCTGCTCCGTCTTCCAAGTCGATCTTGCCTGTTACGCCGGGGCGCTCAACAGTTCCCAGCACCCGAAGCTCTGCATTGACACTGGCACGAGCAATATTGTTGTTGATGACGAGAGGCGAGAGCGTCTTAAGGCCGATGTCGAGCTGAGTACTATTCAACGCGCTGGTTTGATTAGTGACGGTAACGGTGTTGCGTTCGCTTTCCATGTAGCGCAACAGCCCCCGCCCAATCGTTAAAGGTTCCGAATACGTACCTTCCACGATGTCGATGTTGCCGGACAAACTCAGCTTGGAAAAATCACCTGCGAGGTTTAGTTTCGCATTCGACACCGTGCGTACGCCTGTAGGGAAATCCAAATAGATTCCATCTCCCGTCAATTTCAATTCGGATGCGCCAAAACGGCTCTCGGACAGGTTTAACCGGCCTTCGCCTTTAATGGAACCACCGTTTAACGAACCGTCCAATCGTGCCACGTCCACATAGTCGCGATTGAAGTCGAGCCGAACCTGAAGATTCTCTAAGGCGATGCGGGGGTCCCGAATGAGGGCTTGTCCGTCCTGCATTTCGACAAAACCGCTGACGCTGGGCTGGCGCAACGTGCCGGCCACCGCAAGGTTCAAGTTGGCGGCGCCAGTGGCCCGGACAGACCTGTCAAACAACGCAATCACGGCGGCGTCCGTGGCGCCTTCGAGCTTCAAATCGACAGACTGCGGGTCACGCAGGTCCGCGCTTCCGGCAAGGTGCAGATCGGTTTGTGGTCCCTTCAACTCGAACTGCTGAACGGTTGCGACGCCATCTCGAACCTCAATCGTGGAGGTGCCAACTTGCTCGAGCGAATACGCGGCGGCATTCAGCCGAAGATCCGGAAACGTTACTTTTGCCTGAAGCAAATCGATGTCGGGCCTCGCAGCTTCAGCGTCAACCCGGAGTGAAATGAGTCCATCAATATCTTGAGCGGATCGTGATAGTTCCGAAACCTTCAGTTGCCGAAGCTCCGCAGACAAGCGCGCTGAAGCAGGCGGCCGCGGCACCTCGATGGGCAATTCCGGCAACAGCGCGAACGGTATCTCACCTCCAGCCGTGAATTTTGCCGATGCCCATTCTCCTTCGAGCAGCTCAACCACCAGCCGTCCATCTCTAGTGATCGCCTTTACATTCAGGTCCGTAACGGGCATCGGCAACGCAGCGGCGCCAATTGAACCGCCTGTTAGCGTGATCGTTGCCTCCGGATCGATTCGTGTCAGATTGCCACGCAACGTTGCATCGAGGTTGAGCTGACCTTCAGCGTGGATGCCGGTTTCAGAAGGCGCGAGATCTGAGAGTGAACGCGGGTTTCCGTTCGCCTCGATTTTCAATTCGCCGGCGGAGCCGGCCCGTAGAGGGAGACTCCCGGAAATGCGCAGCGTGGAATCTTCCATTCTCACGCTCGCTCGAGAAATGTCCAGGCTGTGGTTCGAGTATCTCAGATCGATAGGGCCGTCGTTAATTATCGAGCGGTCGCGCCAGTTCAGCGCGAGTTGCGGCACATTCATTTCGACTTTGGCGCTTTCCATGTCACTGAGATCACCAGCCGCCTTCACGGTTGCGCTCACACGCCCCGAGAGTGCCTTGAGTGGCTGGAATGGCAGTTTACTGAGATCTGTGTCTTTCGCTTGGATTTCGACCTCGGTTGCATACGGGTGCTGAGTGGCGACTAATGCATCAGCCGTAAGCGCATACGCCGGAGCCGACAGGCTGATCCGGGCTTGGCTGTTTGCGAGATTCGCATCCAGATCGATTGAGCCCAGGCTCTCGGAATTTACCTGCAGATTGCTTACATTCAGCTTCAGAAACCCACCCGGATTTGTGAGAGTTCCCTTGCTATCAGCGTCGAGAGTTAAGTTTGCTCTGATCGTCGTACTGTTGGGCAGGAGCAACCGGCTGAGTTTCAATTCGGCGCCATTGGCCGCGACAGAATAAGCACCGGACGCGACCTCATAGTGGCCCGAAGCGCGAAGCTGTCCGCCGTCGGACTTATCCAGTGTCAGATTGTCGAGTCGCAGAACATCATTCTCAAAGTGCGCCTCGGCTTCCAATCTGCCAACGGCCTCACTGTACGCCTGAAGATCGGCGGCCGAGATTCGAACGTCCGCCGACGGATTCGCGATGGTGCCGGAAATCCGCGCATCAAGAGTGACGCGGCCATCCGCAGGAAAATCCGCATTGCCCAAACCCTCAAGAATGCGGTGCACTGAAGCGTTTGGTACCTCTGCGTGCGCCTCCAAGGGCGTGTTCGGCGTCTTTAGATCAAGCCGCCCGCTGGCCGTCAGGGACTCTTCTCGCCACTGTATCAGGAGTTTCTGTAGATCGACTTCTTCGGGTGTGTATACGGCAACCGCATCTAAATCGATATCCTTCAATTCGTTTACCTGCAGCGCATTGCCATGAAGATTTGCGGTCACCTGCGGGCGCTCGAGCGTTCCGCCTAGATTTGCTTCGATTCCAGCTGCTCCGCCGACGTGCAAGTCCTGTTGAAGCGCACTTCCGAGCCAGTCCGTCACCTGCTTCAGTGCCTGACCCGTATCCGCGGTATCGATCTGCAGATTTCCAGTGAGCTGATTTGTAGATCGCACACCGAGTTGCCCGCGAACGCTGACTGGTCCCGCTTCGAGTGAATCCACTGAAGCAATGGTTGTGCCTCTCGTTGATTTGACGCCGATCGCACCTGCCACCGGGATCCGCTTCGGCTGGGTCACGCGTTGAGCGGATAATTGGATCCGGGCATCGCCGTCCAGCTGAGCGAAATCCAGGCTCGGCCATCGCAAATGGGCATTGCCTGTCGCGCGACTCGCCACAGCGACAGGCAACTTCAATATGTTCGAAATCTGTTGTAGGTCCGCCACATCGAGCCTCGCATCAACACGACTTGCGCCCGCGCTCGCTCGAAGCGCCACGTCGGCGGAGACGCTAATCGCGATACCTGGCGAGCGAGTATTAAACGACTTCAACTGCGCTCGTTGAGCGGCCTGGTCATAAGCGAACTCGATATTCAGCGCAATGCGATCGAGCATTTCAGCTATCAGATTTTCACCCTGGGTCCGCCCCGCAACCTTTACAGCATTCGCAGGGCCCTTGATTGAAACGTCGACATTGAGATCACCTGCCACTCTTTGCTTGATCGAAAAATGATACGCCGCGCGCTGGAGTCGGATTTTGCTCCCGACCGACAGATCAAGCTGGGGCTTACTGAGGTTCGAAATCGTTCCTCCGAGAACAACATCCGCCACATCACTCGCCAATTGGATCTGCTGAATATCGGCCGTTTGATTACGCTCTTTCAGGACCAGCCGGCCGCCGAGATTCTGCAGGGTGATTGTCTTGCCGTTATATTGCGCTTCCCCGGCGCGCCGGGTTTGGAATTGAATCTCCTGAGATCCCGTCAACGCGTTCCCGTCGATAGCAACATCCCAGAAAGGAAGACTAACGAGGACATTCTGAGAACGATCCTCATAACGAATCGAGCCGCCGCTTAATCTCAGCTTCAAAATTAAGAAATCGACTGGTCCTCCGGTTGTACTCCCGGAGCTCGGAATGTTTGAGCGGCCCTGCTCATCCACAACGATCTGAATTTTCGGATTGCTGATGACGGCATTTTTGACTCTATAGCGGCCGTGGAGGAGCTGGAGAATGTCGATCTCCGCCATGACATCATCAGCGGCAAACAGGTTTGGAAGGTCAGGCGCCAGCGTGCTCCGGACAGACAAGCCTGTTGAAGAAATCCGGAAGGTGAGCAGGTTGTAGTCAAACCGCGCTGCGTCGAGGGCAACACCCTGCGCCGTGAGGATTCGCCGGATCTGTGTAAATACCCGGCGTTTTCCGGCCGGTGTGTGAATGAAGACAACGGAAGCGCCCAGAAACACAAGGACAATGGTGAAAATAATGCCAGTTACACGAATGAAGCGGCGCATTGTCTCGCATGTGCTAACGTCGGGCGCCCACCGCCAGGGCCCGGTAGCTGGTTATCTTACCGACCGAAGAAGAGATCGCACCCTCTCCGCTTCCGGAGCATCCGGAGCAAGCTTCAGAAAGGTCTGAAAGCTTTCGACCATCTTGTCTGGCCGCTTCATTCCATTATAGGCGAGTCCAGCATAATAATGTGCGTATGCACTGTCGGGCTTGCGCGAGATCGCGTCATTGAGATCCTGTATAGCTTCCGAATAGTTGCGCCTGGCTACTTTCAGCGCGCCCAAATAGAGCGGTACATCGGCGTTATCTGCGTTGAGCTCGCGAGCTTTCTTGAGAGCTGCTTCTGCCTTATCGAAGTCCTTTTTCTCCATCAGAACGCGCGCCAGGCCGACCTTCACGGAATCCGAATCAGGGGCCAGATCCTCCGCACGGGAAAGCTCCGCATATGCTTCATCCACTTTGCCTAGCGAAAGTCTGGCAAGACCCAAGTGTTCATGGGCCCGCGCGTCCTCGTTGTTGGCCTGAACTGCCTGTGCAAGAGCCTGCTCGGCTTCCGCGTATTTTTTTGCGTGATACAGATCAATTCCGCGCTCGACATCTTGTGAGTAGGCGAGAACTGCCGAACCCAGGACCACAATCGTAAGACTGGTGCTCAGTAATTGTTTCATTGTTCTCCTCGCGATTTCTTTCCTTGGCAATACGAGTACCACAGCACCGCCCTACAGTCCAAGCTGTCCGGCGCGCACCATCAGAACTCTTACTGTTGAATTCTGGATAACGCGTAACTGCTGGGGGCGCCCACACGGGTGAGATTCATCTTCCGACATCTCTTTCGGAGATACGGTTCCATGTAAAGTTTCCCGGAAACCTCCTTACATTGATTTTCGGAAGACCGCTCGAGGAAACCTTAACGGCAAACTCACATTGCCCAGGGAGGCAGACTGTCAAAATAGATTTGGTGTCTACCGTCGTCTACGGTAGTTCGGCCGGTAGTCCTGATGGCACGTTGTGCAAGCCGCTACAAGCTGCTCGTTCAATGCGACAAGCGCGTCGAAATCCTTCGCTTTAGCGGCTTTGAATGCGAGATTTCCAGCGTCCAGCAGCAATCGTGCATCAGTCATCCACTTGTCCTGATCTCTGGCACGGCCCGGCATCATCAGCAGGTTTGCGGATTCGGCCAGGGTCAGAGCGCTGCGCTGGATGGCTGTCCACTGGGCCTCATTCGACGGCGGTCTCGTCACGATATAAAAAATATCGTCCGACGTGGGATAGATGACATCCACCATGAGCTGACTCATCGTTCCGATAATTCGATACGGAATTTGCGGCGCCGTTTCCAGGGACGACTGCGGTGACCCGGCAGACTCTTGCTGCGCGATGCCGGCCAGCCCAACGAGCATCACAATCAACAGCGTGGAAATTATGGTTTTCATATTAGATCCCTCGTTTCGGCAAGCCTGCCCATCATAGCCTGTGAGAGACTTATTTGCATTAGATCAATGCAGGTGCCTTGAACCTGAAGTAGCGACTCCCATAGCGATGGCACACCTTAACTGGCAGGCCAAGCAGGGAGTCTCTCACAATTTTCGTTTGCACGATTAATTGGGAGCATGATATGGAGTCCGGTCAGTTCGGATCTTTACTTTTTCTTCGGTGACGGTGAAACCGTAGAGGAAGGAGCCAGATGAGTCCTCGAGTTCTAATCCTAGTAGGGGCATTAATTGCTGTAGTCGTGATCCCGGTACCTGTGGCCGGCCAACAAAGCCCGGCAACCAATTGGACGCCATCACGCACGGCATGGGGTGATCCCGACCTGCAAGGGGTGTACACGTTTTCTACACAAACTCCCGTCGAACGGCCTAAGGAGCTTGCAGGAAAGGCCTTTTATACCGAGGCGGAACTGAAGGAACTGGCGGCGCGAGCCGAGGCCGCACGCAGATCGCGTGAGGAGCGTGATGTCGATCCGAAGACGCCGCCGGGCGGCTATGATGCTGTCTGGACGGCCAGCGAGGGTGGAAGGTTGAGCAACCGCACATCATTGATCATCGATCCGGAGGACGGCCGCCTGCCCGCCTTGACGCCGCTGGGGCAAAAGATCCGCGCCGAGATCGAAGCCGAAGAGGCTTCCCGAACGATCGGCAAAGAGACGATTTACAATAGCTGGGCAGATCATTCCCTCTATACACGCTGCTTCGCCCGGCCCATTCCAAGAATCGGCCAGGCATATAACCATGGTGTTCAGATCCTGCAGATGCCGGGCTACGTGGCGATTCACTATGAGAGTATGCACGACGTGCGCATCATCCCCTTGGATGGCCGCCCGCATGCGGATCCCAACATCCGGCTGCTGAATGGGGATTCGCGCGGCCGCTGGGAGGGCAATACGCTGGTTGTCGACTCGACCAACTTCAGCGACAAGCAGAGGTATGGTCCAGCCTGGCTGAACGGTGATGGTTGGGAGGGGCTCCCGCAGGGCAACATGCGATTCACCGAGCGCTTCACGAAAGTCGACGCGAACACGATCGAGTACGTCGTTACGGTCGAGGATCCGACCATGTATACGCGGCCCTGGTCGTTTGTTCTTCCCTGGAGGTCGGACGATCCCAACTATCATAATCCGGAAGATCTCTACGAGTTTGCCTGTCATGAAGGGAATTACAGGATGATGGAGGACGCCCTGAGCGGCTCTCGTGCTTTGAAGCAGCCCGCGGGTGTGAAGTAGCAGGTCAGCAACAGCTCGACGGAGCGATCAGGAGGTCAATCCAAATGCAAAAAGGACTGTCGGTTGTGCTTGCCGGTGCAGTTGGTCTGCTGATGGCCCTTGCTGTGCCGGTGGCGGCGCATCACGCATTTAGTGCCGAGTATGACAACACAAAGCCGGTCACATTGAGGGGAACGGTGAAGAAGATGGAATGGATCAATCCGCACAGCTGGATGACCCTCGAAGTGAAAACCGAGGACGGTAGAGTCGAAACCTGGGAGGTCGAAGCCGGTGCTCCGAATTCCATGTTCCGGCGAGGCTTCAACAGAGATTCTTTGCCGGTTGGGACAGAGCTCGTGGTCCATGGCTACCAGGCCAAGGACGGAAAGAATCGAGCTAATGGCGGTTCTATCACGTTTCCCGATGGGCGAACTCTGTTCCTGGGTGGGTCCAACCCGGATAATCCCGAGAATAAAAAGTAAGCCCGGGGACGGTTTCTCTGAATGCAAAAACCATTTAACAACTCGATCCCTTTGGTCGTCTTCATATCCGTGGTGGGTGTCCTCTGGCTGGGACCGATTCCAGGCACAGGTCAGGCACCGGATCAGCCTTATCGCGCACCGCGTTTCATCGGTACGCAAAACCCGGATTTGAGCGGAATCTGGCAAACTTACAACAGCGCCAATTGGAATCTTGAACCTCATCCCGCGGGGCCGGCACCCTTCCCTGCGCTGACCGGAGCCATTGGCGCGATGCCTGCCGGGTTAGGCGTGGTTGAGGGAGGTAAGATTCCGTATCAGCCGTGGGCGGAGGCAAAGAGAAAAGAAAATTTTGAGAAACGGTTCAATCGTCCTATTACGCGCGAAATTAACGAGACAACCGGCGATCCGGAGGCCAAATGTTATATGCCGGGCATTCCGCGCGCTACCTATATGGGATTCCCCTTTCAAATTGTTCAGACTCCGGCACAGATCTTGATCACGTACGAGTTTGCCTCCGCGACTCGCAGCATCCATATAGGCCGCAAGCCGCCGTCTCCCAACAGCTCGTGGATGGGCTGGTCGATTGGTCACTGGGAAGGAGACACGCTCGTTGTTGAAGTCACAGACCAGCGCGACCAGACCTGGTTTGACCGCGCTGGAAACTTCCACAGCGATGCCTTGAAAGTAGTGGAGCGCTACACGCCGATAACTCCTTATCACCTCATGTATGAAGCCACGATCGAAGATCCGAAAGTCTTCACGCGTCCCTGGAAAATCAGCATCCCCCTCTATCGAAATATGGAGCGAAATGCCCAAATATTAGAGTTCAAATGCGTGGAGTTCGCTGAAGAGTTTATATACGGACATCTCGTCGAGGGTAGGAAGAATTAGCCAGCCCGTCGCTTGCTTAAACTTTGATTTACTTTGGCCGGGCGCCGGCCTGATTCGAGTTCGGACTCTCTCCGGCGGTATTTACGGCTGAAACCACGTAGTAGTAGGTCACTCCAGGTGTCACCCCCGAGTCGACGTAATTCGTTCCTGTGACGGCCGACGCGATAACGGTGTAAGATCCTCCGCTAATCGTCGAACGCTTCACACGATAGGTTTCTGCACCTGTGGCGGCCGTCCAAGCTAATGTCACTTTTCTATGAATCGACGGTCGAACACGTCGTTGCTGCCATGCCGTGCCATTGAATCGCATTCCCTGACCTGCCGGCATAAAAAACCTGCAACTCTTCGTTGGTTGGTTGGAACATATTGTTGACGTTGTGAGCGCAATCGGCAACCCTATAAGAGCTCTGGCAGGAACTGGCATACTCACGTGGCCACTCCGTAGTTTTATTCGGACCGCGCCACTCGCAATCATTTGATCGTCAACGTAAACGCCGCCGTGTGCGAGACCGATCCGTACTTGCCGGTAACGGTAACCGTGTAAGTCCCCTTGCTCGCCGCACGGTTCGTCGAGATCGTGAGTTTGGAACTGCCGGGAGCTGTAAGGGGGTTGACACTGAAGCTGCCATTCGTCTCTGAGGGAAGTCCGGAAACACTCAACGTCACTGAACTGCTCCCGGATATTTTCGTCACATTGACCGTTAGCGCCTTGTTCGATCCACGGTTTACAGTCAGCGTCGAAGCAGACAGCGAGATGCCGAAGTC
>MNKP01000113.1 GCA_001920875.1 Acidobacteria bacterium 13_1_20CM_2_55_15
CGATTGGTCGAGTTCGGAAGCCGCCGGCTCGCAGATTCGAGTGGTAATTCGGGGACAGACACCAATTTTCTGAACTACAAGAAATTCGGTGTCTGTCCCCGAACCTGTGATCTAATTCTGGCATGGCGAAAGTTCTGTTGGGAGTCCTTTTTCTCCTGACAAACGGCCGTAGTATCAATTTCTTCTCTCTCAAACAGGACGTCGAGATCGGTTCGGAATCTGCAAAAGAGGCGGAGCAATCGCTGTCCTTAGTCCGCGATCTGAACATCGCTGGCTACTTCCTCACCATCGGCCAGCGGCTGAGTCAAAACAGCACCTTGCCGGCGCTGAGATATCACTTCCGGATCGTCAATTCGAGAGAAATCAACTCGCTGGGATTTCCCGGCGGAGGCGTTTACATATATCGCGGCCTGCTTCAGATCGCATCCAATGACGATGAATTGGCAGCGATACTGGCGCACGAAATCGCGCATATCGCTTCGCGCCACGGCACAGCACAATTATCCCGCCAACTGATCGTCCAGGCCCCGATCGCCATCGCAGCCGGTCTGCCGGCCACCGAAGCTTGGAAGGAACAACTCGGAAAGCTCGGGATTTCTCTAGGCATCGACGCTCCGTTTCTGAGATACAGCAGGGATCAGGAGCTCGAGGCAAATCTTCTTGCGGTGCGACTTATGGCCGATGCCCGATTCGATCCGGAGGCGTTCCGGACCTTGCTGGAAAAAGTCAGCGAGATGCAGACCGGCGAAGCTGCGCGTGCGCCCAATTTTGTATTCGATCACCCGCAATCGGAAACCATAGCCCCCGAAATTGCCGAAGAGATCGAGCGGCTCAACACGAGTTTCCGGCATGCGCGAGCCTCAGGGGAATTTCGCGCATTCCAGACAAGCCTTGAAAGGCTGCCTTATCCGATCCCGAAGACGGTTGTTGCCGATACACGGCCCGATTCGGTTTCGAAGATCTTCACGCATCCGCAGGATTTTTATCGCCTGGGATATCCCGATGGCTGGCAAGTGACGCGGACGAGTCCCAACGGCGCCATTATCGCGCCAACCGACGGTGTACACCCGTCGCGAAATGGCGATGACGTTACCCATGGCGTGATGTTTGATTTGTTCGACATCGCGGTGCCAGACCGATCGCTCACGCTGGAGCAAGCAACAAACCGTCTTATTGTTTTCCTGCGCCAGCGCAATCAATCGCTTCGCGTCGTCCCCGGCGCCCAAACGCAAATGCTGGTGAGTGACGAATCGGGTATCCGCACCGTCATCATCAAAAAAGCCAACTCGAGCAACTCATCGGAAGTGGTGTGGGTCGTCACCCGCCTTTACTATCAGAGTCTTTTTTACATGGTGTTCGTCGCCCCCGAAGACGAATTCGCCACGTACCAACCCATTTTCGAACAAATGATTCGCAGCCTGCGCCTGCGGTAAGCACGAATTACAACGCCGGCTTGTCGAAAACCGGCAGCAGCAGGCTGGCAAGGCTGGCAAATCCGCTTGAGTCCTGGTTCCTGTTCTGATAGCCTCCTCGCCTTTCCAGAGCCCACGAGTCAAGCGAGACCAAGGACCATGACCGACAAAGTGAAGACGGTTGCAGAGGTTATTCGGACGGTCCCGGACGGTTCGCATATCGCGCTGGGCGGCTTTGCGATCAACCGATGCAATATCGTAGTGGCACACGAGCTGATCCGGCAGCGAAAGAAGAATCTGACGTTGTCGCAAGGTGTCGTGGGTCTCGATACGGATCTGCTCGTTGGTCAGGGTTTGGTGAGCCGCCTGATCATGGGTGGCGGCTCGCTGGATCGGTTCGGCCCGGTTCATTGTGTCAACCGTGCGAGGGAAACGCGCTCGGTCGATGCACACGATTACAGCAGCCTCACGATCTGCTTCCGGTATTTGGCCGGCGCACTGGGAATCTCATTCATCCCCGTTAAATCGCTTCTGTCTTCGGAAATACTGGAGCGCCTGGAAGCGGGATCGGCCGCGCAGGACATCAAGCGTATGCAATGTCCGTTTACCGGCGAAGATTATCTTCTCTTGAGGGCGCTGAATCCCGACATCTCATTTGTTCACGTCCAGATTGCCGACGGCGACGGAAACTCGCAAATTCATGGTGCCCGCTGGGAAAACGAGGAACAGGCGAAGGCAGGCCGCCGCGTGATCGTGATTACAGAGGAGCTTGTTCCCACCGAATACATTCGGCGACATCCCGAACAGACAGTCATTCCCGCGCACCGTGTCGAAGCCGTCATCCACCAGCCGTATGGAGCCCATCCGACCGCCGTGTTTCAATGCTATGACTACGATGCGGATCACCTGAAGCTTTACGTCAACCACTCCAAAGCCATCGAGCGCTTCCCCGAGTATGTGAATGACTACATCTTGGGAACGGAGAATCATTGGGAGTACCTCGAGAAGGTTGGCGGCCTCCGGCGCATGAACGAACTGAAGGCGGACCGGATTCTTGGGTACTAAGAATTAGCCACAAAAAGGCACAAAATTCACAAAATTTTCGAGTCTTTTGTGCCTTTTTGTGGCTACATTTGTTCCAGGCAGGAGGGAATGACATGGGCGAAATTGTCGCCGCATTTGGTACGGTTCATGCGCCGCAGTTGATTATCCGGCCGCCCGACGAGGACCCGCAGATGCTCGACGCCAGCATCGCAGCCATGCGCGAGCTTGGAACGATTCTGGACGAAACAAATCCTGAGGTCATAGTGTTTCTGGGTAGCGATCACCTGGAAACATTCTCCATGAACTGCATTCCTACTTTTGCCATTATCGGCGGCAAATGGGCGATCGCGGAATTTGCGGGCCGCAATTACGAACTGCCGATCCATACCGAGATGGCGGAAGATCTTCTCGGCAAGCTCATTCATGAGGGCTTCGATGTCGCGTACTCCGAAAATGCAGTGCTCGGCCACACCTACGCCGTACCTTTTGAATACCTGATCGGAAAACGAAACATCCCGATCATTCCTTTACACACGAACGTCTATCTGCCGCCCTTGCCTACGGCCGAGCGTTGCGCCAGCTTGGGACGGGCCGTTGCGAAAATCATCCGGGGACGCGGGGAAAAGGTGGCCGTCATCGCCAGTGGAGGGATGTCGCATTACCCCGGAACCAGCAAATATTCCAAGCCGGAATTCGAGTTCGACCGCTGGATGATTTCTCAACTCGAAGCAGGAAACACGGACGCTGTGTTGAACCTGACGCCGGAGCAGTTGGATGAGACCGGCAACACGGAGATGCTCAACTGGTCCATTATGCTGGGAGCGATCGGACCCGTTCCCGGAGAATTGCTTCAATACACGCCGACCTGGCACCACGGCCATTGCATGATGCGCTTCGTCCCCACAAGGGAACGGCGGAGACCGGTTCAGCAGGTGTCGCAACAGTACGGAGGTTTTCGATTCAAAAATCAAGGCTTCCAGTTTTATAAACATCCGCCAGCTTCGGCGCAGCAACTGAATCGCCTGCTTTTTGATCTGCGTCAGAACATGCCGCTTTGCCAGCGCATCCTGGACAATTTCGACGAAGTTGCCGACGAGTACAAGCTGGAACCCGAACAGCGCAAAGCGGCGCGGGGATTAATCGAAGTGGGCGGGACAAGGGTCGTCAGCGAATATGTTCCCGCCATGGTCGAGGTCGGAGCACATCCGCTTTCCGCGCTCATGTCGCTGCTGACGATTTATCCAATGAGCCGAAAGGCTGGGAAGTAGCCACAAAAAGGCACAAAATTCACAAAAATTTTTTTGTGATTTTTGTGCTTTTTTGTGGCTATTTCTCTTAATGCCCAGCAGGGACACCGACTCGCGCAGCCGCAATTTCGCTGACGCTGCTACCAATGTGGCGGCGGATAACGGACAGTGAGATAAAAACGATAACCATCCCGATTGAAAAGCTGGAGAAATACGCCGGCGGACCGGCCAGATCGAGCGCAAAATTCCCGGTGTAGGAAGCCAGCACATTTCCGATGCGTCCAACGGCAACGGCGGTCCCAATACCCGTCCCCCGAATTTCGGTGGGATAGACGTTTGCCGCAAGCGCGTACATCGTTGTCTGTACCGCGTTAAGCGTACCTCCCAGAAGGATCAGCATGAGAAGCAACGGCACGCTCTGCGGATCAAGCGGCATCGCCGCCACCATGAACCCGCTGGCGATGGCAAGGGCCGACAAGCCCAGCATCGTGATCCGTGAGCCGAAGCGCTGAATGATGAGGGCGCCAACAACTGCTCCGGCCACCCCTCCAATGTTCCACCAACCCAGTGCACTGCTCGCGGCCGGTTGGCTGAAGCCGGCGCCGGTCAGGGTCGCCACAAGCAGAAGAATTCCGACATAGTTCACCAGCAGGCAGAAGAAGAACGAGCCGAACAGGCCGAGCGTGTCGCGACGGAATTGCGGAACGAACAGATCCCGCATGGAGGCGCGGGATTTCTGCACGTGCCCTGCTCCTGCCTCGACGAAATTCGCGTCCGCCGGTGTGTCGTGTCCCAGCCTGCGAAGCAAAGCGATCAACTCCGGCCACCGCTCGCGGCGGCTGGCAAGATAACGGGGAGATTCGGGCAGAACTTTAAACAAGAGAATTGCAAGCGCGATCGGTATGATGCCGCCCAGAACAAACAGCGTCCGCCATCCATAAATGGGAAGAATCCATGCCGAAAGAAACGCGGCGAGCGTGCCGCCTAGCGGGATACATACAATCGTCAAGGTGACGGCGAATGGGCGCTGCCGCCTCGGCACATATTCCGAGGATAACGCCGCCGCATTCGGCATCGCCCCGCCCAATCCTAAGCCGGCAAGGAAACGAAATGCCCCCAAGAGCATAAGACCATTGACGGTAGAGATTGCGAGCGTGAGTACGGCAAACGACAACATGCTGAACAGAAGCGCCGTGCGGCGGCCGATACGATCCCCCAATATTCCACCGACCGCGCCGCCAATCATCATGCCAAAGGGACTCAGGGCGAGGATCGTCGAAAAGGCCCCTCGCGGAAGCGACCATTCTTTCATGAGCGATGGAACTGCGTTGCCGAGCAACTGGTTGTCGACGCCGTCGAGAATGATCGTGAGTGCCGCCCCCAGGATCAGTAACTTCTGATAGGTGGTCCAGCGCCCTTCGTCAATCACGTAGCCAACATCAATTGTTTTCATGGGGACAGAGTTTACAATACTGCTACGGCCTTATTTAGTCGCGGGAAGTCTTTCCTTGCAGAGCTCGACAATACAGATCGAATCGACGGTCCGGTTCGAAGGCGGAAAAGGCAGTCCGCGGTCCGCCATCAATTTTCGCAAGAGGGCGGCCGTCTCCGGACGCGCAACGGCGGACTGAACGCCCGTTCGAACAAGACCATCGGCATAATCGACGGCCTGCCAGGTGTGGCCGGCGTTGACGGACACCACGGTATCGGTGTCGCGGCTGCCTCGATCCCGCGTTTCCAATTTGGCGCCGTGATCGACGAGGAGCTGGACCACTTCGTTTCTACCCTTCACTGCTGCGCCCATTAAGGGAGTGCGGCCGTCCTGATTCGATGAATTCGGATCCAGGCCCAGATCGAGAAGAAATTTGATGACGTCGACATTCTCTTTTGCCGAGTGTTCGTAGGTCACACCTTCAACCCAGCCGATCCCGGCGGCCGCAGTCAGCGCGGTATCGCCATAGTCGGTGGGGATCATCGGATCGGCTCCATGCTCCAACAAGACCTTCAAGAGCTCGAGGTCTCCGGACTGCGCTGCTCTCACAAACGCTGTCGCTCCTGCTTCAAAAAACCATTGCATTGTGAAAATAGTTCGAGTGAGCGTGTTGTCTTTCGCGCGGAGATTCGGATTGGCGCCATGAGCTAAAAGGAACTTGATATATTCCAGATGATCCAAGTCCGGCTTCGGCACCGGAAAATCCCCACCTTCAATATTGCGGTTGTCGGTGGCAAGGTAAAGCGGCGTCCAGGCTCCCTTATTCGCCTTATTCACATCGGCTCCGTGCTCGATGAGATATTCAGCCAGCTTGTAATGGCGATTGTTCGTCGCCGTGAGTAGCGGAGTCCAGCCGTACTCCGTTGTCTGATTGACATCGGCTCCCGCCGAAAGCAGGAGCTTTGCGGATTCCAGATCGCCTTCGCGGCTTGCCAGAACCAGCGCTGTCAATCCACCGCCGCCGGTCCCCACTAGTCCCGAATAAATGAAGTCTTGATCGCCTTGGTCGTCCGCGGGCGTGTTCTCTGGGGAGGCCTGAGCCGCCCCCCGCTGTCCGCGTTGCCCTGCTCCAGCAGGCTGGCGTGCCTGAACGCGCGTCCGATCAGTGCCGCCGAACCGTCCTCCGACGCCCTCTATTGCCAGTTGCTGCTCGTATGTCCTCGCCGAGGCGGCCGCGGTCATATGGCGCCGTGCCGCAGCTTCGACCGCGGCTGTATTCACCTTTGGAGAAAGATAATTTCTGGGCAGGCCGGCGCCCGCAGAGCGAATCGCGGGATCGGCTTTCGCATCGAGCAATGCTCGAACCGCGGCGGGATGCTTTTGTTCGGCGGCCCACATCAATGCCGTCGTTCCACGAATTGGCTCTTGGGTATTAACGTTGACGCCGGCCCGAATGAGCAGCGTGATGGCTTCAGGGTTGCCATTGCGGGCCGCCAGCATGAGCATCGTCTCGCCGGCCGGCCCGCGACGGTTTGGATCCGCCCCGGCCTCGAGGAGCCTGTCCATCATTTTTACATCGCCATAGAGCGAGGCCATGTGGAGCGGTGTAATTCCTTCCCGATTGACGACGTCCGGCTTTGCACCGGCGCGAAGCAGCATATCTGCCAGCTCAATGTCGTCTTTATAAACAGCCCAATGCAGCGCGACCGCCCCGTCGACCTGCGGCGCATTCACATCGGCTTTCCGTTCAAGCAGCGCACGAACCGCTGCTTTGTCGCCTTTCATCGCCGCATCGGCGACATCGCTACGGCTGGCTGCGAGATTCAATCCCGCGAGACAAAACAGGAAGATAGCGGCAGAGGCAAGGATAGTCTTGTATTTCATTTCCACTTCCGTCACTCCCCTAGAGCATAATGAACCCGGAGAGAATTTCCAAATGAGAACGGATCCCAAGCGGGCCGGACTGCTTTCGATTGTTGCGGCTCTGCTGACGCCCAGTTGATGAGTGCTTCCGCAAGTCCTGGCAGGACTTGGTCTCGTCGGATTACTGAGCGCCGGTTGTCTGTTTTGGCTCGAGCGGCTGCAGCCGCTGTTTTTTGTCGTGGCTATTGCCACACTCGTCTATCAGATATGGACCGTCGGCAAACGTCCGCCCTCGATGCGGACGTGGGGAATGAAAGCCATTCTTGGAATCAGCCTGGCGCTGAACGGACTACTCATTGCGGGATGGATTGTCATAACGATCCGATATCAGTAAAGTAAGGAACGGCGATGAACCTGTATAAACACATCGTGGCACTGGGTGCTTTGACGGTGATCACGGCTCTTCCGGCCGCTGCCCAGGTCGAGAAGGTGGCAATCAAAACGACCGGCATTTCTTGCGGCACCTGTGCCGCAGTTTCGGAGATCTACTTGAGACGCTTGCCGAGCATCGACAAAATCAACATCAGCCTGAAAAACGAAGCGGTCCTCGTCTCCTATAAGCCGGGCTCATCGTTCCAACCCAAGGACCTCCGAGAAGTCTTTCAAAAAACCGATGTCGGAGTCACCCAAATCCAGATCAGCGCTCGCGGCCGCGTCCAGGAGCAGGCCGGCAAGCGATTCTTCATTGCCGGCAAAGACAAGTTTCTTTTGATG
>MNKP01000185.1 GCA_001920875.1 Acidobacteria bacterium 13_1_20CM_2_55_15
TCTGATGAAACCAGTCGACGGCATGTGGGAATTTCCGATGTTTCCCGAACTGCCCCCCCGATCGTTCAACAAAATCGGCCAATGCCGTCACACGATCACGCACCATCGTTTGGACGTGAGCGTGTATGAGGGAAAGCTTGAGACGAAGGATTTCGTTTGGAAAGAAATTGAGCGGATTCCGATTTCCTCTTTGACAAAAAAAATTTGGAATACGTCCCTCTCCCCTGAGAGGGCGGCGCGACAGCCAGCGGGCCGGCGCGCGCCACTCACAGGCTTGCCATGAATTCGTGGATGCGCTTGAGACCTTTATCGAGCTGCTCCATGGAGGTGGCATAGGAAATCCGGACGTGCTCGGCGGTTCCGAACGCTTCACCCGGTGTGACGGCTACGTGAGCTTTTTCGAGAAGCCTGGCCGAGAAATCGACACTGTCGCGGATACCGCCGCGCCCAAACGCTGCGGATATGTTCGGATATGCATAGAATGTCCCGCCGGGCTCCGCGCATTTGACTCCCGGAATTGCGCGCAATCGTTCCAACACAAATTTCCGCCGACGGGCATATTCCGCAAGCATCACACCAACCGATTCCTGTGGACCGCTGAGGGCCTCGAGCGCCGCCTTCTGTGAAACCGAAGTCGGATTCGAGGTGGAATGGCTTTGCAGTTTAACGATCCCGTCAATGATCTCGGGCAGAGCGAGTACATAACCGATGCGCCAGCCCGTCATGGAGTACGTTTTCGAAAGCGATCCGGCAATGACGATGTGGCTTTTGAGATCCGTGTACGAGGCAACGGAAAACGGCTTTCGTCCATCATAAAGAAAATGCGAGTAGCATTCGTCGGAGAGGAGATAGACATTACGTTCGCTGCACAGCCTCGCGATCCTTCCGAACTCCGCGTCTTCCACAATCGCGCCGCTCGGGTTATTGGGTGAGTTCACGACGACGAGCCGAGTTTTTGGCGTCAGCGCGCGTTGGAGAACTTCGGCGGTCAGACGGAACCCCTCGGACTCTTTGGTGGGGACGAAAACGGGATTGGAATTTACGAAGCGCGCGATATCCGCAAACGTAACCCAATACGGCGTGGGAATGATGACATCATCTCCTTCATCCACCACGGCAGCAAATATGCTGAAAATCGCATGCTTACCGCCAATGTTGACGACGCATTCCGAAACATCGTACTTCGATCCAAACTCCCGGGCATGTTTATCGACGATCGCTTTTTTCAGCTCTTTGATTCCGCCGATCGCTGTGTATTTCGTAAAGTCGGCTTGAATGGCGCGAATGCCGGCCTGCTTTACGTTTTCGGGGGTCGGGAAATCGGGTTCGCCGGGGCCGAAGTCCACGACATCGATACCCTGATCGCGCAGTTTGATGGCAGCTTCCATAACGGCCATAGTCTTCGATACGGAGATACGCGAAATTCTAGTTGCGAGGTTCATGATCTATGTCTCTTTCTTGAATCTTTGTTTTAAACGCCTTTCGACGGTCTCGGGCACGAGACCTGTTACGGATCCGCCCAACTCCGCGATCTCCTTCACGAGCCGCGAGCTCAAATAAGAATAATTTTCGGCGGGCATCATGAAAACGGTTTCGATATCCGGCGTCAGCCTGCGGTTCATGAGCGCCATTTGGAATTCATATTCGTAGTCGGTGACCGCCCGAATTCCGCGGACGATGACCTGCGCCCTTTTCTGCTTCGCGTAATCCACCAGGAGGCCGTGGAAGACGTCGACTTCGACATTTCGGAAGCGCGGCTTCAGGATTTCGTTCATGATTTCAATACGTTCTTCGACCGTGAACAACGGCGCTTTTTGCGGATTTGTCAAAATCGCGACGACCACATTATCGAACAGGCGGGCGCTGCGCTCGATGATGTCGACATGGCCAAATGTCAGCGGATCGAACGATCCGGGATAAATGGCTCTGGTCACGCATCCTCCAAAGAGCTATAGAATGCCAGCGCGGCATCACCTTGCACAAGGGATCGAATTTTCCTGAGTCTACCTGAAGTTTCCGGCAACATCTTGCGCTTCGAGTGTTCGAGAATTAGAAGACCGTCTGCGGCAAGAAGCGGTGTGCTTCCAAACATGTCTAACACTCGTTCGTAGAGATCTTCCCGATCGTAGGGTGGATCGACAAACGCGATATCGAACCGCATATCAAGGCCACTCAGTGCTTTTATGAGATCCGTCTCCATGTTCTTGAATCCTTCGCGGATTTCGAGCGCTTTCAAATTTTCTCGAATGATCTGGCACGCCTTTCGGGATTGTTCGATGAAAAAAACGAACCCGGCACCCCGGCTAAGAGCTTCAATCCCGATCGCGCCGGCTCCCGCACAACCATCGAGGAATATCGCTCCCTCGACTCGCGTCCCCAGAACATTGAACAACGTTTCCCGCAGCTTGTCGCTTGTCGGCCGAACGCCCGGAGGTGGCGTCCCCTTCAAACGGCGGCTCTTGAACTTACCGGAAATGATTCGCATCGTGCTCCCAAAGCCGGCATTAGTGTGCCCCTTCTGGTGACACAAAGGAATTCCTAGACCGAATAGGGAGCCACAGTTCCTCGTAATTCGCATAATCTACGGTTTAAAATCTTCGTTCATAAATAAATCGATGTTAGTCACGGGAAAGACTCTGGGGCAGTGGTTGCTGCTCGCCATCTTCGGCGTCGTTATCTACTTGTGTCTCCGCATGATTCAGCCCTTTCTGATGCCGATTTTTCTCGCGCTGATCCTTTCTACTTTGTTGGATCCGATTTATGAAGCACTCTCCCGGAGGATGGGCAACCGCAACACCCTCGCCTCATTGGGTGTTTGTCTCGGTCTTACGGTCGCGATAGTGCTGCCTGTTCTTTTTCTTTCCATCGCACTTGCCCGCGAGGCGAACGACACCTATCAGAGTCTCAGGGATCCGGAAACGGTTAAGAAAATTGCCGCATGGCTAGACCCGGCGGGGAATCCGGTACTGAAAAGGATTGAACTGTGGCTACCGAGTTCGTTGCGGTTCGAGAACTTCGACATCGGGACGGAGTTAGGATCTCAGGCACAGCGCATAGGAGTTGCTGCTCTTGCCGTGGCTGCCACGTTTGCGACAGGTGCGTTCAATTTCCTGATGGACTACTTCATCATGCTCGTTGTGCTGTTTTTCCTGCTGCGCGATTCGGCGTATTTTGCCGAAGGCGTTCGCTGGATCAGTCCGCTGTCGGATAGGCAGGAAGACCTGTTCGTCGAGCGATTCCGCGTGGTGACAAAGGCGACCGTCCTCGGGACTCTAGTAACGGCGCTGGTCCAGGGAATCCTCAGCGGGGTGATTTTTCTTGTGCTTGGCCTGCGTGATCCGATTCTGTGGGGCGCATTGACCGCCTTGCTCTCCCTCGTACCTGTGATCGGTTCAGCCTCGGTCTGGGTGCCCTGGACGCTTTACTTGCTTGCCGTCGGGTCCTATGGTCATGCACTGATCTTCTTTGTAAGTCAGGTCGTTATTGTGGGCGGAATCGATAACTTTCTACGCCCAAAGTTGATCGAAGGCCGCGTTGGCATGCACACACTGGTAGTGTTCTTCAGTATTTTGGGCGGAATCGGCTACTTCGGCATTTTAGGAATGTTCATCGGACCACTCGTATTTGCGATGGTTATCGCCTTCCTGGAGTTTTACATCGAGTCGGCCCCAGGCGGTGACAACAGTCCTTGATTTTTCCTAGCAGTGCGCGATGCGTCTGGGCGGGACCTCTACTGCAGGGTCGCGGCCTTCTGGGCAGCGAGGGCGCGGAAGCCCGAGTCGGCGACTGTCCAGGGATAGGGCCGGCCGGGGTTGATCCAGTTGATCTGGGAGTTCATGAGCCAGAGGTCGACCGACTGCTTGTCACCAACCTGCGCGGCCGCGTAGGCGGTCGGGGCCTCCGTGTAATGGAGCGGACAGGAGATGTCGGGATAGGCGGGCGTGGTGGAGGCCCAGCTTGGGAAGTGCGTCTTGTATCCACGCCAGGTGGCCGAGCGTCGCGAGGACGGGCCGTAGCGTGCCCACGTGGGCCAGAGCTGAGCTATGCCATCGGGATAGCAGTACACCCAGGACGGGTTCAGTTGATCAGAGGCCCAGGCGTACAGTTTGTTGCTCCCCTGGTTCACGTCGTCCCACAAATAGGTCTGGATCCCCTGGGAGAGCGTGTTGGCATACGACGTCCAGTAGTTGACCTTGTCCTGGTCATTGAGAACGTTCTGCGCAATCCAGATGTAGTTGTTGAGACCCTGAAGGACCTCGATGTTGTCCATGAGGTATTGTCTGGGGTAGTCGGGCTTGGCCCAGGTCAGCCCATTGGGTTGCATCGTGTAGATGCTGACGTGGGCCTCTTGATCCATCCAGTAAACGATGTCCGGAGACTGGAACCAGGCCCAGTCCGCGGGATTGGCTTGCGCGTACGCACGCATCGCGGACAGCCACGTCGCCGCGTAGGCGTCGGTCGAGTCGTAATAGGGGTGGGTGTCACCTGGCTGAACCTTGGGCTGTTCGGTGCACGCGGTGGCATTTGCGTTGTAGTCGTAGACGGTGCCGTAGACGCCGTTATAGTCAGGCCAGTTGACGTGGTTGAGATACCAAATCAACCAATCCTTGACCATCGGGAAGTAATGCGAGCCCGCCGCGACCAACGCGCGCGCGCCGTAATTCGCCCGATAGGGATTGATGTAGACCGAACCCGGGTTCTGCGACACCGGATTCAACGCGATGGCGCCCCTCACCGATGTGCCCGTGCAGGGCTCGACCTGCGACAGTGACACAAAGTACGCCTCGTCGGCAATGATTTGCGCGTAGTTCGGACCGGCCTGCGCCGGCGCAGCGCCAAGCGACACGAACCCTCCGGCGCAGATGAGGATTGCGCAGAGAACGCCCCGGCTCGTCCTTGAACCGCTTAGTTGCATGAAGGGAGAATTCAAGGCAAGTACGCATCCAGAATCGGGAACCTATTGCCGGTAGACGGAATCCGGTCAATCGATGACGTTTAGCAGGAAATACTTGGAACAAAGGACCACTCTGTGCCTGATCCTTTATGTAAACAAAATCGACGGGTATCAATACGATTCTTCTGCAAGTTATGGAAATGGAATGTATTGCCGGTTCGGCGGCGGCTTTAAGAAATCTTTACAGAACATGTCGCCAAAGTTGACAAAGCTTCTGTAGCGGCGGTCTATGACCGCCGACAGTCCAGCACCTGTCACATCGCCGGCGGTCATAGACCGCCGCAGTTCTATCCTACGGTGACCAACCGTGCTTTGCCCGAAAGCGCCTCGATCAGCCTTCCGCGTTCTTCGGAGCGATCGGCCCAGCGCTGCGCTTCTTGCTGAGCCAGAGACAACAGTTCGCCATCCGTCATCAGATTCGCCACCCGGAACTCGGGGATTCCGGACTGGCGCGTTCCGGCCATCTCGCCGGGGCCACGCAGCTGGAGGTCGACCTCAGCGAGACGGAATCCATCGGTGCTGGAAACCATGGCGCGGATACGTTCTCTCGCGACGTCGTTGATTCGATTCGGAGTCATCAAGATACACAGCGACTGCTGGGCGCCGCGCCCGACACGGCCGCGCAATTGATGAAGCTGCGCAAGCCCGAACCGTTCTGCGTGTTGAATGAGCATGATGGTGGCGTTCGCGACATCGACTCCAACTTCGATGACGGTCGTGGAGACGAGTACGTGACTCTCACCCGCCGCAAATGCGGCCATCGTTTGTTCCTTCTGTTCGCTTTTGAGCCGGCCGTGAAGGAGTGCGACGCGGTATCCTGCAAAAATTGCCGACAGTTTCTTGAAGCCCTCGGTAGCCGATTTCAAATCGATTTTTTCGGACTCTTCAATTACGGGATAGACGACATAGGCTTGATGTCCCTGTTTCAGTTCGCCTCGAATCATTTCGTAAATGTGCTCGGCGTCGCGCTCCATGACATGGACGGTTCGGATTGGAGACCGCCCGGGGGGCATTTGATCAATGACGGAGAGATCGAGATCGCCGTACAACGTCATAGCCAATGTCCGGGGAATCGGAGTTGCCGTCATAACGAGCGTATTGGGATTTTCACCCTTTGCCATGAGCTGCAAGCGCTGGACTACACCAAAACGGTGTTGCTCGTCGATGATGACCATCCCGAGGCTTTTGAAAAGCGTGCGCTCTTCAAGAAGCGCGTGTGTTCCTACAATCACCTGGATCTCGCCCGAGGCGATTTTTTCGAGCAACTCTTGCTTCTCCGCTTTCTTGGTGCCGCGCCGGACAACAGCGATCCGGTAATTCAAGGGAGCGAGAATTCGTTTGGCGTTGAGGAAGTGCTGCTCGGCCAAAATCTCGGTAGGCGCCATTAGCGCAGCTTGATAACCATTCGAGACGGCGATGACGATAGCCTCGAATGCGACTATGGTTTTGCCGCTTCCGACATCGCCCTGCAACAGCCGAACCATTGGATAAGGAGCTTTCAAGTCATCGACGATTTCCTTCAGCACGCGTTTCTGAGCCGCGGTTGGATGGAATGGCAGAATCATTTTGACCTGCTGGCGGATCCGCTCCGAGGTCTCGAACCGAACTCCTTCACGCGACCGGCTTTGAATACGGCGCAGGGCGAAAATCAGCTCGAGCAGGAAGAATTCTTCGAAGATGAGACGCCGATGGTAGGGCGAGCGGCGTTGATTCAGCTTCGTAAGCTCGTCATCCGGTTCCGGAAAATGCACGCGTTCGAGGCAGGTCCGAAGATCCGGAAGGCCGTGCGCTTCGAGGATTTCCTCGGGCAAGGGGTCGTTAATATCTTTCGCAGAATCCGCCAGAGCGGCAGCGATAATGTGGCGAAGCTGGCGGCTGGTGATTCCGCCAACCTCCTCGTAAACTGGAACGTACCGGCCGATATCAAGCGACGCGGAGTCCTTGCCTTCATCGAGAAGCTCGAACTCCGGATTGAAAAAGACGAACTTCGATTCGTATCTGTCGAAGTCCACGCGGCCGAACAACACGACCTCACGCCCGGCGCTGAACTCGCGCGTCTGGAGATATGCGCCATGAAACCATTTGGCGTGAACAAAGCTGCTGCCGTCGGTCAAGATGACGTCGAGGATGCGGCCGCGCGTCCGAGTCTGGATAACGCGGCTGCGGTAGACGCGAGCGTGCACAGCCGCATCCTGTCCGATTTTCAGCCCAGAAAGGGGAATGAAGTGGGCGCGGTCTTGATAAGACTTGGGAAGATGAAGCAGCAGATCCTGGACCGTACGGATGTCTCTCGAGGCCAGCAGACCGGCTCGGCGGGGGCCGACGCCCTTCACATACTGCACATCCGAGTCCAGCCGCAGCATGTGACTTGCTAGGCCGCCGCGCGCGCTCGAAATTGCAGATACGCTTTAATAAATTTGTCCAGGTCGCCGTCGAGCACGCGATCGACATCGCCGACTTCGACCTTCGTGCGATGATCCTTCGCCAATCGATAAGGCTGGAGCACGTAGGATCGAATTTGGCTCCCCCATGCGATCTCGAGCTTGCTATCTTCGATAGACTTGGTCTCGTCTTTCTTTTTTTCCATCTCCAGTTCGAAAAGCCGCGCGCGGAGAACTTTCATGCAGACGGCTTTGTTCTTGTGCTGGGAGCGCTCGTTCTGGCACTGAACAACGATGCCGGTGGGCAGATGAGTGATACGGACGGCCGAGTCGGTCGTGTTCACGTGCTGGCCGCCTTTTCCGGCAGACCGGTACGTGTCGATCCGCAATTCCTTTTCTTCAATGACGACTTCGACGGTCTCATCGATTTCGGGATAGACCGCCACGGAGGCGAATGACGTATGGCGGCGTTTATTCGCGTCGAACGGAGAGATTCGCACGAGGCGATGCACGCCGGTTTCTGATGCAAGATATCCGTAGGCGTATTCACCAATCACGTTAAACGTGACGGATTTGATTCCCGCTTCTTCGCCATCCTGATAATCCAGCATCTGGGTCTTGAAGCCGTTCTGCTCGGCCCATCGCAGATACATGCGCATGAGCATCTCGGCCCAATCCTGCGCTTCGGTTCCTCCGGCTCCGGGATGGATGTTGACGATGGCGTTCAAGGGGTCGTTTTCGGCCGACAACAAGACTTTAGTTTCAACGCGATCGACGAATGTTTCTGTGTCTTTCAGGTGGGCTGCCAACTCGTCGAGGACAGGCTCGCCTTCGCGGGCAAGCTCGACGAGCGCCCCGACGTCATCCAATTGCCGCGTTATCTGACGATCTAGATCGAGACTTTCTTCGAGGCGGGCACGTTGTTGAAGGATTTTGCTGGAACGGTCCTGATCGGACCAGAAATTGGGATCCGCGATTTGCTTCTGCAGCTCATCGAGGTGCTGCTGTTTCGTGCCGACGTCAAAGAAACCTCCGGACGTCCTCGCTGAGAGTTTTCAACTGGTTAAATCGTTCGACGATTTCTTCGAGCATGCTCCCTCCAGACAAGCAATCCGGCGACCAAGATCGCGTTCGCGTACGCGAAGACATCGCCGTATTCGGTGTAGAACGTCCGATCGGAACGGAAATGCACGGTCCCATCCAGTATCGTGCGGATGCCGATCGGCGCACTCGCTTCAATTCTGCCATAAGGATCGATAATCGCGCTGATCCCTGTGTTGGCCGTTCGCACCATATATCGCCGGTTTTCAACGGCGCGCACGACGCCCATGCGTAGATGCTGGTAGGGCGCGGACGATTCGCCAAACCAACCGTCATTTGTGATTACCACCAGCAGCTCCGATCCACGTTTGACGAAACGGCGGACGAGATCGGGAAAGATGCTCTCATAGCAAATGGCCGTCGAGATCCGGTGTCCGTCGAGCGAGGCGATTGTATATTCCGCTCCGGGAATGAAGTCACCGACCTGGCGGGTGAGACTTTCGGCAAAGAACAGCAGGCGCTTGAATGGAACATATTCGCCAAAAGGCACAAGATGCATTTTGTCATATCGCGAAACCTGATCACCTTTGGGATCCAGTAGTCCTGCACTGTTGGATGGGCCTTCGCCAACAGCATCGACGTATCCGACGAGAAAATACGCTTCGAGTCTTCGTGCAATAGCCTGCATGCGCGCGCGAAACCCGGCGTCGGCGTTAAGATAAAAAGGAGCGGGCGTCTCGGGCCATACAACCAGCTTCGGCCGGGTGTTCCCACCTGTCGATAACTTTCCAAGCTCATCCAACAACTGGTCGGAATCGGGCTGCTTCCACGGCTGATCGAGCGAAATGTTGGTTTGAACCAATCGAACCGGGAGCGGATCGTCCGGCCGCGTTTCCGCGAGGACCGGAAGAAACCTCGCTGTTAGAATTACAGCAGCCGCAATCCCCAGCGCCATTTTACTGCGGCTCGTCGCCCCGTAGACAATGAGGCTGTTGACCGCTGTTGCGACAAACGACAAT
>MNKP01000153.1 GCA_001920875.1 Acidobacteria bacterium 13_1_20CM_2_55_15
AACCGGCTTTCAGAAAACCAACAATGCGACAGCGCTGACCGGCCGCACCGACTACCAGATGAGCAACGGCGGGCGGCTTACCCTTCGCTACAATTTCAGCGATGCCGCGGCTCAAAATGCGGCGTCGGTAGGCGGTGCGGCGGAGACGTTGACGACCAGCGCGCTCAACAACAACGGCATTGAAAAGGACCGTACACATACCGGAGTTGCGCAATGGACCGAGATCCTCAGCCCCACGCTGGTCAACGATCTGCGTTTTTCCATCAGCCAGGAAGTCCGGCCACGCACATCCAACTCGTCCTTGCCGAACGTCACAAACAGCATTGGACAGTTTGGCGCGCGGAATTTTCTTCCCACAACGCAAGACGACCGGCGGACGCAGATCAATGATGGAATTTCTTTCATCCGTGGATCGCACATCTTCAAGGTTGGCGGTGACTACAATTACCTGACCACTTTTCAGTCGTTTGGGTTCAATCAATTCGGTGTTTTTTCGACTAATGTCGCTCCCACAGTAGACCCGATTTTGGAAGTTCTGTCGCTGGGTGGTCCGACACCAAACCGTTTCGATAATCCGCTCGTGCAATACCAGTTGCAGATCGGCAATCGGTTGGCTGATTTCCATATGCACCAGATCGCTTTTTACGCGCAGGACTCGTGGCGTATCACGAATCGCTTCTCCCTGAATTATGGATTCCGCTGGGAAGGGCAGAAGAACCCGCAGCCCGTGGCGAACAATACCGCCGTCATCGACAAGATTAAGGCCGCCACGCTGTTCAATGGCACTCACTTCGATCCGACAACGACTCCGGATGCGCTCAAACAGTGGATGCCGCGTGCGGGTTTCACCTACTCGCCTGGAGCGTCGAACAAGACCGTGATTCGCGGCCACGCCGGCATATTCTATGCGGCCACCCCGATGATCCTGCTAGCTGATTCCACAAACAATTTCCGGTTGCCTCCTGGCAACGTCTCGCTGTCTCTGCCGCGGCTGGGTTCGACCGTATATCGGGACTTGCTCGCCATCGGCGTTGATTTGAACAGGTACGCGCTCGATAGTCTTCCCGTCCTGACGCCCGATCAGATCGCGCGCGCGGCAGCGGGGACGGGAGCGGCCCCGGATCCATTCGCTAATGCCCGCTTTGTAGCAACAGCCAACAATTTCACCAACCCTCGCTCGCTGCAAACGGGTTTGGGCGTGGAGCACGCGATAAGCAACAATTGGGTGGCCGGCGCGCAGTTCAACTATCTGAACACCGTGCACCTGGAACGCAATCTCGATGAGAACCTGCCGCAGCCGCAGATCAATCCTGCCGACGCTGCAAAGCGGCCGAATTTCGGGCAGGTCGGAGCGTTCCGGATCCCGCGTCCCATCGCCGGCGTTGACCGCTTAGTGCTGCGGGAGAGTTCCGCGCGTTCGATGTACCGCGGCGTTACATTCGAGACAAAATATCGTGGGCGGCGCTATCAGGCGGGATTCAACTATACGGTTTCCGGCACCTATTCCGACGACGACAACGAGCGCAGTTCCACGACGCTCTACTATCAGAATGCCACCGATCTTCACTCGGAATACAGCGTGTCGCGTATGGATGCACGGAATCAGATTGGAGGCTATGCCCTGGTGAACCTGCCCGCCGGCATTACCGCTGCAGGTTCCATTCGCGCGCGAAGCGGGTTTCCCATCGATGCAGCTGCCGGTCAGGACCTTAATGGCGACGGAAACTATACGATTCCGGGCGTTGTTACCAGCGGTAACGGTGCCTCCACCTCGGATAGGCCGTATACGGCGCCCGGCGTCTCCCTGAAGCGCAATGCATACCGCAATCGCGCGTTCAAGACCGTTGACCTGAGGTTGCTGAAGTCTTTCCCGTTCGGAGAAGACAAACGCATTGAATTTTCCGCGGAGATGTTTAATCTCTTTAACTTTGACAACATCGTTTATGACCGTACAAACCTGATCTACGGACCGGGAATCGCCCCGGCGACGGGAGCCGTGGTGCCCCCGCCGAGCACATTTATGCAATTGAGGCTGCATAACGGCCAATATGATCCGGTCAACAACCAACTCGGGACACCGTTCCAGGCACAGTTTGGGCTCCGGTACTTCTTCTAAATTGTCATTTTCAAAACCTTTTATAATGCGGGATGCATCACTTTCACTACCAAGACGGCGAGCTGTATTGCGAAGAAGTTCTGCTATCGCGGATTGCCGCCGATATGGGTACACCCGTATATGTCTACAGCGAACGGACACTCGAACGGCATGTTCGCGTCTTCGACGACGCTTTTCGATCCGTACCGCATCTGATTTGTTACGCCGTCAAAGCCAATTCGAACATCAATATCCTTCGGCGATTTGCCGAGTGGGGAACAGGTTTCGACATTGTCTCAGGCGGTGAATTGTTCCGAGTTTTGCGCGCGGGCGGTTCTGCCGAAAAAGTAATCTTTGCGGGGGTCGGCAAAACGGCCGATGAAATTCGATATGCGCTTGCGGGAAAGAAAGCGCGGATTTCCATTCGAGCGAATCCCGACGTTGATCCGCGCACGCATCCGTACATTTCAACGGGAATGCAGAAACACAAATTCGGCGTGAGTCTTCCCGAAGCGAGGGATCTCTATCGAAACACGCGCGCGTTCTCGAATGTCGAGGTTGTGGGCGTACAGTGTCACCTGGGGTCGCAAATTACGGAAATGGGACCCTTCCAGGAAGCCCTTGCGAGCCTCCGGCAATTCGTCCTCGAATTGCAATCAGATGGCGTCGCTTTGAAATACCTCGACTTCGGTGGCGGTCTCGGCATCTCATACAGTACCGAAGAACCACCGTCGCCTGCCGTCTATGGTGAGACCGTGGCCAAGGCGACAAAGGATCTGGAACTTACGATCGTGCTCGAACCCGGACGGGTCATTGTCGGCAACGCGGGTATCTTGCTTACGCGGGTTCTCTTGAAAAAGAACCAAGGTACGAAAAAGTTTCTTGTCGTCGATGCTGGAATGAATGATCTGATCCGCCCCGCCTTATACGGATCTCACCACCAACTCTGGCCGGTCCGCGAGCAGGCCAGCCAAAAAATGGAAACAGCCGACGTTGTGGGCCCGGTGTGCGAATCGGCCGACTTCTTCGCGAAGGACAGAGATGTCGCTCTGCTCGAGCCTGGCGAACTCCTCGCGATCATGAGCGCCGGGGCGTACGGCTTCAGCCTTTCATCGAATTACAATTCGCGGCCGCGCGTCGCAGAGGTCCTGGTGACGGGCAAAACTTATCAAGTTATCCGCAGGCGTGAAACGTACGAGGATCTGGTGCGGCTGGAGGAACTTCCCTCCTAGCAGTGACGGCGTTGTCGAGTAGGGCACATTCCCCTCCTCGCAGAGGGGGGGGACTGTCGTCCTCAATTAATTTCACTTTTACGCCCACTGCCGCGCGAAACATGTATTATCTTTCCCCCGTCCGTTTTGGACTGTTGCATAAAAAAAGAAATCTACATGAAGCGAAAGACTGTGATTTTAATTCTTTTAATTTTTGCTTTTGCCGACTATGCGCTTAGCCAGTCAGGCGCTGGCCTGGGAAGTATTTCCGGCGTGGTGCTGGACGCTTCGAGAGCCGCCGTACCCAGTGCTTCTGTAGTGGTGGCGAATGAGGCGAAGGGAATCAGACGGAATCTGGAGACAAACAGTCAGGGCGTGTTTACGGCCCCTGCTCTAATTCCTGCGGAAGGATACAGTGTCAGCGTCAATAAGAGCGGCTTCGCGACGTACCAGGCGACCGCGGTCACTTTGGCGGTCGGCCAGAATATCGATCTTCACATTGATCTCGTCGTAGCGGGTACGGAGGCGAGCGTTGAAGTCACCGCCGAAGCGGTACTGGTCGATGACACGAAGACCGATGTTTCCCAGCTGGTGAACTCGAGGCAGATTCTGGAACTGCCGATCAACGGGCGGCGTGTAGATTCCTTCGTTCTGTTGACACCGGCTGTAGTGCCTGACGGGGCGTTCGGTCTGCTTAGTTTTCGCGGCATTGGCGGCCACAATGCTTTTCTGACAGACGGCAATGACACGACCAACACCTTCTACAACGAGAACGCCGGACGAACGCGGATCACCAGCCCGATTTCGCAGGAGGCCGTTCAGGAGTTCCAGGTGATCTCCAACAATTATGCCGCTGAATATGGCCAGGCCATGGGCGGCGTGGTGAACACGATCACCAAGAGCGGAAGCAACGACATTCACGGAACCGCCTATTGGTTCTTTCGTAATCGAAGTCTGAACGCGCGTGACCGTTATGCCTCGTTCAATCCTCAGGACATTCGACATCAGGCCGGCGCGAGCCTGAGCGGTGCATTTATTAAAGACAAGCTCTTCTATTTCTGGAATTACGAAGCCACGCGGCGGGATTTTCCAGCGATTGCCACGCAGACGAGCGCCAACCTTTTTACTGCAGCCGGCACGTTGGATACAGCGAGGAACCCCTGTCCCAATCCCACTGCAACGATCCAAGCGACGGGCGCGCAATGTCAGACGGCGATCCAGATGTTGACAACGCGGAATTTCGGAACCGTCTCGCGCACTGTGCAGCAGGACCTCGGCTTTGGCAAGATTGACTACCACCTGTCCGACAGGAATAGCCTGAGCTTCAGCCTGAGCGGCTTGCGCTGGGTTTCCCCACACGGCATACAAGCAACCGGAATCGTTTTTTCCAATGGAAATGCCATCGGAAACAATGCGGACTCCACGGTCCGGGATACATACGGCCGCGCACAATGGACGGCCATCGTAAGTCCACGCGTCGTCAATGAAGCCCGCTTTGGATGGTTCAAAGATCGGTTGCACGACACCGCGAGCCCGGACTTCCTTTATCCCGGCCTCGGTCTAGCCAGCTTGACCGTCAACAGCACCGGTAATCTGGGTGTTGCCAACTCCTATCCACGCTTGAACCCGAGCGAGACCCGCTTCGAGTACGCGGACAACGTGAGCTGGAATACAGGTGCGCATACGATGAAATTCGGAATCGATATCACACACACCGAGGACTATCACGTCCAGCTCATCAATCGGTATGGCAGTTACAGTTACGCCACACTGAACAATTTTGCCTTGGATTTCAGCGGAAACACGGCAGGTTTGAAGAATTGGAGCACGTACTCGCAGGCATTCGGGAATCCGCTCGTCGACTTCAACCTGCAGACGTATGGCTTTTATGGGCAGGATCGGTTCCGTATCAATCCCGACGTGGTGCTGAATTTCGGCTTGCGCTATGACTACACCTCAATCCCACAGCCCAGCGTCGTGAATCCGGACTACCCGCAGACCGGTGTTATCCACTCGGCAACCGACAACGTCGCTCCGCGCGCGGGGATTTCTTATAGGTTGAACTCGAAAACGGTTGCTCGCGCCGGATACGGCATGTTTTTCGCACGGTACCAGTCCGGGCTGATCAACAGGCTCTTCGCCAATAACGGTGCGTATCGAAAAAACATCACGTACAACAGTGGCACACCGGAGCAACTGGCTGCAGGAGCGGTCTATCCTAATTATCTGCAGTCGACGTCGTTCAACCCGCCGGCGGGAACGGTGGATATCACTTTTGCGGATAAGAACCTGCGGAACCCTTACACCCATCAAGCGAATATCGCCCTCGAGCGGGAGATCACCGCGAACATTGATTTTAGTATCTCTTATCTGTGGGGGCGCGGCGTGCGGTTGTACGGAGTCCGAGACTTGAACGTTGGACCTCTCGGGCCGCCCATCACGTATACGATTCTGGATCGCGCCGGGAATGTAGCCGGAACGTATACGACTCCCACTTATCGTACAAGAGTCGATCCCAGGTACCGCCGTGTCAACCAGCTCGAAAATCCCGGGCTGAGTCATTACGACGGATTGGCCGTTCAGGTGAATAAGCGGTACAGCCGCGGATTTCAGGCGTCGGTGTCTTACACCTGGTCGCACGCCATCGACTTCAACCAACCGACAGGAGACCCCAATGTCTTCTATGACTCGGGCCCGACGAGCTACGAAAACGGCAACTTCCGTGCCGAAAAAGGTTCGTCAGCCAATGATATCCGCCATCGCGCAGCAATCAGCCTCGTTTGGAGTCCGACATTCAACGCGACGAACAGCCCTTTGGCTCGTCATCTCATCAACAATTGGCAGTTGAGCGAGATCACCACGCTTCAGTCGTCGCGGCCGGTTACCGCCACGACAGCAGTCTCAGTATTTGCTTTCCCGGGCGCCCTCGTTGTCGGCTCGCTAAATGGGTGTGGGTGCAGTTCCCGCGTGCCGTTTCAGCCGATCAGCAATCTCGATTTGGATCGCATCTACCGCTTCGATGCGCGCCTCTCCAAGAAGGTTCCCTTCACAGAGCGCGTTACCGGTTATCTCACTTTTGAAGCTTTCAACATATTTAATAGGCAATACAACACAAGCCGCCGTACGGACGAATACAGCTTGAGTGGTACGACGCTCAGCTACATCCCGTCCTATGGGACCGGCAGTTCGACGGCGACCAGCCCGGATGGCACCAATGCTCGGCGCGCTCAGGTCTCGTTGCGCGCGGTGTTCTAGTAACAGAAAGGAAACAATGCCTGTTATGAAGAAGATAGTCGTTTCGATCGTTATCATTACTGTTCTACTCCACGGTGGATGCCTGTTCGCACAGTCGGAGATTGGCGGGGCCACTCTGAATGGCGTCGTGACCGATCCATCGAACGCCGTTGTCGCTGGTGCAAAAGTCACGGTCCACCGCACGGAGAGTGGTCTGACGAGAACCATGGAAACCACGAATGCGGGCCTTTATAGGTTCGGTGGGTTGCCCGCCGGGAATTACGACTTAACTATTGAAGCGCCGGGTTTCAAGACGGTCGTTCAAAAGAACGTCCCTTTAACCGTTGGTGCTGTCGTGACAGTGGATGCCAAATTGGAAGTCGGCGGCGTCACGGAGACTGTATCGGTCGCCGAGGAAGTCCCGGTGATCGAAACGACGCGTTCGAGTGTGGCGACCACAATCGATATGCGCTCCGTCGCCGATCTGCCGATCAACGGTAGAAGTTTTCTCGATCTGGCCGTTCTGACTCCCGGTGTCGTTAGGGATCCGACTCGGGGCGGCGATCTCGCTTTTGGTGGCCAGCGAGGTCCGAGCAATGCGATGTTGGTGGACGGTGCCGATTCGAATAATCTGTTCTTTGGTCAGGCCACAGGCCGAAGCGGTTTTCGTCCTACGGCTTTCAGCCAGGGTGCGGTACAGGAATTTCAGGTCAATGCCAACGCTTTCGCGGCTGAAATCGGACGGGCCGGCGGCGGCGTGCTTAACGTCATCACGCGCAGCGGTACCAATGACTTCCACGGATCAGCCTTCGAGTTTTATCGGGACAAGGGAATCAACGCTAATGATTTCATCAACAACCGTAACAGGGCGTCGAAGCGTCCATACCATTTCAACCAGTTCGGCGGAACTTTCGGTGGACCGATCCAGCGGGACAAGCTGTTCTTTTTCCTGAGCTATGACGCTCAGCGGAACAAACAAACCCAAATCGTGGTGCCGAACGTCACGCCGCCGGGCGGGGTCGCGGGTCCGTTTGGAAAATATCTGAATCCCTACCTGATCGGTTTGGAAAATAACCTGGGACTAGTGAAGGGCGATTGGAACATGTCCGATAAAGACCGGCTCAGCATCCGATACAACCTGAGCCGCTATACAGGTCTTAACCAGGAATCCTTCGGTTCCAGTGTCGCTGAGGAACACTCCGGCAGCAATGAAGTCAACACAGACAATATCGCGGTTGTCTACAACCGGACTCTGGGTTCTCGGATGGTCGCGGAGATGCGCTTCAACTTCGTACAGGACAAACAACCTGGTTTTGCTAACACGACAGGGCCTGAAGCGAACATCATCAACGGAGTTCTTTTCGGCGCCAACAATTTCAGCCCGCGATTCACGAATACCTACGCGTATCAGCCGACCGGTTCATTGTCTTATCTACGCGGAAGTCATTCTTACAAGATGGGCTTCGATTTCAACTTACTGCGTGCAGAAAACTATTTTCCGGGATTCTTCGCGGGTGGCTACACCTACAATAACTGGAACGACTTCCTTAATGGAACACCCGCTAGTTTTCGGCAGTCCTTTGCCGGTATCGGCAAAAGCGCTCCGATCAGCCATCCCGACGTAAACGAGTACGCCTTCTTTGCTCAAGACTCGTGGCGAACCACGGAACGGCTGACGCTCAACTACGGATTGCGGTATGACTATTTCAAATACCGCCAACCGGATTATCTGAATCCTAACGCGCAGCTCCTGGCAGCCGATCTCCGGACCGACCGAATTCTCACAGATCCTGCCAATTTCGGACCGCGAGTTGGATTTGCATATCGGGTCACTGATACCGAGAAAATAGTTGTGCGCGGCGGATATGGCATTTATTACGCTCGGACCCCAGGACTGCTGCTGAGTACGGCGATACTCAATAACGGCTTCGCGACGCAGCAGTTTCTGGTTACAACGAATCTGCCGACGTACCCGAACATTTTAACCGCGCCGCCGGGACCCGGCTCTCCACCGGACATTTATGTCACCGACAGAGACTTCAAGACGCCCAGAACCCAGCAGTTCAGCTTGCAAACAGAAATCGCGGCAGGCCGCGGCTCCAGCCTGACGGTGGGCTATCTGGGTGTCAACGGCACGCACCTCTCGCGAACCCGCGACATCAACTTGCTTCCATCTCAGCCGGCAACCGGGTTCATCTGTCCGACAGTCTTTGCGTGCGTCGCGGCGCAGGGCACGCCTATCACGTATTTCCGCCATCCTGGGACAACCGGTCCGACGCGTCCGAATCCAGCCTTTGGCCGCATCTCGCTTTTTGACAGCGGCGCTAACTCGATTTATCAGGGCGGATTCGTACAGTTTCAGCGCCGGTTTGCCAATCGTTTCCAGGCGCAGGTTTCCTATACGTTCTCCAAAGTGCTGGATA
This sequence comes from Acidobacteria bacterium 13_1_20CM_2_55_15, assembly GCA_001920875.1. GTDB lineage: Bacteria > Acidobacteriota > Terriglobia > 20CM-2-55-15 > 20CM-2-55-15 > 20CM-2-55-15. The sequence goes on from MNKP01000153.1 coordinate 8,964, forward strand.
CCACGCCCGATGCGACTTCCGTTGTGCCGGGCAATGCGGGCGATGACGCCAAGGTGGCTCAGGACACGTTGGCTCCCAACTTAGACCGCGGGCCTGGGGCTTCCGACATTCGTCACCGTTTCGTGTTGTCAGGAGTCTGGGACATCAATTACGCCAACTCCGTCTCGAATCCCGTGCTCAAGGGTATCCTGAATGATTGGCATTTCGGGCTGATCACGCAGGCCCAATCCGGGCGCGCGTTCAATGACATCACTACAGGCGATCCCGGAAACGACGGCAATAATTTCAATGATCGCGTGCCTTGGGCCGGCAGGAATACGATCCGCGGCCCGGAATTCGTTACCGTAGACCTACGCCTGAGCAAGGACGTTCCGCTGCAAAGCGAACGGGTGCGTCTTCAGTTGATTGCAGAACTGTTCAATGTAACGAATCGCGCGAACATCAGCGGCGTGTTGACCACGCGGTACACCTTCGGCGGAGGCTTCTTCCGGCCCCTGGCGAACCCAGCGATACCGTCGACGACCTTCGGCTGGCCGCAGTCGGTGTACGATCCGCGCATCCTTCAACTGGCTGCCAAGATCGTTTTTTAACGGTTGCTGTTTGAGGGCTTTGACAGAAAGTCGAGGTTGGGCGGCGCTGTAGCGGCGGTCTGTGACCGCCGACTATCTTGCAAATGGCTGAATTGTCGGCGGTCAGCTTACAAGCTACTCAGTTTCCTTGTAACCCTTTGAGAAGATTATCGAAATCCCTGACGAGGGATCCGCGCAACTGAACCGATCCCTTCTCATCCAGGAGCACAAATTCTCCCGGTGCGGCGCCAAAAAGTATCGAGCCTTGATTGTAGGTTAATGGGAAGGTCGTATCTGCGGGTTTCGGTCGACGATCTGTGGAAACACCGACGAATCGAAATTTCGAATTCGAGCCAAAAGCTTTGTAGAGACGCTCGAAATTTGACGCCGGTTCGGTCTGGCGGCTATTCAGAACACCGATGATCAACACGTGCCCGCGATAGTCATTAAGGGTGCGTGAATATCCGGCCGGGTCCGTCACCAGAAATTGCGGTGCGCCGTTGCCGGTCGCGGCTGTAGCGCGAGGGATTTGAGGGCGCTCAGCCGGTTCACTCGCGTCCGGTTTGGCGCGTTCGACGAGCGGAGCGTCTGAGCTTTTTACAAGAGGTGTCGCCTCAGGCGGCTGAGCCTCCGTAGCTTCTGAGACTGGAGACGCCGCAGGAACGGCGGGTTGCTGAGTCGGTGTACGCAATGTAAAGACGAGCAGCAAGGACGCCGCTATCAGCGCTGCAGAACTGAGGCCCAGCACACGGCTCGCCGGCAAGCGGCGGCCGCTGGAGGCGCGGGCTTTCAGCGCTCGGTTCAGCTCGTTTTGGAAGTAAGCTTTGACCAAGGGATCGATCGCCTTCAGCGCCGCGACTTCCTTGCCGCAGGAATCACAGTTATCGATGTGTGCTCGGGCCATCCGATTCTGTTCCGGGCTTAGCGTTTCCCAGAACAGGGCTTCCAAATTTTTCTCAACCCATTGGCAATCCACAGTCATATTGATTCTTACCTTTTCCTGCCTTGTAATGCCTGCTTCAGCCGCTTGCGCGCGTAAAAAATTCTGGACTTCACTGTCCCTTCAGGGATTTCGAGGATGCCTGCGATTTCCGGAATTGTTAATCCATCCACAGCCAGCATGACCAACGGCATCCGAAACTCATCTGGAAGACGGTTCACGTGCTTACGTATATCCAACACGGCCTCACGGTCGAAGAAGCCCATCGGATCCGCGGGTTCGAATTCCTGGACGGAGCCGTCTTCGTAAACCGATTGCAGATCCCCAAAAAAAACCCACCGCTTCAGGCGGCGCGCGAGGCTGCGGTGATGATTGATCGCCACGCGAACGACGATACGGGACAACCAGATCCGCAGTGGGCAGTCGCCTCGAAATCGTTTGATACCGCGATAACCACGCATAAGGGCTTCCTGGACAATGTCTTCTGCATCGGCCGGATTGCGTGTGGAAGCAACCGCAATCTGAAGCAGAAACGAACGATGTTCCCGAGCAGCAGCGTCAAAATCAATGTCTTCTGCTCGAACAGCGACCGTCTTCATTCCGTCGATGTCTGTAATAAGGACAGCCACAAGGAAAGGCGGGTTCGAATTATTTTTGGGCTGCCTTCGTCGTTTTCAGTTCGTCCAGCTT
>MNKP01000057.1 GCA_001920875.1 Acidobacteria bacterium 13_1_20CM_2_55_15
AGCCGTTGTGCTTTTCAGCGTCCCGGCTTTTTCGCAACAGGGAGCTGCCATCGAGCGAGGGTTGCAGGCCGGCACCGGAGCCGGAGTGGAACAGGTTTTGACACAAACGACGGACATCGCCGGCGAGTGGGTCGTACGTAACTGGCAAAGCGTCATGGAGCGCGGCCAGGGTTCTGCCCTCGGCGATTATCTAGGCATTCCACTCAATGAGGCCGGCCGGCTGAGAGCCGATACATTCGATGCAGGCGAGTGGAGCCTCCAGGATCTTCAATGCCGGCCGCATCCGGTTCCGTATCAATGGCGCGCGCAGGGCGGGATGCGCATCAGCAAGGAAATCGATCCCGTGTCCCGCGAGCTGGTGGCCTATCACGTCGCGTTTGTACGATCTCTGGATCGTGCCATTTACATGGATGGACGCCCGCATCCGCCGGAGTGGGCGCCGCACACCTGGTCGGGTTTTTCCACCGGGCGCTTCGAAGGAAACGATCTCGTGATAACCACGACGCACCTGAAAGAATCCTATATCCGGCGCAATGGGCCAACCATGAGCGATCGGGCAAAAGTGACCGAGTGGCTCTCCCGGCATGGTGACTACTTGACCATAACCACATACATCGACGATCCCATTTACCTCGAAGAACCATTCATTCAATCGGTGACTTACAAGTGGGAGCCGCATACGGAGTTGGAGTACTTCCCGTGTACCATCGTGAACGAGAACATTTCCGACCGAATTCCGCATAAGTTGCCCGGCAAAAATCCCGGCCTGAAAGAATTTTCGGAGCAGGAAGGAATACCCTACGAAGCCACCAGAGGCGGCGCCGAAACCCTGTATCCGGACTATCGGCAGAAGATGAAGACCATGAAGGTCGCTCCGATCAAGGCTGCGGTGCGGCCATAACCCGTGGTTGATGGTGAGCTGGGCTGCCAACGAAGTGTGAGATCATTTGAGGCATGATGCGCGACACATATTCCCCTCCCCCGCGAGGAGGGGAATACTTCCTGGTACTTATCATCCTGTTTGCGCTAGGGGCCTCCATGCCTTTTCAGGCAAAGCCGCCTCTGCCGACGGGGCTGCTTTTCGACGACGTCTATCTCCAGCACTTGTCCGGCGACACCGGGCACCCCGAGCGGCCTGAGCGTCTCACCGCAATCCGCGACGGATTGGAGCAAGCGGGTCTGCTTAAAAGTCTCTTCCGAATCGAGCCGCGCCGGGTTACAGAGCGGGAACTGGAGTTGGTTCACAAGCCGTCTTACATTGAGTTGGTTCGGCGTGAGTTGTCGGGTTTCGAAGGTCTGAAGGAACTCAGCACCGGCGATACACTGGCGTCCCCAGAGTCCCTGCAAACCGCTGAATTCGCCGTTGGCGGCGTCTTGAATGCTGTGGAGGCGGTGATGGCCGGGAAGGTCAAGAACGCTTTCGCAGCCGTTCGGCCTCCCGGCCATCACGCTACACCGGATCGCGGCATGGGCTTCTGCATCTTCAATAACGTCGCCATCGCAGCCCGGTATCTGCAATCGAAGCATCGCATCGGTCGCGTGTTGATCGTCGATTGGGATTACCACCACGGTAACGGCACCCAGGACACCTTCTATAACGACGGTTCCGTTTTTTATTTCAGCACGCATCATTACGGTGCCTATCCCGGCAGCGGTTCGGCCGCGCAGACAGGCGAAGGACCTGGAGCCGGCAAAATTCTGAATGTGCCGATGCCACCGGGCGCGGGCGACAAAGAATTTCTTCAGGTCTTCGAAACGCGGCTGGTTCCCGCCGCTCGAAACTTCAAACCCGATTTCATTCTCATCAGCGCCGGTTTCGACAGCATGCGCGATGACCTGCTTGGCTTGTTCGATATTACCCCGGAAGGTTTCGCTGCCATGACCCGCGTTGTCATGAAGCTCGCCGATGAATTCAGCCGCGGCCGCGTGGTTTCCGTCCTGGAAGGCGGATACCGGCTGGACGGGCTAGCCGAAAGTGTCGTGGCCCACGTGAAGGCCCTGCAAGGAAATTGAGCAGGTTTCCAGGGAACCTGGCGAACGTGTTAGGAACCGGAGCCGTTTGCGATTTCCCCCAGAGACGATCAACACTATCGTCCATACTCTCGTAGAGGCCGCGAGTCCAACGAAAGTCATCTTGTTCGGGTCTTATGCCAGGGGTGATGCGCGTGATGATTCCGACCTTGATCTTTTGGTCGTGGAGCCGAACGTGGTAAGCAAGCGTGACGAGATGGTTCGGCTTCGCCGGCTGCTTCGTCCCTTCCGAGTGCCTGTTGATGTTATCGTTGTTTCAGAAACGGAATTCAATGATTGGGCGCCCTTAGCTGGAACCATTCATTATTGGGCCAGCAGAGAAGGGAAACTGCTGCATGAAGCAACCCGTTGACCTGGCACGGAGATTTCTTGCAGTTGCCGACCGGGACATCAAGACGCATCGAGATTGGATCGCGAAGGTCGTTGCGGGTGTCCGGCTTTGGGCTGAGACCGAGGTTGAGGCCAGCATCAAGCCCCAAGGTTCGCAAGCCCCGGCTGAGAATACAACTTCGCACACGGAATAGGACTGAAGCGCTCACGTCTCAATGTGCGGACCTTCCTTTCTGCGTTCTTCTCCACCGACTTTCGGCATAAAATCAGGGCGATCTGTAACAGGAGGACAGGATGAACAAACTCGGCCTAGCGGTGATCACGATCGTATTCTTTGCGGGCCAGACATTGGCTCAGGACTCGAATCAGGGTTGGGTGACGGCCTGGGGTGCGTCGCAGCAGGGATTGGGCGAAGCCAAGATCACCAACGCGACCGTACGTATGATTGCGCGAGTGACGATTCCTGGCGACAGCGTCCGAATCCGGCTGGACAACACGTTCGGGACAGCGCCAGTCACGTTCGGCAGCGTTACGGTGGGGCCGCGGATTCAAGGGGCGGCTGTTGCAGTGGGACTGAACAAGCCCGTTACGTTTGGTGGAAAAACTTCGGTGACGATTCCGGCCGAAGGTTCAGTCCGAAGTGATGCCGTGGGCCTACACGTCGATGCGCAGCAGGATCTGGCGGTGAGCCTCTTTGTCAATGGAGCGAACGTTGCGCCCAGTCAACATGGCAATGCGGTGGTCATCTCATATCTCACGGCCAACGATGCCGGTGACCAGACATCATCTGAAGACGGCAAGCCGTTTACCGGCAAGACCACGGCAATGTTCTGGTTGAAATCGATCGATGTGCGCACCGCCTCGCCGGCTACCGCGATCGTCGCGTTCGGAGATTCCATCACGGATGGGACTTGCTCGACTCTGGATGCTCACGACCGTTGGGAAGATGTCCTCGCTCAGCGCCTGGCGTTGATGGGCCCTTTTTCCCGCTCCGTCGTCAACGAAGGAATTGGCGGGAATACCGTTACGGGCGCGCATTTGGTGCCGAGGGCGAACAGCCCGCCGGGTCTCGAGCGCCTCGAGCGTGATGTGCTGTCGCATTCCGGCGTCAGTCACGTTGTCTTGTTCTTGGGTACGAACGACATTCGCCGGGATGTCGGCGCCGATGAACTGATGACCGGAATGAGAGAAATCTCAACCCGGCTCAAAGCGAAGGGCATTAAGGTGATTGGCGCCACGATCATTCCGCGGCACAACGTCGCTCCGGTTCCGGACAACACCGGCTGGAACGATGCGAAGACGAAGATCCGCAATCAGGTCAACGATTGGATCCGTACGAAGGCGGGGTTCGACGGCGTCCTTGACTTCGACAAGATCGTCCGCAGCCCAACGAACGCAGATCTTATCAACCCGCCTTACAATTGCGGAGACGGCATTCATCCGTCCCCGATCGGATATTTGCAGATGGGCAAGTCCGTCGATCTGCTGCTGTTCATAGGGAGGAAGTAAATTAAATGACATCCAAAACGAAACCCAAGAAGCGAAAGAAGATGAACAAGCAAGCTATGTGGCTTGTCCTCGGATCGGCGGGCGCGCTGGCGTTGATCGCGTGGATATTCATAGGCGGTGGCGGCCAACAATTAACGGCCTCCGGGGCGAAACTCGTTCACACCATGGATCCGAGCTACTTTTCTAAAGATCCGAAGGCGCGTGCGGCCTATCAGGTTGCAAACGATATGCCGGAGGTTCTTGCCGAACTGCCCTGCTTCTGCGGATGTATGACAGCTCTTGGACACGAGAGCAATCTGTTCTGCTTCAAGGACGAACACGGTTCCGGATGCAACATTTGTGAGGACATTGCGCTGGAAGCCCGGGACATGCATAACAAGGGTTTCTCCATCGAACGGATCAAGGATGTCATACGCGAACACTTCGGCCATTCGCAGTGAAACTGTAGCGGTTCATAAAGAAGTGTTCGTCGCCAACGGGCCGCTGAACCGCGTTTTCACGTTCTACTTTCCCGAAATGTTCGATTAGGAAACGCGGCTCTAACGCTTCTGCCCATTCGTGATAAACGCCTCCATCAATCCGTCGACGCAGATTCGCCGTGCTGTAATCGCCAGTCGCATGGCAAGCAGCCCCGTCTTTTGCGCGGATTCGGTGACGCAAAGCTCGGTTAGGATGCGCACGGCGCGCTCGCAGTGGTCCTCTTCGACGTGCGCATGAACGTAGTAGAAGTCGAGCGCGGATTTCGGAACTCCGTAGTGGTTTTCCAGCGCTTCGGCCATTCGCACGACGTGTATTGCGTTGATCGACTCCGTGGCGATATTTCCACCGCAGAGCGCCTCGATGGTGCCCGCGCGCTGCAGCGTAAACAACTCGTTCCTCTCGATGATCGTCGTCGGTAGATAGTCTGTGTTGAAGACCTCGTAGCGCGTCCAGCCCAGCGCCTCACACAGCCGCACAAATAGAATCGAGTGACCGGTCTGCATGCCGCCGACCGTGTCTTCGCCGCCTTCCTCGACGACCAACGGGATGAGCGAACGCTGCCTCTGGAGATCTTCCCAGGTCGGCATCACACCGCCGGCAGAAATGATCTTCCACGCCGCGTGCCGCAGCGTGTCCAAGAAGAACGCGCCCTGCTGGCGGATGATATTGCGAACCTGATCGCGTGAAAGCTGGCCCTTCCAGATCATGTGAAAAAGTGGATGGTGCAGCCAGGGGTGCGTGTCCTCAGCCTCCTTCAACAGGTTTCTCGCGAATTCGGCAGGCGGAAACATGGATCGTCTCCTTGCGGTCATTATTGGAGTCGTGATGATACCAGATGTATGATGGCGTCGCTTAGAGCGGTAATGGGTCGAATTTCAAAATCTAACGTTACATACACAATCACCGTTTCGAATACCGGAAGACCGGGCAAAGGTCTTACGGCCGAGTACGTTACCGTCACGCTTCCCCTGCTGAGAGGCAGAGACCCGGAAGAAGTGACGACAATAGTTGAGGCAACGACGGGGGGTGGTTATACTGGCATTCATCGCGACCCAATCACGAACACCAACGCAGCGGAATTCGAAGTACCGAAACTGGGACCGCAGGAAAAGCGCACGTTCACGATCACTCTCTCCGGAATCGGCGCGAACTCCGGAATTCCACGCGGAACGGTGAAGTGGGAAAGACCGCGATTAGGTTCAGGCGGCACGGATCTTATTGCAATTTCCACGCCGCTCGGAAGGTAATATCGCAAAAAGGCCGAAACGGGCGGTCATAGACCGCCCCTACAGTACCGGCATCGACACTGTAGGCGCGGTCTGTGACCGCGCCACGGCCCGAATTCACGGGAGGACATCATGCAAGACAAAGCCACACGCCGACAATTTCTGAAAGCCGCCGGAATGAGCGGAGCTGCTCTCAGTGTTGGAAATTTGGGGTTTCTCGAGAAGGTGCCGCCCGTATCGGCCCAGGAGGCGCGAGTAACACCGGCATTGGTAAGGCTCAATGCAGGAATCGAGCCGTTGGTCCGGCTGATCGAAGACACGCCGCAGGCGGAACTGCTCGAGCAAGTGGCTCAGCGTATTCGGCAGGGAACCACGTATCAACAGGTGGTCGCCGCCCTGTTTCTGGCGGGCGTTCGCAATATCGCTCCGCGGCCTAATGTCGGCTTCAAGTTCCACGCAGTCATGGTCATCAATGCGGCGCATCAGGAAAGTCTTGCGTCACCGGAAACCGATCGCTGGCTGCCGATATTCTGGGCCCTCGATGAGTTCAAAAAATCGCAGGCGATGGAACAGCACGACAGCGGCTGGAGAATGGCGCCGGTTAACGAAAGCATCGTTCCGCCCCCTCACAAAGCCAAAGCAGCCTTCATCACAGCGATGGACAATTGGGACGAAAAGAACGCCGACGCCTCCATCGCCGGACTTGTCCGATCGGCCGGAGCCAACGAGATCTATGAGCTTTTTTACCGTTACGGCGCCCGCGATTTCCGCTCCATCGGCCATAAAGCGATTTTTACAGGACATAGCTGGCGGTTGCTCCAGTTCATCGGATGGCAGCATGCCGAGGCGGTGTTGCGCTCTCTGGCGTTCGCCTGCTTGAATCACGATGTGAAGAACACGACGCCGGCTCTGAGTGATGAGCCTGCCGACCGGCCCTGGCGGCGGAACCAGAAACTGGTTGCCGGTATGGGTTCAGCCTGGATGAGCGGAAAAGTCGATGATGGCGCGACCCGCGAGATGCTGGCGGTGCTGCGCCAAGGAACCGACGAGGAAGCGTGCGACAAAGCGGTTGCCTTGATCGGCAGTGGTATCTCACCGCAATCCATCTGGGATGCGCTTTTCATTGCGGCCAGCGAAATCGTCATGAGGCAGCCCAACGTTCCCAACGTACACTCGATGAGTTCCGCCAATGCGCTGCGATATGCGTTCCAGGCGAGCGGCGACGACGTTACGAGAAAGCTTCTAATTCTTCAAGACTGTGCGTTCATTACCCGATTCCGCGATGCCGTGCGAGGCAAGGTCGCCGACCTCCGCATCGACGACGTAAAACCGCTTGCGGTCAAAGAATCCGCCGAAGCTATCGAGGAGATCTTTAGCGATGTGAGCGCAGACCACCTAAACGGGGCAAAAAAGATTCACTACTATCTGAGCAACGGCGGCTCGCCGCAGGATCTTATGAATGCAGCGAGACGGTTGATCTTTCTGAAAGGACGCGACGCGCACGACTACAAGTTCAGTTGCGCGGTCCTCGAAGATTACTTCAAGGTGAGTCCCGCTTGGCGCAACCAGTTCCTGGCGGCAAGCTCATTCTATTTGAAAGGTAGTGGCGAGAAGGACAACGTTCTGGTGCAAAGAACGCGAGCAGCAATGAAACTATAAGAGATGCCTCTCCCAGAGGTTGAGAGACCTTTGCTTGACTTCAACGGCCAGGGCGGTTCATGGTATACCCACCGCTCGGGAAGGAAGACGAAGGAGATTGTTATGATCACGAAACGTATATGGTCGGGTGCCCTCGCATTCGCGTTCGCCCTCTCCATGAGCATTCTAACTTCGGCCGAAGCTCAGAATAAGGGGCAAGGTCAGCCGGACAAGAGCAAAGCCGGCGGCGGAAAGTTCACGTTCATCCCTCATGCCGACCTCGAAGCCTTGATGAAAACGAACGGAGACCATCCGGCCCGAGTGGTCGATATCGCGAAAAGCTACAATCTCGGCGCCTATCTCCTCCATTTCGATCCGAGGCCGCCGAATACGAACCTGGGCGGCTGGGCTCACAACGATATCTCCGAACTCTATTACGTGATCCGGGGCGCAGGGACGTTCCTAATCGGAGGCGAGCTGGAGAACCCGACGAAAGACGATCCCAACACCGATTCCGTCAAAACGGTTCGGGGACCCAGTGTCAGCGGCAAGATCAACGGCTATACCGCGCAGAAATATGTCGCTGGCGACATTATGATCATTCCCGTCGGTGTTCCACATCTTCCGGGATACGAGGTTACCGAAAAGACCGATATTGTCCGGGTCGTGATCGATCCTGAAAAAGCACTCAATTTGAAATGAATAAAAACAGAAAAGAAAAAAACAGGAAAGAAGGGGGACCAATGCAACTACTCATCATTATTCTGCTTCTGCTGCCCGGTTCGCTGTTCGCTCAGGAACGCGGCGGCGGCGGACGCGGGGCGGCTCCACTGCCACCGCCGAAGAATCTGAAACTGCTGGATCCGAAAACCGAAATCCGGTTCGTCATGCAGAGCTTCAACGAGGCTCTTGGTGTGCAGTGCACGCATTGTCACATGCAAGGCGATTTCGCCTCCGACGAGAATCCCAAGAAGGAAGTGGCGCGCAAGATGATCTCGATGGTGCGGCTGATCGACACCAGCTTTCCAAGCAGCGCCGGCGTTTTCCCGGATGGCTACCACGAAGTCGATTGCTCGACATGCCATCGCGGTAACGTGAAGCCGGAGACAGTGGCGCCCAGCAAGTTCTACAACCGGGGTAATTCGTTGGGGAATCCTCCTCCAGCTCAAGTTCCCGGCGTCAGTTTAAAGTTGCTGCCTGTGGAGACGCATGTTCACGGTGCGGACTCGCTAATGGGCGAGTTCCGCGACGCGCTCAGGGTGGATTGCAACTATTGTCACGGCGGCGGAAAGCCTCAGGAGTGGGACCTGAATCCGCGGAAGGATATTGCGCGTAAGATGATTATGCTGGTCCGGCAGATCAATGCCCAATTTCCCGGCACAGGCGTTTTCCCCGTGGGTGAGCAAAAAGTCACGTGCTGGACCTGCCACCGCGGCGATCCGCATCCCGTCAGCCTGGGCAATAAGGCGTATCCTCCGCCGCAGCCAAAGTAGAGAGGGAAACGTACACAAAAGACACAAAGTGGAGCCGCAAAAAGCACAAAAACTACTTCTCTTGTGCCTTTTTGTGATTTTCATTGTGCCTTTTGTGATTCATTCTCCTTTCGGCTAGTTCCCCAGCGCGAACGCGTGAATCGCGTTATTGCGTTGTGGATTGATTCCGGCTTGGGAAAACAGATTTGCAGTGATCGCCCCCAAGCCGGTCACGACCGCGACGTATTGCCTTCCATTGACGCGATAGGTGATCGTGCTGTTCTGAATCGGTCCTCCAAGCGTCGTTTCCCAGAGGATCTTTCCCGTATCGGCATCGAACGCGCGAAACTTCTGATTCAGATCTCCCCAGAACACGACATCCCCGGCCGTTACTAGAGTCGCGCCGTTGCCGGGTGCGCGCCCTTCGTAGAGCCGCTGAATCTCGCCGGTGGCCATATTGATCTTGGCGATGCCGCCGAATTTTTCAGGGTCGGATCCGGGCCGCCGGACACCCGTTCTACGTTCCGTTTGGGTTCCGTTTGCCCGAGTCATGTCCAGGCAATTATCGACATACGGAACATAGAGCGAATTCTTGCCGGGATGATAGGACATAGGCCAATAGCTCTTGGTGTTGTACGCGCAGATGACGTGCCGTTCGCCGGGCTGCTTGAGCACAACGTCCCAGTTGATGGTCGTCTTGCCGGTCTTGACATCGATGTTGGAGATCAGGAAATTCGGATCATCGTAGGGAAAGGGATTCGCCCACAAGAACTGTCCCGATGTGCGGTCGAGCGCAAATAGTCCGCCGCCCTCGCCGACATTGACGACAATGTCTCGTTCCTGATTACGCGGAATATCGGGGTTGATCCATTTCACAAACCTGGGATCGGGGTTCACCTTCGTACGCAGGAGAATTCTTTCGTTTGTGTAGTCTTGATCCCAATCGTCACCGGGCAGATGCTGGTAATACCAGCTCAGCTTGCCGGTATCCATATTCAGAGCGACGGTTGAATTACTGTAAAGATCGGCGGGAGCCGTTTTCGAAACCGCTTCGACATTACCGCCATGGCGTGCCGCGCGGGTGTATGGAGTCGGGTTGGCAACGCCCCAATAGGTCGTTTTGCGGACCGGATCATACGACCCACCGAGTCCCCAAGGCGATGCGGCACGCACGGCTTCGGGCGTGCCTCCCCAACTGGCATCTCCGGCCGGATCATCCGAACCGGCCACGGTATAGAATCGCCAGACTTCCTTTCCCGTCCTGGCATCGTGAGCGACGATGTAACAGTCGACGCGGCCTCCAGCCGTACAACTGCGCCCCGACAGCACCTTATCGCCGAAAACAATCGTTCCGGCAGTGAGCGACCCGCTCGTTTTTGTTTCCCATCGAAGCTGGCCGGTTCGGGCGTCCAGCCCTAGGATGAAACCATCGGGGGCGGCGAACAGGATCAGGTCTTCGAAGATGCCGAGAGTTTTGGCGCGCGATGGCCCGCCCGCGGGCCGTTTGTACTCCCAGATTATTTGCCCGTTCGTGGCGTCCAGAGCCTGAACGGCAGTGCGTGCCGCTCCGTTTTCCTGAGAGGGAGCCACGAGGTACATGACCCCGTCATGAACGATGGGAATGATTTCGATCGTGCCGGGCGGCAAAGGGTTGGACCAGACCTGTGTGAGCCTGCCCGCGTTCTGCTTGTTGATCTGATTCAGCGGGCTGTAGCGCTGCGCGTCATACGTCCGGCTGTACATCAGCCAGTCGTCCGGCGGCGGGTTCAACAGCATCGCCGGAGTCACCGGCGAAAACTTTCGGACTTGTGCGGGACCGGCCGCTGTTACTGAAGCCAACGCCAACATCACGAAGAACATTTTGTACATAGGTTCCTCTCATGAAGGCAAATTTGAATTCGTCCGATTTCAAAATCTTATCGGCGTGATTATAACGCCGCCGTTCGGTTAAAATTCCGCCTAAAAGCGAGGTCCAAAATGAAACCCATGTCTGCGATCTTGTTCTCGATAGCTCTTCTTGCGCTGATTTGCGCGCCTGTTTACGGCCAATGGGTGAAGGTCCCTGCCGGCGGAATTCCGCGCGGAGCCGACGGCAAGCCGAATCTTTCGGCGCCTGCGCCACGAACGGCCGACGGGCACCCGGACCTGTCTGGGGTATGGGAAGCTGCGAATGGCGCCAAGTATGTTCTGAATATTGCGGTGGATCTCAAGCCGGGCGACGTGTCCTTCCAGCCTTCGGCCAAGGCACTCGTCGATCAACGCCTGGACGGATCGCATTCGGGGGAGGATCCGATTGCCAACTGTCTGCCGCAAGGCGTGCCCCGGATCAATGCTTCGCCGCCACCGTGGAAGATCATCCAAAGACCGGATTTCATTGTCATTCTGTATGAATCCGCCAACATGTGGCGGCAGATTTTCCTTGATGGGCGCGAGTTAGGAACGGACTTCACCCCAGCGTGGCTGGGTTATTCCACCGGCAAGTGGGAAGGCGACACACTGGTCGTCGAAACCAAAGGTTTCAATGGAAAAACCTGGCTCGATCAGACGGGCAAGCCCACTTCGGATGCTCTGCACGTTACGGAGCGGTTTCGTCGGAAGGACTTCGGGCATATGGATATCCAAATTTCAATCGACGACCCGAACGTCTATACGAAGCCGTGGACAGTCACCGAACCAGTACGGCTGGCGCCGAATACGGACGTGATGGAGAACACTTGCGAAAACAATCTCGATCTGAAGCACCTGGGGCGGGGCAACTACAAGTAAGCGCGCACTTCCATCTTCCCCAAATGAGAATTGAACCATTGAACAGCGAAAATTGGCAATTTTCGGAAGAAATGTTCACTGTTCAATGTTCAATTGTCATTTGGTTAGAAGAATTTCGAGGAACTGGGTTCACGCCGGTTCTCCGTCGCAAGTCGTGAAGAAGTGCGTCCCGGCGCGCGATAGATTGTGACGTCATGCCGGATCACGCCGTCAAGCGCAGCCCCAATACCAGCACCAATCCCCGCACCGAGACCCGTCAAGGCGAGGCCGGCTCCCACGCACTCACCGCAACCGCCAAGATGGTGAGTCCAAGACCAATTCCTGAGCCAATGACGACCCCCTTGGTCAGGCCCAGATGATCGCTACGCCTTTGGATAATCTTGCGAATCTGATCCGCCGGAAAATCGTGCACAGTACGGTTCACGAACAGCCGCAAGGAGGATGGGGACAATTCGGCAATTTTACCTTTGCTGAACCTTCCACTGGAATCAAGAACCGTGATCTTGTCGCCTGGTTTCACAAGCAGCAGGACCCGTTCGAACGACCTAGCGGTCTCCAACGGGGTCGAAAAACCTACCACCTTCAACACGTGCTCATAACCAAGGTTTGTCCACTGCCTGTTCCTGGCGTCGGTGACGATGAAATAATCGTCTCCTGCCTCGCTGATCGTACCTCGAATTTCTTGGGTGTTTCCGATGGTGATCTTTGTTTCTGTTTCACCTGCGGAAGTCTGGGTTACACGCAAGCCCGTCGCGCGCGCCCGCACCGTGATTGTTGCCTCCTGACCCGCAGGGACTGTTGCTATCTGTCGTTTTATTCGCTCAACCCGTAATGTGTCTTGCTCTCCCGGCTGAGCAGCCAAAGGGAATGCGACAAGACATTGAAGAATTACAACCGTCGCGGCCAGTGTTAACTGTTTCTTGAATATCATTTTCTTCTCCTTTTCGCGCCTTATCTATTGAGTAATGCGCGAAAGGGATGGGAAAACTGTATGATGCTCGCGAATGATGCTTCCTTTAAATCCGCCGCCCGTGAGCAGGAGAGTCTGCTGACGCCGCTGGAGAAGAAGGCTCTTGTGTGGCTGGCGCACCGGATGCCGGTTTGGGTCAGTTCCGATCATCTGACCGTGCTCGGACTTCTGGGAATGACCCTGGCGGGAGTCTGCTATTACGTGGCTCGCTGGAGCCGTCTCGCGCTGCTGGGTTCCATCTTGTTTCTTTTCATCAATTGGTTCGGAGACAGCCTGGATGGGACTCTCGCGCGCGTACGCCAACGGCAGCGGCCCCGATACGGCTTCTACGTGGATCATATTGTCGATACTTTTGGCGCCCTGTTTCTGATCGGAGGGCTCGGATTGTCTGGCTTCATGACCGGAGTGGTCGCGTTGGCGTTGCTGATTGCCTACTTCATGTTGTCGATCGAAATCTATCTCGCGACTTACGCGATCGGTGTTTTCAAGCTTTCATACGGAATTTGGGGACCAACTGAGTTGCGGATCATGCTGTCGATTGGAACACTGGTGCTCCTGGCCAAGCCGATTGTCAGGGTTGGGAGCTCCCCCTACTTTCTTTGCGACATCGGAGCGGTCGTTGCCATTGCGGCGATGGGCGTGATACTTCTCACTTCTGTTGTCCGAAATACTCTGCGGCTCTATGACGAGGAACGGCTCCAATGATCCGCATTAACATCTTCCTGGTGAGTGTCTACCTTGCGACAGCGTCTGATGCAGAAGCCATAAAACTCGAAGCGGCAACGGTGAAGGCTTGGGAGATCTACGTTCAGCTCACCGAGAAACGGATTGAAGCGGAATTGAACAGCACGTCCGGTTTTTTGCGGACGGATTTCTTACCGCCGGGCGAGGCGTCAAGGATCACCGGGATCATCAACAGCGGGCGCGCTTACATCGAGAGGATGAACACCAGGACTGCCGATGGCCGTCAGGTGTCTGCGCCCGACGCCATGATTCACCACTGGTTTGGCTCGATATTCATCCCCAAAATACGGTCGGATACGCTGCTGAACTGGGTCAAGGATTACGATCAGCATTACCGGTATTTCAAAGAGGTTGAGGACTCCAAGCTTCTTTCCCACGATGGCGACACGTTCGACATTTTCCTGCGTTTCGTCCGCAAGAAAGTGGTTACCGTCCACTACAACACGAATCACACGGCCATTTACCGGCATCACCATGATGGGCTTGAGTCCAGCCGCAGTTTCACGACACGAATCGCTGAAGTGCAAAATGCCGGAACCACTTCCGAAATGGAAAAACCGGTCGGCGACGACAGCGGCTTTCTGTGGCGCCTGAATTCGTATTGGCGCTTCAAACAACAGGCAGACGGCGTCGTTGTTGAATGCGAGTCGATCAGCCTGAGCCGTTCGATTCCCTTTGGTTTGGGGTGGTTGATCAAAGGCTTCGTTGAATCGGTTCCGCGAGAATCTCTCGAAAACACGCTCGTTTCGATCCGCGATGGTGTGACGAAATGACGCGAAATACAAAACGTGGTGTCACAGTTTTGCTTCAAGCCTGGAGTGAGGGGGATCAGTCCGCGCTAGAGGAGTTGGCACCTCTGATTTACGCAGAACTGCGACGTCTGGCCAGAAGTCATATGGCCCGTGAAAAGTCGAGCCCGACGTTAGAAACAGGCGTATTGCTGAATGAAGCTTTTTTGCGGTTGGTCCACTGGAAAAAGGCGCGGTGGCAAAACCGATCTCACTTCTACGGTCTTGCTGCGAAGATCATGCGACGCGTTCTTGTCGACCATGCAAGATCTCATCGCTATCAAAAGCGGGGCGGCGGTATCCGCGCTGTCGGGCTGGATGCCGCGGTCGTCGTGTCGCGCGAACGGAGCCGCGATCTTGTTGCTTTGGACGAGGCGCTGGAAAATCTCGCGAAATTCGATGAGCGCAAGAGCAGGGTCGTCGAGCTACGATTCTTCGGCGGGCTCAGTGTAGAAGAAACCGCCGATGTTCTTCACCTTTCTCCCTTCACTGTCATTCGAGATTGGAATCTCGCCAAGGCATGGCTGTATCGGGAACTCAGCGATAAGCGTTGTGAATAAGCGTTTTTTGGGAGAACGGCAGATAAGCGAGTCCCGCGATGCAAACCAACGCCGGGCCAATGCCGATCCGATGCGAGACCAGTAGCGGCGACGCTGACCATAGCGCATCGAGTAGAAACAGCGCGGGAAATAGCCGCCAGAACTGCTTGCCGGTTGCGGGATGATTCCATGCGATGGCGGACGTCAGATAAATTCGCGAAGCTATACCTGCTATAGCCGCAACAATCAGCAATCGAACCGCCGCGCTCGGAGGCACATTCAATTGTTGTTCCAACACGCGCGTCGCGGCGTCCATGTAATAGAGCGTTGTGGAATAGAGGCAAAGATAGCCGGCCTGGATAATGAGAAGTAGCCGCCGCGCCCGCCCGGGAGCCATGACGTAAGCTGTTTCGCCGAAGAGGTCGGAGATCTTCTTTTCCACCTGAAACGTTCCATCGCGTTTTCGAGTTTCCTCTAGCGCAGATGACAGCGCCGCCTCCACTTCGCTCAGCGTTTGGAATCGATTCGCAGGGTCTTTTTCAAAACATCGCATGATGGCTTTTTCCAGACTGGCTGGCAGGAGCGGTTCCAGGCTACGAGGTCCCGGCGGCGCTTCGCGAATCTGCTTGAGAGCAACGGCTATGGGCGTGTCGCCGCTAAAGGCCATATGTCCGGTGAAAACCTCATACATCAGCAGACCCAACGAATAAATGTCGGACCGCATATCGACCGGACGACCCTCGGCCTGTTCCGGCGACATATACGCAGGTGTGCCGGATAACGCTGTTGTCGTCGTTGCTGAGGCGACGCGAGCGATCCCAAAGTCCATAATCTTTACGTTGCCTGTTTCATCCAACATGATGTTTTCGGGCTTGAGATCCCCGTGGATGATTCCTTGCGCGTGAGCCTCGCGCAACCCCTCGCAAATCTGGCGGATTAGTTCAACACCCTTTCTAATGGACAGCGCACCAAGGCGCGTCAATACGCGGCGAAGACTCTCGCCCGCGACGAATTCCATTGAAATATAAGTAAGATCTCCGGATCGATTGATGTCGTAAATCCTGCAGACATTCTTGTGTGTAACACGACGGGAAAGCTTCATTTCCGTTTTGAAACGATCGATCATCTTCTGATCGGTAGCAATGTCGGAGTGAAGAATCTTGACCGCGATAATCTCGTCCGCCTCGTGATCATGGACTCGATAAACGGTTCCCATTCCGCCCCTGCCCGTTTCCCCAAGCACTGTGTAGCGGTGTCCGAGTGAGGGCAGCTTTTTGTACGCCAGCGATTCCGCTTCGAGTTCGATCGCGGGACGCTCCAGGAAATCCGTCGTCCGGCTAGTGGCGAGTAGTGATTCCACATCCCGTCGAGTATCGGCATCTCCCCGGCAAGCCTCATCCAGGAAAGCGCCTCGGCTCTCGGAATCGCGTTCCAGAGCCGCATGGTAAATCGATTCGATTTTTTTCCACCGCTCAGGAGTCATACACTTACCCGCGTATCGTACAGTAAGTCCGTCAATTGTCATTTGGATTCAGAAGTGTTGCCAGCCCTGAGGTCTTAAGACGGATTCTTGAGTTCCATCGATGAGGAAGACCTGGTTCTCCACTCCAGAGCCGATGATCTCGCCGATCCGTCTTAGAGGCACATTCATTCTCACCTCTGCGAGATCATGCGGCGACGCAACGATCAGCTCATACTCTTCGCCGCCATGCAGGATGTGATGATCTCCCGCTCCTGGCCATCCCGGCAGCCGGTCCTTGTAGATGCGGGCGGAAACCTTCGACTCCTCCACGATGTGTGTCAGATCGGTCGAAAGTCCGTCACTGATGTCGATCATCGCGTGGGCGCGCTCCAGAAGCGCCGCGCCGAGTTTATGCCGCGGTTCAGGATAAAGATGCCGCCGGACGGCTGGATTTTTCAGATCGCCCGATCTCAAGCATTCGAGACCAAGAGCGGAACCGCCGATTTGTCCGCTCACGTAGATTGAATCGCCTGGTTTAGCGCCGGACCGGCGAATTGCCTTGCCGGAGGGGACACTGCCGATCATGGAAACGTCGACGAAAATGCGATCGGAGGATGAGGAATCGCCTCCGATGAGAGAAATCTTGAAGTCACCGCACGCCAGGGCGACACCGTCGAGAAAGGAATCCACCCAGGCGCCATCCAAATCGCCCGGCGCTGCGAGTGAGATCAGGAAATGAAGCGGGGTGCCTCCCATAGCGCCCACATCGCTGACATTCGCGGCGACGGATTTGTAGCCGATCGAATCTGGCGGATCGAGATCACGAATGAAATGCGTATTCTCGGCGAGCAGATCGGAGCAGAAAACTAGAGATTGGCCGGCAGGAACGTCAAAAACGGCGGCGTCGTCCCCTATGGGAACAACGACGGGCGATTTGAACCGTTCGCGGATTTTTCGAATGAGGCCGCTCTCGCCGAGATCTTCGAGCTTCACACCGTAGCCTCGGCGCCTTTCGGCAGACGCCGCGGCCCTCGCCGGTGCGTGGCTTTTGGAGGCTTTTTCTCTTCAAGCAGCGCTGCTTTGAAGACGTCCTGGACGTCGTCGACGAAGATGAATTTCATCTCCTTACGGATCGTTTCGTTTATATCTTCGAGATCGCGCTTGTTCAATGCCGGCAGAATTATCGTGTCGATCTTGGCACGGCGCGCTGCCAGGACTTTCTCTTTGATACCTCCGACGGGAAGTACCTCGCCGCGCAGTGTAATTTCGCCCGTCATCGCGATCTTTCGATGGACCGCTTTCTGAGTCAGCAGCGACAGGATCGCCGTTGCCATCGTGACACCGGCGGACGGACCATCTTTAGGGATTGCGCCTTCGGGCACGTGGACGTGAATGTCGTGCTTCGAGAAGAAGTCATCGCTGATTCCAAACTCTTTTGCGTGCGAACGCGCGTAACTGAGTGCCGCCTGAGCCGACTCCTTCATGACATCGCCGAGTTGTCCGGTCAGCGTCAGACCGCCGCGGCCCTTCATTGCTGTGGCTTCGACGAAGAGCACATCGCCGCCGACGGGTGTCCATGCCAGGCCCGTAGCGACTCCGACCTGATCGCGCTTCAGCAGCTCTTCCTGGAAAATTTTGGGACGCCCGAGGAATTGGTCCAGATTGTCGGTATGAATTTTTCGGGTCGTCTTTTCGCCGAGCGCAACCTGTTTGGCGACCTTGCGGCAGGCCGCGGCGATTTCGCGTTCCAGGTTCCGTAACCCTGCTTCCTGCGTGTACAGATTGATAATGGTGCGGAGACCTTCATCGGTAAATTGGATCTGCTCGTTCGTTAGACCGTGCTCTGCGGTCTGTTTCGGCATCAAGTGCCGCTTCGCGATCTCGACTTTCTCCTCTTCCGTGTAACCGCTGAGCTGGATGATCTCCATGCGATCCCGAAATGCCGGCTGTATCGGATCCAGCATGTTCGCGGTCGTAATGAACATCACGTTCGAGAGATCGAACGGCACGCCAAGATAGTTATCTCTGAAGGCGAAGTTTTGCTCCGGGTCGAGAACTTCGAGTAATGCCGATGAAGGATCGCCGCGGAAATCCGCTCCGATTTTATCGACCTCGTCCATCATGAAAACCGGATTGTTGGTGCCGGCCTGATGAATGCTTTGGATGATTCGTCCCGGCATGGCGCCGACGTACGTCCGGCGATGGCCGCGGATCTCCGCCTCATCGTGCACACCGCCGAGGCTGATTCGAACAAATTTGCGGCCCAAAGCGCGAGCGATGGATTTTCCGAGTGAAGTCTTGCCAACACCCGGCGGGCCGACCAAGCACAGGATTGGTCCTTTCGTGTCCTTCTTCAGCTTGCGCACGGCGAGATGCTCGACAATTCGCTCTTTGATCTTCTCGAGACCGTAATGATCTTCATCGAGAATCTTCTGGGCCTTCTTCAGGTCGAGATTGTCTTTCGTGGATTTCGACCATGGCAGCGAAACCATCCAATCCAGATAATTGCGCAGCGTGGCGGTCTCGGCCGCATCCGGATGCATACGTTCCAGGCGTCCAAGTTGCCGTTCGGCTTCTTCGGTCACCTCGGACGGCATTTTGGCCTTTTTGATTTTCCTGCGGTACTGCTCGATCTCTTCCTGCAGTTCATTTCCTTCACCCAATTCCTGTTGGATCGCTTTCATCTGCTGGCGAAGGTAAAACTCGCGCTGGCTCTTATCCATCTCGCCACGGGCTTGCGTGTTGATGTCGTTTTGAATTTCGAGGACTCCGATTTCTTTCGCCATCAACTCATGAACACGCCGCAGGCGCGCTACAGGATCCAGCAACTCGAGGACCTCCTGCGCTCTATCGATTTTCAAATCGAGATTGGAGGCCACCAGGTCCGAGAGCCGGCCCGGATCATCGATTTGGGCTGCGATCGCCACGAGATCGGGTGAAATGTTTTTGCCGAGCGACACCATCTTTTCCAGAGATGACTTCACGTTGCGGATGAGAGCTTCGAGTTCCGGTGAATCCGGTACGACTTGGGGTTCCGTCTTCGGCTCGACTTTAGCAGTGATATACGCTTTCGAGTCGTCGAAATATTCCACCTTTGCGCGCGAGAAGCCTTGAACCAGGATTCGCACACGGCCGTCGGGCAGTTTCAGCATTCGCATGATCACCGAAACGGTACCGAAATCGTGCAGATCCTCCGCCTTCGGATCATCGACGTTGGCGTTTTTCTGCGACACCATCAGAATCATCCGGTTTTCGGAAAGAGCTTGATCCACCGCCTTCGCCGAACGATCGCGGTTCACAAATAACGGCACGATCATGTAGGGGAAAACGACGATATCCGGCAGCGGCAATACCGCGAGAACGTCCGGAATACTAACTTGTTGTTGTTCAGGACCTTGATCTGCTTTGACCAATTCCATGCTCATAATCTATATGCCTGATTGAGCGGGATGCACGAATCAGACCCTCTCTTGCCCATACAAACGCCCATCCTCACAGGATCGGAATATTCACCACCTCTGGCTTAGACTTCGGCAGGTGGATTTTCATGAGTCCGTCTTTTAATTCTGCTTTGGCCTGCCTGTAATCGACTGCCAGATTGATTGAGATTTCGCGGCGGAAGGGGCCATAGGTCCGTTCGAGGCACAGGTATTTCGCGACCCTATGATCAGGGGGCGTTTGCCGCTTCAAGCCGGAAATGATCAGAACCCCATCGTTCCAGGCCAATTGGATATCCGAGCGATGCACTCCGGGCATTTCGACAACGATGACAATTTCGTCCGTTCGCTCGCAGACATCGACGGTGGGCGTCCAGGTTGCTCCTTCCCGTGGTTCTCGAACGAATTCGAAATACATGAAAAACTATTCCCGGCTTTTCAGCAGATCTTTCAGTTCCGTCATGAATTCCTGGACATCCTTGAAGTCCAGGTAGACGGACGCGAATCGAACGTACGCGACTTTATCGAGATTCTTCAGTTCATTCATAATCATCTCACCAACGCTCCGGGTAGTGACCTCTCGTTCGCTCGATTCCTGGACCATCGCTTCGGCTTTGTCCGCGATCGTTTCGAGTTGAATCATTGAAACCGGCCGTTTTTCGCACGCCTTCAGCAAACCAGCCAGAACTTTTTGCCTGTCGAATCGCTCTCGGCGCCCATCCTTCTTGACGGCCATATAGGGTATTTCGTCGATGCGCTCGTAACTGGTGAAGCGCCGCTGGCATGCGAGGCATTGCCGACGACGGCGAATCGCGTCGCCTTCCTTGCTCTCGCGCGAATCGACGACTTTATCCTGAAGATGGCCGCAGAACGGACATTTCATTATGTTATTCCGCTGTCGCTGTTCTGAGATCCTTCAGGGACAGCCCGTGAGAGATCATGTACAGGCCCGCGGCTAGCACGGTTGGGACCAATTGCGATATCCAGGCGATGAGTGCTGAGGCGCTCGCATGTTCTGTGGGCACATTGAGAAAAGTAGTCATACAAAAAATATATAGAGCCTGAAAGCCGCCACCGATGCCCGGCAGCTGCGCAACAGATCCGACCGCAGCCCCTACCATCACCAGCGTTGCGGCGGCAACGGAAAAACGAAAATTCATCCCCAGCAGCATGAACCAGAACTGGAGGACGATCACAATCCACACCACAAATGTATACGCCAGCGCCAAACCGAAGCTGCTTGTGCGGTCCAGGAACGCCAAGCCGGAGGAGAAATTTTTCAGCAGCGAACGCACCTTTGCGAACGGAACGTAGCTAACAATCCACTCAATCTTCGAGCGAAAAAAAAACAAAAACAGGATTCCTGCCGTGGATAAGGCAACCATCAGCCATGCCGTCTCTTTCATCTTTGCTACTGCGACTGAATGTTCGGTGGCGGACGGCAGTTGCACTGCCACGAGTGCAACTCCAAAGAGCATGAGCAGCATCAGCGTATCCAGAACCCGTTCGACGATGACAGTCGCGACCGACGCCGTCAGCGGGATCCGTTCCTGGCGCGTCAACCACAGAGGCCGAACGACCTCGCCAGCGCGACCGAGCAAGAATATCGCTGAAAATCCCAAAACGTTCGTGCTGATCAACGGCCCCATCCCCACGGATTTGAGCCGATTCAGAAGGACCTGCCATCGGAAAGCCCGGGCAACATAGGTGAGCATGGTCGCAAGGATCGAAACGGCCAGCCATCCGGGCTGCACGTTCCGTAGACTCTTAAGAAACAAGGACCAATCAAAGCCCCACGCGCTCACCTCATATAAGAGGTACACGCTTACTGCGCCCAAGCATAACAAAAACAATGACTTCCGGCTCATAATCGGGCGATTATCTCAGAAAGGAAAGAATAATTTGAAACTTTTATTCGCGCGGCCCCGTTTACTTACATATGAAGCGTCGAGGTAGGGCGGAGTAGATGTTAGACCCGATTTTACTGATCATCACCGGCATTTTGTTTCTGCTCAACAACCTGTACCCCACAGTATTCCGCTTGCGCAAAATGTGGCCGGTTATTCTGATCGTGATCGGTCTGGCCAAGGTCATCGAATATTTTCAAGCGCAGTCCCAACACACTCGTCATCGAAAGGAGGGCGAATGAGATCTCGCCGCGGTACCGGAGCAATCTTCTGGGGCCTCACGTTGACGGCAATCGGGGCGCTGCTTCTCTTACGAAATTTTGGGTACCCCATTCCCATATGGGGATATGTTGCACGTTATTGGCCCGCTCTGCTGATCGGTTGGGGTATGTTGAAAATCGTCGATTACTATCGGCTCAGAAACGCAGGCGACAGTCAACCGCTATTTTCCGGCTGGGAGGTCGCCTTACTCATCTTTGTGATCTTCGCAGGAACCGCCGTGACGACCGCTGCGAATATCAGCTCCGATCTCGGCAATATTTTTGAGATTGGTGATATCGATCTGTGGGACATCACTGGAAACAACTTCACTTTTGACGAACACCGCGAGGCGCCGGTGCCGTCGGGTTCGAATATCGAAATCGTGAATTTCTACGGGAATGTCGATGTGCGTCCTTCCGACTCCGATCGCGTCGTTCTCGATGTGAAGAAAACGCTTCGCGCATCGAACAAGGAAGAAGCCGAGCGGCTTTCCAAGGATTTCACATTTTCAATCAGCAACATCGGTAGCGGATACCGAATCGCGTCGAATCGAGAGGGCGGGGAGTTTGGGGGCATTCCACGCCAGCGATATAAAAGCTCGCTAACGATTCAGGTACCTAAACGTTCGGCGCTTCGGCTCAACAATCGTAACGGCAAGGTCAGCATTCAGGCTGTCGACGGAACTCAGGAAGTGTCGAATCGCTACGGACAGGTGGATGTGCACAATATTACAGGGACTGTACAAGTCGAGAATCGGAACGGTAGTGTGACGGTACAGGACGTCACCGAGTCAGTCAGAATCCGCAACAGGTTTTCTGTGACGGCGGTCAAGAGCATTGGCGGCAGCCTGGACGTTGAGAATAGAAACGGATCCGTGGAGGTTTCGGGCGTGAAGGGTAACGTATCGATTTCAAACTCCTACGCCGCCATCAGTGTCGAAAACGTTCAAGGTGCACTCACGATCGACGGCCGCAACGGCGATTTGTTCATGTCGTTGTTGAGCCCACCCCAGAAAGATATTCAGATCTCCAGCCGTTACGGTAATGTCACTCTGGAGCTTCCTTCAAATTCATCCTTCAGCATCGATGCCCAAATCGAATTTGGCGAAATCCATTCGGAGTTCCAAGGACTCAAGATGGCTACATCGAATCGTGAACGCTCCTTGAACGGACGAGTGGGAGCCGGTGGACCGCAGATCATGATTGCGGCCCGCAACGGCACGATTCACCTCGGCCGGAAGGGGTAAATCGTCCGGTGCCGATCAATCGCATTTATCTCGTTGGCTTCATGGGGTCGGGAAAAACCACGGTTGGGCGGCGCCTGGCAAAGAAACTCGGCTGGAAATTCATCGACCTCGATGAGGAAATTGAGCGTAGCGAGCGGCGCACTATAGCCGATATCTTTCGCGTGCGCGGCGAAGCCCATTTCAGGGAGCTTGAACGCCACACATTGAAACGGATTTCATCTCGGAAACATGCCGTCATAGCGCTCGGAGGTGGAGCATTTCTCGATCCGGAAAACCGCTCGATTGCGGAATCCACAGGTTTGACGGTTTGGCTCAAAGTGTCTTTCGCGAATGTCGGCGATCGTGTGAAAATCGACGGTACACGGCCTAAGTTCACGAGCAAAGAACAGGCGGAAAAGCTATATCTAAGCCGGGACTCCTATTACTCGCTGGCGAAACTTCACGTCTCGACGGATAATGGCACACCCGAAACGATTGCAGACGAGATCGTAGAGGCCGTTCGGAAGTCATGAACGTTTTTCTCTCATTGCTTTTATTGTTCGCGCCGGTAAAGATCGAGCAGGGCCGCTTCACCATTCTTAAGGATGGCAAGAGGATGGGAACGGAGGAATTCTCGGTGGCCAGGCGCGGATCCGGATACGTTGTTGAAGGCAAGACGACCATTGGGAATGACGTCATTTCCAGTCAAATGGAATTGAATGAGAAACTCAGCGTAACCTCATATCGGGCCTCCAGCCGTGAGGGTTCCATCCAGCTAAAAGTGACGCCTCCGGTCAGCGAGTTGCAGTCGATAGTTCAGGGAGAGACGTCGACGGCAGACTTCAGATTTCCCGAAGGCGGGGTCATCCTCGACAACAATTTCTTTCATCACTACCTGATCTTGCTGTATCGCGTCCAGGCGGGACAGAGCTCGTTTTCCGTCTTTGTACCGCACGACCTAAGGGTGGGGGCGGCCACAGTGCGCGCCGCGGGCCCGCGCACCTACGACTTGGAGGTTGGGGAAGTGAAGCTGCAGGCTACAATAGAGGCTGACGGCAGCCTCACGAAACTGACCGTACCGGCGGCGAATGTGGTTGTCCAGAGGTAAACTGTAGGGGCGATTTATGCACTAAGGATCTGGTCGTTTGGTCACTAGGCTATTTTGACAACTACATTACACAACCCACAACAGACATTCGACATTTGACAGGTTGTGGCTCTCGTCAATTTTTCTGCCGAAGAGGCTTATGGACATTACCGATTATGGAGCAATAGGTCAGATCGCGGTCGCTTTCGCCGCCGGACTGGTTTCATTCTTATCGCCCTGTGTGTTACCTCTCGTCCCCGGTTATATATCCATCGTTTCGGGGTCCTCATTGGATCAGCTCAAGGCCCGGGAGAAGGACGCTTCTCTTCTCCGAACAGTGTTGCTGAACTCCGTCATGTTCATTGTTGGCTTTTCGCTGACGTTCATCCTACTGGGTGCCTCAGCGACATGGATCGGACAGGTCCTCGTCTCTCGGATGCAATTACTGGGCAGGATTGCCGGACTGATCCTCATTGTGTTCGGCATTCATCTGCTCGGCATTGTCAAGATCAACGCGCTCTACCGGGACAAGCGCTTTCATAACATCGAAAAGCCACGCGGAATTGCGGGCGCATTTGTGTTGGGTTTGGCGTTCGCGTTCGGCTGGACGCCCTGTATCGGTCCCATCCTGGCGGGTATTCTGACCATTGCCAGCACGAAACAGACGGTCACCGACGGGATGTTTCTATTGGCCGCATATTCAGCCGGTCTGGGAATTCCGTTTCTCCTGACCAGCCTCGCTCTGAACAAATTCTTATCTTTTTATGGCCGGTTCAAAAAGCACTTCCATGCAGTGGAAGTTGCGAGCGGCGCTCTGGTCATTGCCGTCGGCTTGCTGATGGTCACGGGCAGCCTTTCTCGCCTCGCCGCCTGGTTTTCATTCCTGAATCGTTTCGCGCTCTGAGCGAATTCACCGGACCACAGGTAGATCGATAAAACTGGTGTAATAGACGCGCTGTGTTGCTTTGACGTAGTCGGACGATTTCGCGAAGAAAATATTCGGCACGAACGTCTGAGGGTTGCGGTCGTAGAGCGGGAACCAGCTCGATTGAATCTGCACCATGACACGGTGTCCCGGCAGGAATACATGATTTGCGTTTGGAAGAACGAATTTATACGTCAACGGGACATTCGGCCTCAGCGCTTTCGGATGTTCGAAACTTTCCTGGTAGCGGCCCCGAAAGATATCCATCGCGATCCCCAATTGATACCCGCTCATTTCGTCCTGACTCGGAACTTCGTCGGGATAGACGTCGATCAATTTTACAACCCAGTCGCTATCTGTACCGCTTGTCGAAGCGACGAGATTCACCATTGGCGCTCCAGCGATGTGGAGCGGCGCCGTCAATGGCGCTGTCATGTAGGTGAGAACATCGGTACGATCGGCGAATGCCCGTTGGTCGGTGACCAGCCAGCGTCTCCACGCATCCGAGTCTCCAACACGAACGGGACGCGGAATATACGGGACAGGTTTGGCGGGATCGGAAACGTATTCGTCATAGTCGCTGGCGCCGTCCTTTGACGCTGCGGGAGCGTTGAACGAGAGTCCAAAACCCGGAGTGAGATAGAGCGGCTTGGACTTCACCGCGCATCCGGCCTCGCACGCCTGCGGCCACGACTTGAAGCGATCCCAGTGGTTCTCGCCGGTGTTGTAGATGAATACCGGCGGCGTATCGGTCTTCGGCGCTCCATCCTTCAGGTATTGATCGAAGAACGGTTTGAGCACGTCGCGGCGGAATTGGAACGCTGTGTCGCCGTCCCATTTCAGAGGTCCCAAAGTCGTGCCGTTGTAGTTCACACCGCTGTGGCGCCACGGGCCCATGACCAGGAAGTTCTTTGTATTCCCGGCGTCCTTCGATTCGGCGGCCAGATAGCAGTGAATGGCGCCCCACATGTCTTCCTGATCCCACAGTCCTTGAATCCACATTGTGGGAACATTCAGGGGTTGCGCAGCCATGATTTTGTCGAGGGCTTGCGCCTGCCAAAACATGTCGTAGGCGGGATGCTCGGAAATCTTGCGCCACCATGGCAGTTGATCGAGGCCTGCCGAGCGGGCAAAATCACCAGCAGATCCAGCGCCCCGGAAGTTCTCGTAATCGTCCCGAGTTTCCCGGACGACGGGGTTGCCATCACCTTTGACTGTGGTTTGATCGGTGAAGTAATCGAAGTTCACCTGGCGGAATGCGCCAAAATGGAACCAGTCGTCTCCCATCCAACCATCGACCATGGGACTCATTGGCGCAGCGACCTTTAATGCTGGATGCGGATTGACCAGCGCCATGACGACGGTGAATCCTTCATACGAGCTTCCCAGCATGCCGATTTTGCCATTGGATTCCGGCACATTTTTCACGAGCCACTCGATGGTATCGTATGCGTCGGTAGAGTGATCCACCATGCTCGCATTGAGAGGACCTCTCAACGGCCGGGTCATTACGTATTCTCCTTCCGACCCATACTTGCCGCGAACATCCTGAAATACCCGGATGTACCCGTCCGCAGCGAACACCTCATCGCCTTCCGGCAGAATGGCAAGCATGCGCGTCGATTGAGTTCGTTCCGTACGTCTGGTGGCGTTGTACGGTGTGCGAGTCATGATCATCGGTGCGTTCCTGGCGCCTTTCGGAACAACGATGACCGTATGCAGCTTGACGCCGTCGCGCATCGGAATCATGACGTCGCGTTTGACATACTCGTACGACCCGGTTGGCGTTTCGAATTTCGGTGGGATGTCGGGCGTCAGCGGAGAGATTTGCGCCTGAATGACTGCGGCGCCCACGAGTAATATGGCCGCGAGCAAGCACTGCCGAATGGTTGTGGAGAGCATGAAAAAATTCTAACGCGCCGTTTGGGTCGGTGGATATGAAAATGCGCCCGCGTTCTCACGGCTGGGTGCTACCTGCTTGCGCTTCCGGAAAACCCGCTACAGTTGGGAAAACCTCTTGACAGAAAATCGACCAGTCCCTAAAAGAGAGTCAGCGATCGGCACAATGACGTGCTAATTTGACAATGAAGTCCTCAAACAGCGCGTTTGAGGACTTTTTTTGTTTGGGTGGCGGAGGCAAGGGTTCTTTATGGTTTTGATCAGGGTTCAGTACGATGCATACAACCGTCAGTTTAAACTTCTGGACCGGGAGCTCATTCGAGACTCGAAGAAGTATACTCACCGCTGAGCCTGGTACCATCAGGGCTTTCGTGATCTAAGCCGTTAATCATTAATCGTCATCAATTTTCATTTCTCATTTGGATCTTTCTTGATTCAGTCACAGGTTCGCCAAGAAGAGAGAATAGCCTTCGGAACCTGAAGTGCCGTTTAGTCGGGTTGCACCGATCTTCTCATATTGCTCACTCGACCTCCGAGCTTTCGCGACCGTCCGCCAGGCCGCCTGGAACAACACATCTTCGACCTGCTGTGCGCGTAGAAGGATTTGGCGGACCTTGCAACCCTCACCCGGCGCGCCAGCCCGCTGGCTGTGGCGCCGACCTCTCCCAGAGGGAGAGGAACGTCTACGTCATCGTTTTGAGTGCTTCGGCTTCGTTGTTGAACACCTCGAATACGGTAAGGAGCTTCGTGATTTGCAGGAGATCCTGAACGCGGCGGGTGAGGTTCAGCAGCTTGAGTTGGCCGCCCTGATTGCGAACAGTCGTGAACGAACTGACGAGTTCGCCGAGCCCGGAACTATCGATGTAATCGACGTCGGCCAGGTTTAACAGAAACTTCTGATGGCCGGCGGCAAGAAGTTTTCCAATGCGATCGCGTAAGACAAGCGTGCCTTCCCCCATCGTGATCCGGCCGCTGAGATCCAGAATGACGACGTCATCCAGACGCCTCGGATTGACGAGCATGCTCATTTCGGGCGAGCTCCATCCATCCCAGGAAGTCTCTTCAGCATGCGGAGCCGGCATCCGCCGCCTTCTCTCGGCAACAGATCGACTTCATCCATAAATGACCGGATGATCAAGATGCCCCGCCCGCTCGGCTTCAGCAGATTGGCTTTGTCGGTGGGATCGGCGACGTTGTCCAAGGTGAAACCACATCCCTCATCTTCAACAATGATTTCGATGGCATCGCCGCTGGATGAGATCCGGAGGGTGGCTTGTTTGGCGGGATCGGCTTTATTGCCGTGTTGAATGGCATTGATCATGGACTCACTGATGCTCAGCTCGATCCAATGCGCCATTTCGTTGTTGAGCTTGTATGCCTTTACAGCCTCCGCGATCAAGTCGTGCACCGCCTCCATTTGCTCGATCCGGCTCGGAATCGTCAGCTCGAAGCTACGCCTTCTTTTTGAAGTCATTGCCTCTTGGTAACACGAGGTTTATGCAAAGTCAATGACCGTGCTAATCTCCGCCTATGGATAGTCTGGAAATCAAGCCGGCCGAGAGACTGAGTGGAGTAACGCCTGTGGCCGCTGATAAATCCATCAGTCACCGTTTGGCGATGATTGCCGCAATAGCCGAAGGCGCGACCACAATCCACAATTTTGCGGAAAGCGTCGATTGTGAAAGCACGCTGGAATGTTTGCGGAATCTTGGCGTCAAAGTCGAACGCACCAGGTCGTCGCTCATAATTCACGGCCGCGGCCTTCATGGACTGGAGCCGCCCCCGCAAGCCCTGAACGCAGGAAATTCGGGCACCACGGTGAGATCGATGTCCGGCCTCCTTGCCGGATGCGGGTTTGAATCAATCTTCGTTGGAGACGAGTCGCTTTCACGCCGGCCTATGAAACGGATTATCGATCCGCTGCGGCAATTTGGCGCCACGATTGAAGCCAGAGACGGAAATTACCTTCCGTTAAAAATCCTGGGCCGTCCCCTTAACGCCATCGACTTCACCCTGCCGATTCCCAGCGCCCAGGTGAAATCGTGCGTGCTGCTGGCAGGATTGCAGGCGCAGGGCGTGACAACCGTGCACGAGCCCGTCTTTTCCCGTAATCACACAGAAATCGCATTGGCTGAATTCGGCGCACGCATTCGCATGGGGGAGAATCGAATCGAGGTCGAAGGTGGCCATGCATTGCGCGGTAAGGAATTTTCGGTTCCCGGGGATCCGTCGGCAGCCGCATTCTTCATTGCTGCGGCGATAGCCGTTCCAAATTCCAGCCTTCGATTGACCGGAATTGGATTGAACGCCACACGTACGGGCTATATGCGGCTGCTCGCCCAGATGCAGGCGCGCGTTACGATTACGCAATTATCAGTTCGAAATGGGGAACCGGTCGGAGACGTCTGTGCGGAAAGCTCCGACATTGCGGGGATGGACATTGGCGGATCCTGGATTCCCAATATTATCGATGAAATTCCGGTTCTCGCCGTTCTCGGAACTCGAACTCAAAACGGAATTCGCTTTCGCGACGCCGCGGAGCTGCGCGCCAAGGAGAGCGATCGGATTCATGCCGTCGCCCGAAACCTGCGGGCGCTGGGCGCCGCGGTGGAAGAGTATCCGGACGGGTTGTTCGTTCCCGGAGGCCAGCGCTTGCACGGCGCCGCGGTGGATTCCTTCGGCGATCATCGGATAGCCATGGCATTTGCTATCGCCGGCCTTTTTGCAGACGGTCCGGTAGTGATCAAAGACCCGGCTTGCGTCAGTATTTCCTTCCCGGGATTTTTTGATTTACTGAATCGGGTGAGGGTCTGATTCCCGAGCTAGGCTACAGGTATTTTGCCGCAGGCTTTTGTGACGGCCTTTTCGATACGATCCTCGATATCCAACTCGGCCTGGTTCATCACCGTCGACAGTTCGGAAACGAGCAAAAAACGGGCGCGATCGAGCATTCGCTTCTCACGGAACGACAAGGGTTTCACGCGGCTGAGATAAACCAGATTCTTGAAGACTTCCGCCACGTGGAAAATCGAGCCGGAGCGCATCTTTTCGGAGTTTTCTTTGAAGCGGTCCTTCCAGTCTTTTTGGGCGAAAAACTGGTTACTCCCTAGGAAAGAAAGGAGTTGTTCAACGTCCCGGCGTTCCACGATCTTGCGAAGGCCGACATCGCCGGCGTTCGCCGTGGGTACCATGACCAGGATGTCGTTGGAACATATCCTTAGGAGATAAAATCGTTCGAACTTACCGGCCACCAAACGGTTTGAAATTTTTTCGATGATCCCAACACCATGGTTGGGATAGACAACTTTATCGCCTATCTCAAATGTATCCATGCCCCACCGGAGACTAAGCTATTGTAGATGTAATGCGTAAGAACGTCAAGGGCTAGTGGGCTTGAACCCACGCGGGCCGCGGATTTGAGCTTTGTCCTACATGAAAATACGTAACCTGTTAGTAGTTCGAGCGTGTGCCATTGGTGATTTTGTTTTCAATCTGCCCGCACTTACAGCTCTCGAAAGAACCCACGCGGATGCCCGATTCACTTTAGTCGGAAACGCGTCGGCTTTAGAACTTGCCAGAGAGTTCGTGGCCGTTAAGAAGATTTATTCTATCGAGTCCCCGCCGTGGTCGCGATTGTTCTATGAGCCTGTTTCGGGACTGGAATTCGATTCCTCGATTGTCTGGATGAAAGATGAAACCATTGCCGGAAATCTGCGGCTTTCGGGAATACCCAACGTGATTCGACGTGATCCGTTTCCCCCACATGGGCACGCTGCGGATCACTTGCTCAGAACGCTGAATCTCGATCGGCCTCCTCTGCCGGACCTGTGGGCACCGGATTCGGACGATGTCGTCATTCATCCCGGCAGCGGCAGCCCGAAAAAGAATTGGCCGTACTTCGAGGAACTGGTGGATAGGCTGCCGAATGTCGTCGTGTTCGTGCCTCTCCCTCTGGGAGAGGCCGCGCGAAGCCGCGAAGCGCGAGCCCGAAAGGGCGAAGCCTCAAAAAAAGATGAGGGTTTCAGGTCTTCGTCAAACTTGTGGTCCTCACCCGGCACGTCAGCCTTGCGGCTGCCGCGCCGCCCTATGCTTCAAAATTTGTGCCTTCCTGAAGTCTTCCACCATCTCCGCCGCTGCCGTGCCTATATCGGCAACGACTCCGGCATCACGCACCTGGCCGC
This sequence comes from Acidobacteria bacterium 13_1_20CM_2_55_15, assembly GCA_001920875.1. Lineage (GTDB taxonomy): Bacteria > Acidobacteriota > Terriglobia > 20CM-2-55-15 > 20CM-2-55-15 > 20CM-2-55-15. The sequence goes on from MNKP01000057.1 coordinate 30,878, forward strand.
CTATCTCGGCTGTCCAACGATTGCGCTGTTCGGTCCGACGTATCCACGGGTATGGGGACCGATTGGCCGTCGCGCTCGGATTATCTGGAAGAGCAAACTTGAAGACATCACGGTCGATGAGGTGGTACAAAGTCTAGATGCAACGCACACCTGAACCCGAATTGATGGACGACCGAGAGCAGGCCGCCGCATATGCTGCCGCGGACTGGACGGAATCGCATGGAAAGATCCCAGGCTATTTTCGAGAACGGTTTCCCGATTTCGCCGGAGGACGCGTCATCGATCTTGGCTGCGGCACGGCGGATGTCACGATCCGATTCGTGAAAGCTTTTCCGGAAGTTACCGTCGTCGGCGTCGATGGTTCTGATGCCATGCTCGCATTCGCCCGAAAATCGGTTCATAACGCCGGTCTGGATTCGCGAATCTCACTGGAGCGGCGTTATCTTCCCGACCGCGCCATTGAAACGCGCTCGCTTGACGCGGTTATCTGTAACAGCCTGCTCCATCACTTTGCCGATCCCGTCGCGTTCTGGCGGACCGCCGCAAGCTGCGCCAAGCCGCGTGCGCCGGTGCTGATCGTCGATCTCGTTCGTCCCCCCGACCACCAGACGGCGGTTCAGCTTGTGCAGGAACATGCCAGAGGCGCTCCGCCCGTGCTGGAACGGGATTTCATGGCGTCGCTCCATGCCGCGTACTCAGTAGATGAAGTGCGCGAACAACTGGTCTTAGCGGGGCTGCCGGAATTCAACGTCGATCAAGTGGACGTCCTTCACTGGGTTGCCTGGGGCCGGGCGCCTATCTAATCTCAAATTTCCAACCTTGGAATATTAGAGTCCGCGAACGATTTCGGAAATGCGCTGCGCCGCAAGACCGAATCGCGGTCCTGGGACGAGCAAGTAAGTTTCTCCTTCGATGTAGATGCGGTCTTCGACCAGCCCGAGCCGTTCCCAGTCCTTCTTGCGCTGAGCGGCCTCCCGCGCGTCGAGTGGAGGTGACAACGTTTCCAGGATGATATCGGGTTTCCGGCGGATCACCTCTTCCAAGCTGGGTTGAAAGGTCTCGACATCGACATCACCGAACAAGTTCACGCCGCCGGCGATTTCGATCAAATCATGCTGAAAGGCTCGCGAGCCGATACTGTAGAACGAGCCGAGAGTTCCGCCTGCGCGATCGTGAACCAGAAAGATTTTCGGTTTTTTCGCCGGCGCCGCCGCCCGTACATCCTCGAAAGATTTACGAATGGCGGCCACGAGCCGTTGGGCAGGATCCTCCGCCCCCACTTGCCGTCCCAAGTCCAAAATAAAACCCAACGTTTTCTCGACATTTCCGTGTCTGAAAGGAAAGGCTTGAATTCCGAGGGACTGCAGCCGCTCATTGAGAACGTCCTGGCTGCCGTAAGTAATGACGAGATCCGGATGAAGTTCGATGATCTTCTCGATGTTGGGATTGATCAGGCCGCCGATTCTCGGTCTTTTTTCCACTTCAGGGGGAAAGTGATCGTAGTCACCGACCGCAACGACATTGCCGCCCACGCCTAGGGCAAACAAGGTCTCGGTCACGCTCGGCACAACGGAGATAATACGGCGCGGTGACTCGGAGGCCGGTGGCGGCGATTTGGCCGGCGAACAGGAGGCCAGAACCAGCGCAAACGCACAAAAAGTTGCGAGCCCGCGCGAAGCGCAAGCGCGATAGCGCGCAGCCTCAAGAAAGGGGAGAAGCCTAAAAGGCAGTTTAATCAAATCCTGTGACCCTCACTTTTTTTTGAGGCTTCGCCCTGACGGGCTCGCGCTTCGCGGCTTCGCGCGGCCTCTCCGAGGGGGAGAGGCATCAATCATTTCGATCGTCCCAAACGAATTCGCGTTCCGGCAACGAAGCTTCGCCGGAGAGACAAATAGCCGAGCACTTCCTGATAGTCCCGGTTGAAGATATTTTCCACTCTTATGTATGCCGATCCAAAACGCGCAAATTCATATGCCAAGGATCCGTCGGAAATGGAATAACCTGGATTACTCGTCAGCGGCACGCGGTACGTGAAGAAATCACTGTCCGCGCGCCGGCCCACCGCTCGAGTAGACCACGATGCGCTCCATTTTCGATCAATCCAGCTTATGGCGATGTCTCCGGAATGACGCGGCCTTCGCAATAGCGGATCGCCCGGCCGGAATGGATAAAACTGCTGCGTGGATTCTTGTATGTGTCCATCGAGATATGTGTAGTTCGCCTGCACCAACATTTGCTTCACCCGCGCCCGCGTACGCAGTTCGGCGCCTCGCGCTAGACTGCGTCCGATGTTTTGATACACATTGAACTGGTCCGGCTCGATGCGATTCCGAAATCGATTGTCGAACCACGCGAGATCTGCGGTAATCCGGTTTTTCCAGAACGATTGTTCCGCGCCGGCTTCCCAGCTTCTTGAACGCTCCGGAATCAAATCGGGATTCCCCTGGAAGAAACGGTTCGTGCTGAAGTTTTGAATGAAGCTGGGTTCTTTGATTCCTGTTCCCGCACTGAATCTCAGCCTCAGGTCCGGGCGCACGCGCATCGAAGCACCGAACCTCGGGTTTGCACTGACGCCGGACGTTGTGTTGTCTTCGATTCGGATTCCTCCGATCAGGTCGAGACGATCCCAGGCGCGAACCTGCTGCTGTGCGTAATATCCCGTATTGTTACGAAGGTGCGGCACTCCCGCCACATTGGCGTCCTCCCGATCGAAATCGACGCCATACGCGAAGGTGCTTCCGAGAGTGAGCGCCACGTCGCCGTGGTATTCGGCGCGATGACGCTTGTGCGCGATGTTTGAAACGCCGAAAGCGCTAAAGTAGTTGTAATCGTGATCGTAGTACCGATACGCCAGGTGCTGGGTAAGGCGAGACGAAACCAACGCGCTATACGTCACACCCGCAGCGCGCTCGAGGTTTTCGGCATGATCGTTGGGACCAAACGATGTAAAGCCCGGCGCGTTGACGCCAGGCGTGCCGATTCTTGAAGAAACGTGGAAAAGAGTACCGCGGAATGTCTGCTTGGAATCGAGTGCGAATCCAAAATTCCCGAAGTAACTGGCGTTCCGGTAATCGTTGTTCGGTTGAATATTGTCGGTATCGAGCCGGCTGAACGTATTCGACCAATCCAGTCTCTTCCAGGCGCCGCGGAGCGCTGTGGACTGTTTCAGGGTTCCGTAGTTTCCGCCCTCAAGTGAATATTCGGCTTCGGGCGGCGCTGTTCCGCGAGTCGTGAACATCTGGACGATACCTGTAAGCGCGTCCGATCCGAACAGCGCGCTCTGCGGCCCGCGCACGACTTCAATCGTGCCGATGTTGTCGGCCGGCAGATATGCAAAATCATAGGTCCCGCCGGGCTGATTCACCGGAATTCCATCGACCAGGATTTTGGTGTAGTCCGAATTTCCGCCTCTCGTGAACAGCGTTGTAATGCCGCCGGCATTTCCTGTGCGGACGACTGCGAGGCCGCCGATATTTCTGAGCAGATCCGATGCAGTCTGAATATGTGAAGCTTCGATCCGGCTCCGGTCGATGACATCGACGCTCGAGCCAAGCGTGTTGGCCGGGGCGAGATTGCGTGTGGCCGTGACAACGACTTCCGCCTGGATCGGATGGATTTCGAGCACAATGTCCTCGAGTCTGATCGGGTCTTCCAAGGCGATATCCGCTTCATAAGCGGAAAATGCTTCGGCAAAAATCTGAAGCCGATACTTGCCTGATCGAAGGCCACTCAGGTTGAAACATCCCTTATCGTCCGCTCGAGTTTGAAAACGCCCGGCTCCATCAGAACCGGTCAGGATGACTGCCGCACCCGGAATCGCTGCTCGGGTCGAATCCTGAACGCATCCTGTGATACTCGAAAGCTGACGTGCGGACAGAGGAGCGGAAACCGACAGTAAAAGTGAAATAGCGCAGACCCACGCCGGACGTGGGGTAAACATGGTGCCTCTCCCTCGAAAGGTTATTCCCCCGGGAGGTGTCCTGACTTGACGACCGAATTCGAAGTTCGCCTTCCCGCCAATCTGGCAGTGGCTCGTGCAAGGAGTGTCGTCTCACAGTTGCGGGGCAGTAGCGGATTTGAACCGCTTTCCCTCGCCGGAGTACGGTGAATTGTCGATGCGTATATTATCATGGCCGATATGGAACTGCCCGAATACATCCCTAGAGAGGAACTCGAACGGCGATGGCACCGCGTGCGGCGATTCATGGACTGCGACGCGCTCGTGATTTTGCAGAATGTGGACCAGTACTACCTCACCGGCACCATGCAGACGGGTGTGTTGTGGTTTCCGCGCGAGGGTGAGCCCTTGCTGGCCATTCGCAAGAGCTACGAGCGCGCCAAGAAGGAATCGGCGATCAGAAATCTGGTTCCGCTGAAAACCTATTCCGAGCTGCCGGCACTGGTTCCGAATCCCGGCGAAACACTCGGCTTCGAGCTCGATGTCTTACCCGTGGCAACATACCAACAGGTATCGAAGCATTTTTCGACATCGAGAATTGTCGATGGCTCTTCTGCACTGCGGAATGCCCGCGCAGTCAAGACGCCCTATGAGATCGAGTGCATCCGTCGCGCGGCCGAACAGCTCGATACGATGTTCCTCGATGTCCCGTCGCGGCTTCACGAAGGCTTGCCGGAATTTGAACTTGCGGCGCGGATCGAATACGTCTTGCGGATGGCCGGCCATCAAGGAATCCTACGCGTCCGGCGTTTCAATATGGAGAACCATTATGGCGCTGTGTCGTTCGGCGAGACGTCGGCCTATCCTCACGCATTCGATGGGCCCGTTGGTACACGAGGACTCTATGCGGCTGCTTCGGTAATGGGAAGCCGGCGGTTACTGAAACGGAACGAACCGGTCATGATCGATGTCTGCGGCGGCTATGCCGGCTACATCGCCGACGGGTCCAGAACGTATTCGCTCGGTCCGGTCTCGCAACAGATGCGGGACACCTACGAATACATCATCGAACTGAACACCTGGATTGAAGAACAACTTCGTCCAGGTAATATTCCCAGCCAGATCTATCAAAATATTCTCGACCGCGTCGCCAAAACTTCGTTCGCGCCACATTTCATGGGCGCAGGCGAGAACCAGGTCCGATTCGTGGCTCACAGCGTTGGCTTGGAGCTGGACGAAACACCCGTGATCGCGCCGAAATTCGATACGCCTTTAGAGGCTGGTGTCGTTCTGGCTGTGGAGCCGAAGGTTTTCTATCCCGGCCTTGGGGGCGTCGGCGTGGAGAATACGTACCTGCTTACGGATAGCCGCTGCGAGCGGTTAACTAAATGTTCACAGGAAATATTTACGGTGTAGCGACTTTTTACCGTTTCGTCTTCAGCCTTCGCTCAAAGAACTCCGCCAGCGCTGTAATCGACGTTTTCCAGTGCCGCCACAGCAGTGAGTCATGGACGTCGTCCGGCAGAACCAACTCTTCGACATTCACACCCTTCGCAAGCAGCCTGCGCTCCAGGTCTACGGTCTGATGGAAGTCGACTGTGCGGTCATCGTCACCGTGAATGAGCAGCACAGGTGATTTCCACGTCGAAACTGCGGCAATTGGCGATGATTCATATTCGACCTTCAGCGCCTGTCTGAGATCCGCTTCTGTAATTCCGTCACCCACAATCGCGTGCGCCAGTTGCGCAGCGTTGACAGGGGGCAGACGATCGTGGACACCGTGAATGTCGACTCCCGCGGCAAACACGTCGGAATTTCGCCCGAGGGCGAGCGCGGTCAAATACCCGCCCAAGGACGCGCCCCAGATGCCGATACGGCTCGGATCCACATCCGGCCGTGACTGCAGATACTTGCCACCGGCAAGGATGTCGCGATATTCGGTGGCACCGCGCGGACCGGTGTTCTCTGCAAATTGAAATGCTTGTCCGTATCCCACGCTTAGCCGGTAATCCACCGAGAGCACAATGAACCCGCGGCTGACCAGATATTGGTTAGCCCCGTAGTCGTTGGCGTATTCCCAACGATTGTGCCAGCCCAGCATCATCTGCCGTGGACCGCCGCCGTGCACGTACACGATAGCCGGCTTGCGCGTGGCTCCACCAATTGGTTTGAAGAGTTGGCCGTGGGCTTCGACTCCATCGCTGGCGCGGAAGCTGACGAGTTCCGGTGTCACGAGCTGGGAAGCTGGAAAATCCGCCGGCAGCCGTTCCCCGGCAAGGAGACGCGGGGCCCCGCCGGATATCGAAACCACGGTTGGCGCGGGCGGACGCTGAGCCCCCGAGCTCAAATAAGCGATCGTCTGGCCGTCGGCAGTGACAACGGGAGCCCATTCGATGCCGGTGCCCGCCGTGAGGGGCGTGGGTGTCCCCGCATTGACCGGCACTTTGAAGAGGTGGCGGCGATCCATATCGCTGCGATCCGGACCCGTGTTCGCATTGTAGATGACGAACCGGCGATCGGGAGTTAGCGTCATCTGCTCGACCATGAACGATCCCGGCGTCAGCAACAAAGGTTTGCCGGTCGAGCCGGGATGTTCGAGCGAATACAGGTGGGGAAATCCGTCGCGATAGGACATGAACAGTAACGTATCCCCGGCCCCCCAGCGAAGCCCGATACCGCCGGGATTCTGAAGTATCGGATCCACGGGCATATCCCCGCTCGTGACCGCGGTGACGGCTTTCAGCGATTCGACGTCCGCAACCAGAATCTTCCACGGTAAATCCACACGAGCCAGCGGAGGGCGCGGCGTACCGCCCGTGCCGGGTTGCCGCAGGAATGCAATCTTCCGGCTGTCCGCCGACCACGCCGGTAACGAATCGCGAGACGTCGACGGAGCGATGAAGCGAATCGGCCGGTCCGTACCACTAAACAATCCGATAAAGCTGTGATCGCCTCGATTGGAGACGAATGCCAGCGTCCGTCCATCGGGCGACCACGCCGGTGATTCGCTCGAGCCGCGCGCATAGAACGCTTGCTGCGGCTGCTTCGATCCGTCGATCGGCACAAACCAAATCCGCCGGTCCCGCACGAACGCAATGCGATCGCCATCGGGGGCAATAACGGGAGTGTCACCATCCGCAATGACCT